>NZ_JCAALU010000011.1:0-318685 GCF_059609455.1 Paenibacillus liaoningensis
GGTAGCTCATGGCTGATTCTCCTGTGTAGGGGTAGTGTGGTAACTTCATTCTACACACGAATCGGTCATGGGTCATTTTTATGTGTCGCACTTCATATTACAATCCGTCATCAATAAAAATCTATCATAACGTTTAAAAAAATATTCCTCCTTATTCATTTTTCAACACATAGTAACAATCTATTTCTTTTTTCATTAATTTACAAGAGTTGTATTTTGTCGAATTAGATAATAAAATGTCGAATTAAAATATATATTTAAAGATTTGTTTCATAGACCCTCATTGTATAAGAAATAAGCTATGGATTGTCTTTCAGTAGGCATTTGAATACTCAAACTCTCTCCTACTAAGCGAGGTGATTTTTCAATGTAAACTTTCTAATATATTAAGAAAATTATACTCTCGCACCCCAATATGCAAATTTTAACAGCAAACCTCTAAATTTCGCATGAATAAGTGTCGAATTTGCAGGATAGAAGGAATGGTCTGTCGAAGCTATTCAGCTAGCCATCTAACGGAGGCACCATTTTGGAAAAGAGGCAGATATGTTCAGTCTATCTTCATTACCCCGACATGATTCATCAAGCTGGTACCGCATTATGCTCAATGTGTATTGGGTGTTATGTATACTAGCGCTTACTTGTCAATACACGATATTTGCTCTCCAAAATACTTCAACGGAAGATACCTTTTTCACAAACCGACTATTTACTTATGACATCCTGGTGCAAAACATATTTCTGCTAGTCGTTATGGTATCCCTTGAAGTCATTATCCGCTATGCAAACCGCTTTATCGAAAAAGCACTCATTATCGGCGCTCATCTCATTACGATGAGCTTCTTATTTTTTTTAAATGCACAGCTTTTAACGGCACCCGCCTTGCTGCTGCTTCCGATGCTGATTACGATTTTATTTTTGCGGCCGTATTATTTATTTGTTTCGCTGCTCGTCTCGATGCTTTACCTGTTTTATATTTATTTTTCTTATTATTATGATGAAGGATTTACTGATCTCGATGCCTTCTTCTTCGCGGGTATTCTAATTACGACAGCGCTAGTAGGATTCGCCATTATTCAACGGGCAAGAGGCTTGCTTGTCACGCTCAACCGGACGCTGAAATCAGAGCAGGAGCTGCTGATCAAAAATATCGTGATGGATCGGATGTCGAAAATCGACCCGCTCACCGATCTTTATAACCATAAAACGTTTCACGAATATGCGGAAAAGCTCATTGAGTACCAAGAGGCTAATCCGTTCAACTTCCAGCTAGCGATTATAGACATCGACAACTTCAAGCATGTCAACGATACCTATGGGCATTGGGTTGGCGATATTACGCTGAAGCAGATGGCGGCGACGCTGCTGAAGCACTTGAAAACCGATGATTTTGCCGCCCGTTATGGCGGTGAGGAATTTATTCTCATCCTTCATGAAGAGAGTTTGGAGAAGGCGCTTGCGCTCGTGGAGGAAATTCGCGTTTCCATCTCTCAGACCAAAATCGCTGAAATGGATAACCATTCCGTCACCGTCAGCATCGGCCTGCATGAGCATCTCCCTGGCGAATCCAAAGGAACGAGCTTCCAGGAAGCGGATCAAGCCCTCTATGAATCGAAAAATAGCGGCAAAAATAAAACGACTATCCGATAACTTGCTCGGATAGTCGTTTTTGTGTGAGCTTCCAGCTAACTTGCGGTCCCCCTACGCGCCATAAACACATAGAACAGCACAGCAAGGATGCTCGATGCTGCAATAACAAGGCCCATCGGCAGCGCCGTGTGGCTGCCGCCCAGACCTACCATCGGCGCTGCAATTGCGCCGATGACGAAGGATAGCAAGCCGATCAGCGCCGAAGCGCTTCCGGCTGCTTTGCCTTGGCTTTGCATCGCCAGCGTAAAGCTCGCCGTCTGGATGACGCCGACGCTGGATACGACGAAGAATAGCGGAATGAGTACAGCAATCAGCCCGAGATCGGCTAATATGACGAGCAGCAGCGCTGCACCGCCAATAGATGCCATGCTTAGCCCGACGATAAGCAGCTTCGTCTCGCTGACCTTGCCAGCAAGCCTGCCAGCGGTTTGGCTGGCAATAATGATGCCCAAACCATTGATTGCGAAGCATAAACTGAACATTTGCGGCGATACGCCAAAAATCTCCTGCAGTACAAACGGAGAGCCCGATATATAAGCAAACATCGCCGCGGTTACAAAGCCTTGAGAAAGCGCATAGCCCATAAATACGCGGTCCCGGATTAATGTGCCGAAGGTACGCAGCGTACTTTGAAGCCCGCCTTTCAATCGATTATGCTCCTGCAGCGTCTCTCTAAGCCCGAGCCATGAAGCAAGCAGCATAACAAGTCCAATCGCACCGAGCACGAGGAAAACACCGCGCCATGACGTCCATTGCAGCAGCTGGCCGCCTGCTATGGGCGCAGCGATTGGAGCTACACCGTTCACCAGCATAAGCAGGGCGAAAAACTTCGTCATTTCGGGCCCCTCATACATATCCCGCACAATCGCTCTGGATAGCACAATTCCCGCTGCCCCGCCCAAGCCTTGAACGAGCCGCAGCAGCACGAAGGTCTCAATTGACGGCGCGACGATACATAGCACGGAGGCTATAACGTATACGATGAGTCCAATAATAAGCGGCTTTTTCCTGCCATAAACATCGCTAAGAGGGCCAATGATGAGCTGGCCTACAGCAATGCCGAGCAAGCAAGCCGTCAAACTCAGCTGCGCCATGGAGGTGCTTGCGCCAAAATAATTTGCCAGCTCCGGCAATGCCGGCAAATACATATCGATGGATAACGGAGCGAAGGCCGTTAAAGCGCCAAGCAGCAGCGCCATCCCTATTCGTGCCGAAGAAGCCGGTTTTTGCTGCGATGTAAGCACCTGTTGTTTCATCGAGCTATCTCTCCATTTCTATCGTCCATTTGCGTCCCTTCATGATGTAACAATTATAATTACAACTCGCGATAGGTGTCAATGCATGAACAGCAGCAGACGCTCTTCGGCGGTTTGCCCAAACAAAGGGCGCCCAATGGGCGCCCTTTGTTTGAATCCACCATTTATTCGGTTTATTCCGTAACGGGTATGCTGTTTTTCGCCCGATTTATATCATTGGAGTTGACGAGCTGTGGCAGCATCTTCTCCGATTCTTCCATAGGAGAATTACATTGCAGGCAAGTAGGCGACTGCTCGAACGAAAAGTTTGCACGCATCCAGCCATTGCAAACATCACTCGTACAAGCCCATATTTTCGTGCTGACCTCAGGGACTTCCTCTTGAAACTTTTTCCGACTATAGATCGTCAACGCCTCCTTTAATTGGACATGCTATTGCCATGATAATCCTGTTCCTGCTCCTAGCGTTTGATAATTCGCGAAATTCCATACATAGGGATTGGACGCAATTTATTACCAGCCGCCCGAGCCCAAGCAATGAATCGTTGTACAACTGATCGGTACGCCTGAATAAGTCAAGCCAAGGCACCCTGTCCTTCATTCGCATAAAGGATGTATATGCAGCAGCGAGCGATTTTATTAAAATATAAGAAAGTATAAGTTTTCTCTTTATACTTAGCTTATATTTCACCGCGAAACGTTAGCATTACCGCCAGAGGACGGCGACAGCCGTTTCACCTTGAATTCTAAGCATGTATAAGTTTGCTCGTTTGCCCCTTATATCCGCTTAGAATTCTAGGGCAAAGCTCTTCGCTCGTCACAGAAGGACGACGAGGTCGTTTTTGCTTGAAATATAAGAATTTATAAGTTTTACATCTATAAATACGCTTATATTTCTCGGACTGAAACGCGCTACGCCGCCAAAGGACGGCTTAAGCCGTTTCACCTTGGCCCTGCTTTACAGCTTGTAGCCGTAATTGTGTGGAATATATTCAATCAACGCCTTCGCCTTGAACGCAAGCTTGTGTTCATTAGCTTGAAAGCTGACGGATTGTTCCTGTACATAGAACCAAATTTTGACCGTTGGCTTATCCTCGTGCTCTTGGAAAAGAAAGACGTTCAGTTCTTCCTTCCACGCAAGCAGGTCAGCCAAATCAAGCTCCGGCGGCACAGTGACCGTGAACGCCCACAAATCAGCAGCCTGCTCAATGTGATAATGAACGCCATGCTTGCTGGAATCTACAAAGGTTCTTCCTCCAACCGCATGCTTGATTAATAACGTTTCCTTCATCGCTTTCTCCTCCTCGCGCAGAAACTTCCGTCCTTATGGCATATCAATGAGCATGACGAATGTATCTTCCTTCGCCTTGATTAGAATTTCCGGTTCAAACTCCGCACGAAGGCTGTCCTTCGCCACCATATTAAGATTGTTCACATCGGCAGCGCCCTCAATCAGCATGAGAAACACACGCCGGCCTGCCTTTTGGCTGTAATACAAACGTTTCCCTGCCTCAACGCGGCCCAGATGAATCGACATGTCCTGATGAATCATCGCTGTGCCATTCGTTCCTTCCGGCGTGACAATCGGCAGAAAAGCATTGACCAGCTTCTCCTGATCGTACCGATGCACCTCATAGGAAGGAGTCAGCCCGCGCTCGCGAGGCATAAACCACAGTTGAAGAAAATGTCCTTCTTCGGTATCCGAATCATTGTATTCTGCATGGACAATGCCGGAGCCCGCTGTCATTCGCTGGATTTCTCCCGCAGAGGTAACCTCCATATTGCCTAAATTATCCTCATGCTTGAGGCGGCCCTTCAACACAATGGTGACAATTTCCATGTCGCTATGAGGATGCGCTCCGAAGCCGCGGCCCGGCGCAATCTCATCTTCGTTGCATACACGCATGACGCCGAACTGAGCGTTATCGGGATCATAATAATCACCGAACGAGAAGCTGCGTGAGCCCCTCAACCAACCAATATCAAAAAAGTTCCGCTCGTTCGCAGGATAACGCTTAATCATCGTGCAAGGCCTCCTTTTTCCATTCCATTGTCCGCATGCCAAACTAAACCTTACACTTATTGTATCATAATAAAGTGCTTTATAGGATTTTCGACTTATAATCTTCTGCCCGCCGTTTTCTTATGCCTTCAAAAAAATAAAAACAAACGCCCCGAGGGTTGAGAGCCCTCTGGAGCGTCTATTCAATATCCGGGTTAAGATTTCGCTGGCAGCTTCTTGTTTTTCGATTTCACTGGCGCTGGCTTCGCGGCCTCAACTGCCGAAGCGACCGGCACTGTCGGCATTGGGTAAAGCCGCTTGGAAAGCATCGTCTGCAAAATCATAAATACGCCGCCAACAACCCAATACAAAGGTACAGCAGCAGGCGCGGTAAAAGAGAAAATGCCCATCATGATCGGTGAAATGTAACCAAGCAGCGCCATCTGTTTTTGCTGGGCTGGGTCAATCCCGATTTGAGACACGCGGAACTGCACATAATAGATAGCAGCGGCGAGAAACGGCAGGATGTGATCCGGCGCGCCCAGTTGGAACCAGAGGAAGGAATGCTGCGCCAGCTCCGGCGTCATTTTGATCGCATAATACAGTCCTGACAAAATCGGCAGTTGAATGAGCATCGGAAGGCAGCCAATGGCAAGCGGATTAAACTTATGCTCGCCGTACAGCGCCATCGTTTCCTTCTGCATTTTCGACTGTGCTTCAGGCGATTTGTCATTTTTGTATTTTTCCTTAATTTGGTTCAGCTGCGGCTGCATAACGCTCATCTTCTGCTTCATCACCTGCTGGCTCTTGGATTGGCGAAGCATAAGCGGAAGCAGGGCCAGACGGATAAGCAATGTAATCGCAATAATCGCCATCCCAAAACTGTCGTTAAAAAACTGCGCAATGTGTTGAATTAAATAAGAGATGGGGAAAACGACGTAATGGTTGAAAAATCCTGGTGTCGCTGAATCAATCGTTCCATTCGGCGCACCACAGCCGCTAATGATGAGCAGCAGCCCGATAATAAGGATAAAGCGGTATTTTTTAAGCATTTCCATTGTATATTTAGATAACATATATATCCTCCTCGTTTGTTTGGATGTTGCTTCACAAACGAGGAGCTGCAATCTGTGGGATCACCATCAGGCGCTTCTTTTCTTTTTACTTTTCGTACAAGCCAGAGCGCAACGGTATGAGCCCGTTGAACAGTTGGCAAAATACGCTCAGGTGCTGGCGTATGGACCTTGTCCTTCGACCAGCGGGACGGCTCGCTTGCAGCATGAAAAGTGAAATACGCTGCATAAGCGAACGTGCAGATAATGCTTACAGAGAAAAAATACGGTATAATATCATGCAGCTCGAGCAGCTTCTTCACCTCCAGACTCAAATCGGTTACTCTTGTATTATAAAGCAACCATTCCTGATATTCCCTCGTCTAAAGTCTAGGTACTACCTGAACCAGAGACTGTTATAGCGAGAAGCTCGCAGGCGATAAAATATATCTAGTTATTATTATACTGGGAGGTAAGCTATTTTGTATATCACCTTGGTTCATCTTACGCTTGGTTGTTTATTCCTAGCGCTGCTGTTGTCTTGGATTGCCGGCAATAAGGCCTCCTCCCTGCTCTACAGCAAATCCGAGCAGCAGCTGCACCAGCGTGCCAAAAACTTGTTCATTTGGACAATTGTGCTGTCCATTCCAACAGCAGCCGCATTGGGCGGAGTCGTCACCATGGCCGTCAAGCTCCCTCCGGATTACGATTTGGGCATGCTCATCTGTGTACCGATCTTGACTCTGTCGCTAGCGCTGCTGTGGGTCAGAAGCATGCCGAAGCTGCTCAGAATGCGGAAAAACACAGGACGGAAGTCCAGCGATCCATTGCCTGTGCGCATGCTGTATCGCGCTTCAGAGCCCGCATTCATTTTGCCCTACCAGCTGCTGTCGCTCTGTACGCTAACGATCTTTTATTTAACCTTATCGGTCGCCGTATCCCTGCATTCGATGCCGCTCAATATCCCGCTTTCCATGCTTGGCTTCGCCGCTGCCGTCCTCTGGATGATTCATGGCGAGCGCAGCAGCAGAGTGACCTTGCCGAAGGCGAAGCTCAATCGCCGCCCAAGCGAGCGGTTGGTACGCAGGCTGGCTATTGCCATTGCTATTGTGCTGCTTGCTGGAACTCCTTACTACAACGCCTTTGACAAAATCGATTTGCCAGAAGCGCTCACCATGACCAACAGCGCCGACAACCTGCACTCATTCGGCTTTTACATTGAACAATAACAGATCCGCAGCAGCCGCTCTTCTACGGGGTACATCAGGACAAACCTGCGCATATGCATAAATAGCATCGCTCCAGTTAAAAATAACCCTCGCCTAATAAGGCGGGGGTTATTTTTTGCGAACAAAAAACCATCCAGCTGTTCTATTTATTAGCATGCGGCACTCTCCGAAGCAAAATCCCAAAGCGGTGAATGGGTAAAGCCTTCCTTAGCCCGTACAACATAAAACGGAGAAGCACCCTTCAATCCTGCACTAACGGTGCGGAAGCGGTCAGATACCTCCATGACGATCTTCTGTTCGCCCGAGGCATGGTCGGTTCCTGCGGCAACGGCCGCCTCATAGCCGAAGCTGCTGGCGAAATGGATGGCACGTACCCGAATATCGGCTGCACAAAAGACTCGAAGCATATCTGCTGAGCGGTCCGTGCTGTTGTCATTTACAAAAATCAGTTCGTAATTCTCGCCAATGGGCGGAATAATTCGTTTTAGCCGCTTGTAGGTGTCGTAAAGCATTTGCTCATCATTATACACAGGAATGACTACGGAATAAGTGACTGGCTCACGCATAACAGGTCCCCTCCCGGCTTCGAATGCTGCCTAAACAGCTTGTACCTTTACTATACATGATTTATCTTAAGATTCCCTTAATTCTAACTGATCATTTTTCATGAAATTATGATGAATTTTGTCAGTTTGTTCCTTATTCACCCAAAGCAAACCAAGTTTCCACCGGCTTGAAATACAAATGACCATCGGGCCATGGCTGAAAATGCAAATCCATTCGCGATTCGCTCCAGTCCGCAGGCGTTCCGTTTGTCTTCAGCTTGCGCGGCAGCACTGGCTCCTCCACTACACCTGGAAACTCCTGATAACCGAATAGCAAATTTTCATGCAGCGCGATGATTTCATATTTAGGCCCATGAAATGCGTGCTCCTCCTGCAGCTGGTAGTGATAATAAATGTAGCTCGCCACCATCTCCGGCTTCAAATGCGCCACGCGCCCGACGCGCCGCTCCACCGCTTCCTTGCGCCGCCAATGCTCCGGGCTTGCTGGCGCATTGAAATGAAAAACATCAATCATCGGAATCCATAACCGCTTCTCGGCCTGACCGGGCCATGGCTCCAAGCAACGGCTCAAATCACGCATGAGCTCCTCTGGCGCTGGCGGTTCATCGATCAGGCTCTCTACGTATAAGAAAAGATTACGCTCCCATTTAAATAAAGCAGCTGTCATAAATTTGCCCTGCTCAATCCAAGGAAGCAGCTGCTCTCTCAAGCGCTCTACAGAAGCGAGCGCTTTCATTTCTTCATCTGCAAGCAGCTGCGCCCGCGCTATCACTCTTTGCATCGTCGTCCCCCACATTCTTATGCTATAGTGAAATAAAAGCGTATTTATAAAAAAACTATAAAATCTTGAATTTAAAATGGTCGCCTTGGAGCAGCAGACAAGCAAGCTTCTGCCTAAAGGAACCAATTAAATGTTGAACGGAGTGATTTTAGCTTATGATCTATAAACGTCTTGGCACTAGTGGACTGAAAGTATCCTCTCTCGGCCTTGGAACTAATTCCTTCGGCTCGCGGGCGGATAAGCAAAGCTCTATTTCCATTATACATGCTGTGCTTGGCAGTGGGATAAACTTTCTGGATACTGCCAATATTTACTCGGGCACCGCATCCGAGACGATTATCGGCGAAGCGCTTAAAGGCCGGAGGCATGAGGCCGTCATTGCCACCAAAGCCGGGCTGCCGCGCGGGAAAGGCGCAAATGAGCGCGGCTCGTCCCGCTATCATTTGCAGCTGGAGCTCGAGCAAAGCTTGCGGCGGCTGCAGACGGATTATGTGGATTTATACCAAATCCACACCTTCGATCCGGAAACGCCGCTGGAAGAAACGCTGCGGGCGCTCGATGATATGGTGCGCGCCGGCAAAGTCCGCTACATCGGCGCATCGAACTATGCGGCCTGGGAGCTGATGAAGGCGCTCGGCATCAGCGACCGCCTTGGCCTGAATCGGTATGTGTCGATTCAGACCAGCTATTCGCTCGCCGACCGGACGCCGGAACGCGACATTACGCCGCTATGCCTCGACCAAGGCGTCGGCATTATCCCTTATTTTCCGCTTGCCGGCGGCCTGCTGACCGGAAAATACAGCGAGCAGCAAAGCGCGCCGGAAGGGTCGCGCTTGGACAAAAACCCGGACTTCGCCCGCTTCTTCACCGGCGAAGGCTTCACGCTCAGCCGCCAAGTCGGCGAGCTTGCGGCTGAAGCTGGCTGCACGCCAGCTGTGCTTGCCCTGCACTGGCTTATGCAGCAGCCCGCCGTGGCAAGCGTTATCGTCGGCGCGACGAGCACAGCGCAGCTGGAGGCCAATCTGGCTTCAGCCAGCCTTCAGCCCGAGCCGGCCGTCATGGAGCGGCTGGATGAAATCAGCCTGCGATTTAAGCATGGCGAGCCATTTGCGCTTTACCGGCTAAGTTAGCCGGTAAGCTTGAAGGGGAACATGCCATGGTGTGCGCTCGAGGCAGCGCAGCCGGTTATGGGCCGGGTGGCAGGGGCTATTTTTCATAAGAGGATGTTGCCCTATCGCTGCTGGACCGGGGGATTCCTAAGCCGGCTGCTGCGGCATGCCTTCGCGGGCACGTAACATTTCAATGAACAGCTCCGCCGCTTTCGTATGAAAAGCATCGCGCAGCGTAATAATCGAAAAATCTCGCTGAACAGGCTGGCCATCGATGGTCAGCCTGTTCAGCGTCCCGAGCGAAATTTCTTTGCGCACAGCCCACTCTGACAGCAAAGAGATGCCCAGACCCGCCTCCACAGACTCCTTAATAATTTGCGTGCTGCCAAACGCCATAGGGTTAAGCGGCCGAATATCGTATTGCTCGAACATTTTTTCCATTGCCGTCCGCGTTCCCGAGCCTTCCTCCCGCATAATCCAATGCTCGCCCAGCAGCGCCTCAGCCTCTATATCATGCTGCCGCGCGTAAGGATGCCTGACGCCAACAACGACATACATCGCATCTTTGGCAAAAGGCTCACATTGCAGCTTGTCCTGCTCCGGCACCGCACCCTCTACGATTCCAATATCCAGCTGGCGGGCTGCAACGAGCGCCGCAATGTCCTTCGTGTTGCCGATTGTAATTGTGGGCGTAATAAGCGGATACCGCACCCGCAAACAGGCTATCATATGCGGCAGCACATACTCGCCAAAGGTGAAGCTTGCGCCGATCGACAGCGCGCCGCTTGCCGTGTGAAGCAGGTCACCCAGCAGACTTTGCATTTTCGCATGCAATCCGCTGATTTCCTTCGCATGGCGATACACGATGTCACCCGCTTTATTCAATCGGACGTACTTGCTGCTGCGATCCAGCAGCTTGGTGCCTAAATCCGCCTCCAGCGACTGAATATGCTGACTGACTGCTGGCTGCGTCATATGCAGCGCTTCCGCTGCGCGAGTGAAGCTCCGTTCCTCAGCAACCGCAATAAAAACGAGCAGGGATTGATCCATCGTTTAAACACGCTCCTCTCTCTCCATCTGTTGTCTTTTCTATTTATGAAAATACCATAAGTATTTAGTTATGATTATAATCATAACAATTTATTTTTCTTATCGTAAGCTATTCCTTATGCTTAATTTATAAAACAAGCAGGAAGCATGCGCCCGCTATTGGCGGCATCGGCGTCGGAAGCAGTAGCAGCGGGCTTTTCGCTTACAGGATAAGGATGAGGTGACAGCTATGAAAGCAGAAATAAACGCGATGATGATGAGGCAGCCCTCTTCGGAAAAGACGGAGCCGCAGGGAGCGTTAAGCAGGCACGCCAAGGGGCATGCTGCGGCTTGGCTGGGCGGGGTTGCGCTGACAGCTGCTTTTGCCTCCGCTGCTTATGCGCTCGCCATGCTTCCCGGCTTCAGCCGCATAGGGCCTATGGCGATTGCCTTAATCGCTGCTGTGCTTTTTCGCCAGTTCGTTGGATATCCGGCTTTTCTCCGCGCTGGCATCCAATTTTCCTCCAAGCAGCTGCTGCGGCTTGCGATTATATTGTTTGGGCTCAAGCTGAATATGACCATTTTGCTGGAGCAGGGGACCGGATTGCTGCTGCAAGCCGCAGCCACCATTCTCTTCTCCACCCTCTTCACCCTGCTTGTCGCCCGCAAGCTCAAAGCCGATATGCCGCTGTCGCTATTGCTCGGAATCGGCACAGGCATCTGCGGCGCGGCAGCCATTGCGGCTGTATCGCCGATTCTTAAAGCTCGCGGCGAGGACACAGCCGCAAGCGTCGGGCTCGTTGCGTTGGTCGGCACGATTGCCGCACTCGCTTACACCGCCCTCCAGCCGCTGCTGCCGCTGACTGCGGAGCAATACGGCATTTGGGCAGGCATCAGCCTGCATGAAATTGCCCATGTGGCGCTTGCCGCAGAGCCGGCCGGGCAAGATGCTGTCGCCCTGGCGCTGCTGGCGAAGCTGAGCCGCGTGTTTTTGCTCGTTCCCGTCAGCTTCATACTGATGGCAATCATGAACCGCCGCCGCCACCGCGGGATGGGGGCTAGCGCCCAAGAGATGAAGGCTCGGCCTGAATTCCCATGGTTTTTGCTCGGCTTCATCGCCCTCAGCTTGTTCGGGAGTATGACTGCAGGCACGACGCTGGAACTTTCCGCTCGGACCTTAGGCAGCCTGTCCACGATTACAACCATCCTGTTGACGATGGCTATGGTCGGGCTAGGGCTGAACGTCAACTTGAGGGAGCTGCGCTCCCGCGCGCTTCGCCCGTTGCTCGCCATGACCATAACGTCGATTCTGCTGTCTATATTGTCTTTGCTGTTCATCATGTGGCGCTAGGGGGCGTGCGCAAACCAGATTCAGCCTGCCGCGCCTTGCTTTGCGCTTTTTCGATGCCAATATCATCAGACGATCATGGCTAGGTAGCCACAAGATGCAAATGCAGTTGAAAACACGTTTGCTTGGATCCCGCAGCTTGTATGCCGCTGGTATGCAGCTTAACCGCCGTTGGTTCGCAGTTAGTACCCAGTTGGTACGCAGCTTGTATGCAGCCTGGCCGCCATTGGTACGTATTTGGTACCCAGTTGGTACGCAGCTTAGGATGCTCACTCCTTTTTTGGAGGACTGAGGTTCCGCTATTCTGGCTTATGATTGGATTTCTGGCCGTAAGAGGACAGGAAATCCGTTATTACCCTCTTCACCCCAGCAAAATGGCCATTTGCAGCGAATTAACGGCTCCTGAGTCCGCAGACTGTGCCATAGCCCTTGATTTAGATGAAATAGCTGCTGCTGTGTCCGCCAAATCTATCTTTGTGCAGGTGCATCCCTCTTAAACGAAGAGCAGAGAGCAGTCCATCGGCACGAATGGTCACATTCATGAGGTGTGATATACCCGGTAGTAGAAAAATTAGGTTTGACGCTGTTTTCTAACAGGGTCTGCCTCGTTTACGTTTGCATACACGCCCTAGCCCTAGTGCCGAACAATGAAAATCCCCGCCCCTTCTTTACATAAAGGGGTGAGGACTTTTTAGGTTATCCTTTTTTTCGGCTCCACAGAACCCTTAAGCAGAATCCTTAACCTGACTTCATAATCTGTCTTCTTAATCTCAACCTTTAATCTGAATTCTTAATCTGCATCTTTGATCTGAACCTTTAATCTGCATCTTCAATCTGATCCTTTAATCTGATCCTTTAATCTGATCCTTTAATCTGATCCTTTAATCTGATCCTTTAATCTGAACCTTTAATCTGATCCTTTAATCTGATCCTTTAATCTGAACCTTTAATCTGAATCTTCAATCTGAATCCTTAATCTGATCAGCTCTAGCGTATCTAATTTTGCAGCGCCTTGCGCACGCTCAAAATATATTTTGACTGATCCAACGGATTGACACCGCGCCGCTGGCGCTCGGCTTTCACATCAAGCGGGCAGGGCTCATAGCCAGCGAAAAAGGTGGCAATCGTCCCGCGTCCTTTCGTCAGCGAGCTGAGCTCCACCGCGTATTCCAGCGAAGTCGCTGCGGGTACGCGCCCTTCGATAATCATTCTGTCGCCATGCAGCACGGGTGCACCGAATGTGCCGCGCATTAACGACAGGTCGTTCATTACCCGGCCTCCCGCCTCCTCGGGCACGACGATGCGGAACTGGAGAATCGGCTCCAGCAGACGGGTGCCTACCGACGCGAGCCCACTCATAATGCCCATTGGCGTCGCCACCGCAAAATCCAGCGGATGCGTATGCCACACATGATGCTGCCCTTCAATCAGCGTCACTTTCAGGTCAACGACCTCCCAGCCGTACAGCCCTTGCTCCAATGCCTCCGGCACGCGCCGCGCCACCTCGCTCTGGTATTGCGGCAGCAAATCCTCGGAGCGTACTACCGAAGCATATTGCAGCCCGCTTCCACGCTCGCCCGGCTCCATCCGAAACCGCAATACCGCCCAGCAAGGCTTGGGCATTAAATAGGAAATATACCCTTCCCCCACTTCCTCAAGCGTTTCCTTATAAATAACAGATGGCTGACCGAAGCGCACCGCAAGTCCATACCGCTGCTCAATAACACTCGTCAATATTTCCAGCTGTATCGGGCCCATTACTTTAACATGCAGCTCCCGCTCGTCCTGCAGCCACTGCACATTGAGCAGCGGGTCCTCATCGGACAGCTCCGTAAGCGCCTGTACCATTGCCGGATAATGCTGGGCATCGCCCCAATGGGCTTGAACGGTCAGCAGCGGAACAGCGAGCCGCGCCTCTTCGGGAACGGCATCCGGGCTGCCGATAATATCGCCGATCCGCACATGCGACATGCCGCATACGGCAGCAATGCCGCCAGCCGCAAGCTCTCCGGCGTCCTCGGAGCGGAAGCCGTCCATTTTGCGAATTTGCGTCACCTTCTCATCCATTTGCTGCGTAAAATTGCGAACGACATCGCGATTGCGGATTTTCCCTTGATATAGCCGGATGTAAGCCATCCTGCCCATCACCTTGTCACGCTCAATCTTAAAAACAATGCCTGAAGGCGGCGCCTCCGCCTCTCCGCCCGGCGCTGGCAAATATTCGATCATCGCGTCCAGCAGCGCTTGCACGCCAATGCCTTTGCTCGATGCGCCGTACAGCACCGGATAAACCTCCGCACGGCGCGCCTTCGCGGCGGCTTCCGCCCGCCACTCCGCCAGCGGCACTTCCTCGCCGCTAACATACCGCTCCAGCAGGCGCTCATCCCGCTCCGCCAGCGCCTCAAGCAGCGCCGTGCGCGCATCTGCATCCGCGCCCTCCGCCCACAAATCCTCCGCGCCAGCGAACTGCTGCTCGCTGCCGAGCGGACGCTGCACCGCGAGCAGATCCGCCGTCAAATAGCTGCGGATATCAGCAAGCACCGCTTCGCAATCAGCGCCGACGCGGTCCATTTTATTGATATAAATCAGCGTAGGGATGCACAGCTTGCGCAGAGCATTCCAGATCAGCTCCGTCTGCGCCTGCACGCCCTCCACTGCGGACACGATCAGGACAGCGCCATCCATTACCCGCAGCGCACGCTCCACCTCCGAGAGAAAATCGACGTGTCCTGGCGTATCGACCAGCTGCACATGCGTACCGCACCACTCCAATGCGGTCATCGCTGCCCGTACCGAAATGCCCCTTGCCCGCTCAACCTCCATGGAATCCGTTATCGTCGTTCCTGTATCGACACTGCCTAGCGTCCGCGTGCGTCCGCTGACATACAGCATATGCTCCGTCGTCGTCGTTTTGCCTGCATCGACATGAGCGAAAATCCCGACATTGCGCCAATTCGCGCGGCTGTTTCCCATCCTTCTGCTCCCCTGTCCGCCTCAATCATCGCCGTACCGCATGGCGGCTTTATTTTGCTTTTAGCGTACCGCGATAGCGGTTTCACGTCAAATGCCGCGATGCCCCTCCATACACTGCTTACCCACCAAAATAAGTAAAAATAATAGGATGCTTTTCCCTCATCGTCGTTGTACAATCTTATTTGCAAACGCTTACTTTTTCTCGTTATTCACCTAATCAACCCCATAACCCGAGTTAAGCCTAAGCCGGGCTCCGAGCAGCTATGCGGTCCATGCTTACGCCGATGCTTGCGATTGCCTCATCACATTCCAAGGAGGTTTTTTATGATGAAAAGCAAGTCCCGGCTTTTGCTCGCGTATGTGCTCACCGTCGCTTTGGCTCTTACTCTTATGACCGTTCCTGCGGCCGCTGCTCCTGTCACGTTCGACAATGGCATTCAGTTCAAAGACACCGCTGGCAACCCGATTCAAGCTCATGGAGGCGGAATTCTCAAATCAGGCAGCTATTATTACTGGTTTGGCGAAAATCGCGACGGCGTCAATTACGTTTCCGTCTATCGCTCAGCAGATCTGAAAAACTGGGAGCTTCGTGCCAATGTTCTCAGCAAAACCTCGTCGCCCGAGCTGGCAACCGCCAACATTGAGCGCCCCAAAGTCATCTATAATGCGGCTACGAATAAATATGTGATGTGGATGCATAAGGAAAACGGCGTAGACTACGGCGATGCACAGGTCGCTGTCGCTTCCTCCACCAACATTGAAGGCCCCTATACGTATCACGGCAGCTTCCGTCCGCTGAACTACGATTCCCGTGATATGACGGTCTACAACGACAATGGCACCGCCTATCTCATCTCCGCTACCCGCGTCAACGCCGATTTAAATATTTATCGCCTGACCTCCGACTTCCTTGGCGTCGATTCGCTCGTCTCCACTCTGTGGGTTGGCCAATACCGCGAAGCGCCTGCCATGTTCAAGCGGGGCAGCACCTACTTCCTCGTCACCTCCGGGGCGACTGGCTGGGCGCCGAACCAGGCGAAATATGCGACGGCAAGCAGTATATCTGGTACATGGAGCAGCTTGACGAACGTCGGCAATGGCAATACCTACAACTCGCAATCTACGTATGTGCTGCCTATTGAGGGCTCATCCACTACTTCGTTTCTTTACATGGGTGACCGCTGGGCCGGCGCTTGGGGCGGTGCGGTCAACACCTCAGAGTATGTGTGGCTGCCAATTACCTTCCCTTCGTCTACTACCATGACGCTGGACTGGGCCGACCAGCTTACGATTGATGCGGCGACAGGCAGCGCCACCGGTACTGTAGCGCCGCCTGTCAATACAACGTCCTGGTACAAAATCGCGAATCGCGCCAGCAGCAAGCTCCTTGGCGTCACTAGCGGCGGCACGACGGACGGCGTGCAGATCGAGCAATACACCGATGGCGGCTGGACAAGCCAGCACTGGCAGTTCACTGACGTTGGAGGACGCTATTACACGATCAAGAACCGCAACAGCGGCAAAGTCATGGATATTACCAGCAGCTCGGTTGCTGATGGCGCTACTGTCATTCAATATACGAGCAACGGCGGGCTCAATCAGCAATTCCGCATTTTAAGCGCCGGAAGCGGTTATTTCAAAATCATGAACGTCAAAAGCCGCAAAGTGCTTTACATTACGGGCGGCTCCTCCGACAATGGCGCCGACGCCATCCAATGGACGGATGACAACAATATGAATAAGCATTTTTCATTCACAACGACGAGCTAGTCCAGCCCCACGAGCATAGCCACTCCACAAAAAACAGATGATTTAGAGCTATCTAGCTCTAGATCATCTGTTTTTCAGCGCGCCTCAAAGCGCTATATTCCTCCTTGCGGGGGCAGCATTTTACTTGCTTGCAAATTATCGCGAAAGTCAAAAACCTCATTTTTCGAAACATCTAACGTTTCTCTGCCAATTTTCACCACACTATTGCCTATCCACTGAACAGCCGGACTGCGATCATAATCATTAAAGTAGATAGTCTTGCTCTTCCCACTCTCTATATCCACAGCTTCGGCTCGCGCCGTTCTATAAAATAGCCCATTATAGTGATAAGTCCGAATTTTATATTGACCATTTGGAGAAACGGCAGCGCTTGGTTTCAACTCCCCCTTAGGGAGAAAATCAAGATGATTAAAATGATTATAGTCATATATCCCTACCGTAGAGGCTCCGATTATTGTCAGCTACACGGACACGATTCTCTCTCTTTTCTTGGAGGACTGACATTCCGCTATTTGAGCGTTTCGAGCGATTTTGGCATATGAGCGGACAGGAAATCCGCTAATCCCTTGATCATGGCGTTAAAACAGGGAATTGAGAACCAATAGCGGCCCCTGTGTCCGCGAACACCTGCAAACCCTGCGATTTAGACAAAATAACGTTATCTGTGTCCTCCAGACCAGACTCCACTTTGAGCGAACTTCCCTTGTACAATTAAAAAACACCCTTCGAGCGTTCATCCAAACAGCCGTGGAAACCCAGGGGCTGCAAGGACGAATGTCGAAAGGGTGTTTCTTCTCAAATGGCTATCCCCCAGGCAAGCGAGACTAAGCTCTGCTTATTTCGCTGCCGGAATCAAAATCTTCTGGCCAATGGACAGGCGATCCGGGTTCGCCAGCTTATTATAGGCGGCAAGCTTCTGCCATGTCGTGCCATGATTCAGCGCGATGCGGTACAGCGTGTCGCCGCTCTTCACGATATACACCGTATCCTGCGTCGTACCGGTCGCCGGCTTCGTCGGTGTCGTTGGTGTCGTTGGTGTCGTTGGCGTTGTCGGCTTCGTTGGGCCCGGCTCAGTTGGCTTCGTAGGCGTTGTTGGAGTTGTTGGAGTCGTTGGCGTTGTCGCGCCAGCTGACAAATTAATCTTGAACTCCGCATAACCATCATCGGTTTGGCCTACATACGACAGCGGGTCGAGCGAATCCGCGAGCGTCTTGGCAGCAGGCGACGTTTTGAACGAAACGTTGACGTCCGCTTTGATCGCCGCAAGCGACCAGTTGCCGTCGGCAGCAGGGTTAATCGTCTTGTTGGAGCGAATGTAATCAATGACAACCTGACGGTTCTCGTCCGGCGATGCCAAAACAATTCGCTTGCCATCCGGGTTAGCAAACTTGCTCGACGATGCCCGGTAGTTATTCGACGCTACGATGAATTTCTGCTTTGGATCAATCGCTTTGCCGCCAAATTGCAGATTGACGATCCGGCTCGATTTTTCATGAACGGTTGTGCCTTTAGCATCGTATTTGGCTGGCTGTGTCACGTCAATTTGGTACGTTACGCCGTCAATGACATCGAAGTTGTAGGTCGGGAAATCCAGATTGACCAGTTCCTGCTTCGCTGTCGACTTGGTATCGATTTGGTTGAATTGTCCAGCGGACCATTCCAGCCATTCCTTCAGCTCGGCGCCTGTTACTAATACAGCGTTAACGGTGTTGGAGTACAGATACAGATCGGCTACGTTTTTGATCGCAATATCGCCTGCAGCAATATCTGTGTAGTAGTTCGGGCCTTGGCGTCCGCCTGCCTTGAACGGCGCTCCTGCGGATAATACCGGAATACCCTCGTATTCCGTGCCTTGCATTTGCTTTTCTACGTACCATTTTTGCGCATTCGTTACGATTTGGATCGATGGATCATCCTGTACGAGCGCGAACCAGCTATTGATAGGCGCCGTCGTCTTGCCTACTGGGCCGCGAATGTAATCGAGCGTATGCTCATGGTCATCTTCTACGGCGTCCAGCACCGCTTGATCCGCTTCTACAAGCGGCTGCTTGTTCACCGCATCAAAGATCGGCTTAACCTCCACCTTGGAGTCCACAACCGACCATTTGCCATCTGTGAGCAACAGATCAAGGTCAATAATCCCAAGATTATTGCCCCAGAAGCCCGGCTCAACCGAAGGCACGCCGTTAATTGTTCCTTTTTCCAAATCAACGCCCTGCTTGCCCTCGAACGACTTGTCTGGAAACACTTTGTGGGCATGGCCGAACAAAATTGCGTTAATATCCTTGACCTTGCTGAGATACAGCACGGAGTTTTCCATATTTTCAGCCTGCGGAATATCCTCAAAGCCGGAATGGGGAATCGCTACAATAATGTCCGCGCCCTTCGCTTTCATCTCCGGAACGAATTTCTCCGCCGTTTTGATAATATCCTTGGCAATGACCTTGCCTTCGAGATTCGCCTTGTCCCACTGCATCACCTGCGGCGGAACGAAGCCGATAACGCCTACCTTGAGCTTATGTGTGGCGCCGCTCTCATCCTTCACTTCCTTGTCCAAAATCAAATAAGGCGTGAACAGATTTTTATCGTTTGACTCGTCTTTATCTTTGTCATCCACATAGATGTTCGCATTGACGTAAGGAAAATCTGCCCCCGCCAGCGATTTATTCAGAAAATCCAGCCCATAGTTGAACTCGTGGTTGCCCAAATTCCCAGCATCGTAATCGAGCAAATTCATCGCTTTATACACCGGATGCGTCTCGCCCTGCTTCAATGGATTGATAACCGCCGTGTAATCGCCAAGCGGGTTGCCCTGAATCAGATCGCCATTGTCAAAAAGCAAGCTGTTCGTCGCCGCTTCGCGCGCCTGCTTGATGAGCGTCGCTGTTTTGGCAAAGCCGTACTCATCGGTCGGCTTGTCCGCAAAATAATCATAGTTCACCATGTTCACATGCAAATCGGTCGTTTCCATAATACGCAGCTTTACTGTGCTGCTGTTCTCAGATGCCGCTGTTGCAGTAAAGGGCATTGCGACCAAGCCTACAGTAACCGCAATAGATAGAGCATTTCTCCATACGACTGACGATCTCAACAAATGAATACCCTCCCCAAAATGACTAAAATCATGTAATGATCACGTTATGTAGGTCGAGCTTTTGGACGATCATTCCCATCATTCCATTTATTTTAGATGAATTAACCATTTTTGTCATGCAAAAAAAAGAGGGATTTCTCCCTCTTCGCGTTACATACATGTAAAGTTCTATTGTTGGGTCAAAATAAGCGGGCCATCCTTCGTAATCGCAATCGTATGCTCGTACTGGGCCGACAGCCTTCCGTCGCGCGTCCGCGCCGTCCATCCATCGGAATCCAGCTTGCTGAAATACGTGCCTGCATTCAGCATCGGCTCAATCGTGAATACCATGCCCTCTTTAATTCTTGGCCCTTTATCCGGTGGTCCATAGTGAGGCACCTGCGGGTCTTCATGCATGTCCTTCCCAATTCCATGGCCGATAAAATCACGCACGACCGAGAAGCCTTCCGCCTCAGCATAAGACTGAATCGCGTGAGACACATCGCCAATCCGCTTGCCGATCAGCGCTTGCTCGATGCCGAGATACAGCGATTTTTCCGTCACCGCCAGCAAATGCTTCGCTTCATCACTCACTTCGCCAACCGCATAAGACCATGCGGAATCCGCAAGCCAGCCATTCAGGTTGACGACCATGTCGATGGTCACGATATCGCCTTCTTTGAGCTTCTCCTTCTTCGGGAAGCCGTGGCAAATAATATCGTTTGTAGAAGCGCAGGTCGCGTATTGATAGCCGTTATAGCCTTTTTGCTCCGGCGTTGCGCCATTTTGCTTCATAAATTTTTCCGCAAACTGGTCGATTTCATGCGTCGTGATGCCAGGCTGAATGAGCTTGGCAATTTGCCTGTGGCATTCCGCCAATATTTTACCCGCCTCATGCATGCGGTTGATTTCCGCTTCGGTCTTAATAATGATCATTTCCGTTCCTTCTTTCCATCAATTTAACCCGGCTTCGTCCCGAGACTTCGCCAGAAGCTCCGCTAGAAGCTACATGCCTATGCCCATCGTAGCATATTATGATAAATATGCGAACATGGGCTGGCCCATGACGCTGCTTTTTCGCTCATATCTGTTAGGAAATTTGGTGAAAAAGAGTCGAAACCGTGACGTTTCCTCCAGCTGCCTAGACTTTAGTCTAGTTTGCGGCTTTACCTCTAGCATGACGACATGCTGCGGGGGCCTGTGCTATGCTATTGTTGCTAAGAAAAGCAACGGATAAATAATTAAAAGAGGAGAGATAACAAAAAATGTTAAAGCGATCGATTATCGGCCCTGTCCTTATGCTGATTGGTGTATTTCTTTATTTCAACCAAGGTCAGTCATTTGGAGCGGGCGCTGTGTTCGCAAATTTTTGGGCCAGCATGTTCATCATCCCGCTGGGACTATTTTTCCACTGGCTGTATTTCGGCGTGACAGGTGGCAAAGGGGTCGGCCTGCTCATTCCGGGAGGCATTTTGTTCACTGTTGGACTCGTCTGCCAGCTCTCTACGTTATTCTCGGCATGGCATATTTTGTGGCCAGGCTTCATTATGGCGGTAGCCGTCGGCTTGTTTGAATTTTATTGGTTTGGCAGCCGCAACAAGTGGCTGCTTATCCCGATCAACATTTTAACTGTCCTATCGCTGCTGTTCTTCGGTGTCTTCTCGCTGAGCGCTGCCTCGGGACAACTTGCCACCGTACAGCCGCTGCTCGCCATTGCCCTTATTATCGTAGGAGCTTTCGCGATGCTGTCGCGCAAGAAAGAGCAATAATCGCATAGACCAGAGCCTCCGGCTCCGCTTGAAGGGATCGCCCTTCACCAGCGGAGCCGGTTTTTTTATGCCTGATGCTGCTAGCCCTTCTAACCTTCCACGTGCAGCGAATCCTCCGCAATGCTCATGCGAAAGAGGCAATCCGCCAGAAACACTTGCGGCTGATCGATAAAGATATAAACCTCACGAACGCTCCGCTGGCTGCTAAACAAGCCGTAGGCCACTAAGTTCTCCTTCAAGCGAATACTTACATTCGGCTCCACACCGTGCGGCTGAATGGCTGCCTGCCCTTCCTTCTCTCTCCGTTCCTTCAACTCCTCTGGCGATACCAATTTTACGGACGCTACATTATTGATGTCGATTTTCACCCGCAATTGAATGCCGTACTGGATATGGATGCTTCGATCATTCATTAATATCGGACTCAGGCGCATTGCACGGTAGTTTGCCACCAGCAAAATGATAAACCAAACATTTCCTATAGAAAGTACCCAAGCCACCAAAGGCGACCATTGCGCCAACAGAAAGTGAACCACTGCGCCCTCCAGCAGCAATATTTTTGAGAGAAACAATACAATAATGAGTGAGTTGGTATTTTCATGATAAGTATAAACAGCTGTCTCCGAGCGGATATACGGCTTTCGTCGCCAAGTGAGAAAGGCGTAATAAACGACGGATATATCCTGCAGAAGCCATGCGGCTAAGCGTGGAGAACGAACAACAGTTTGCAGGCTGATCCTCATAGTATCCATCGGATGAACATCCGGCTGCCAATTGCTCTTGAATGCTCTAACAATACGGTACAGCTTATATAGCTCATAGCTGATGAAGGCAAGCTCCAGCGGCAGCAGCGTATACTTTGCGATCACAACAGCCACATTGTCTGTTTTCGGCATCAGCATCAGAATTGCGAAATAGCCTGCAATGGCGAGGGGCAGCACGCCCAGCAACGGCTTTTTTATTTTTCGATAGACAAGAAAATAGAGCAGCAGTGGTATGACCAGCACAAAATCTGCTACGATGGCAGTGCCAAGCACCTCAGCATGCTGAACGAATAATAGCGACTGCATAAGCAGAGCATCTGCCAAAACAATAATGGCGCTTACAAGCAGAAAAACAATGACATTGTTCTTCTTCAGCCTAAACATCGTGCAACTCCCCCCGTTTATGACTCTTTGACACCAATATAGAGCATTTATAACTATTTTCCAAATTTATTTTAAGCAGTAAAATAGTCTCTATCTCCTCTCACAAACAAGGAATTTGCCTTAAAGATGTCAAATAATACAGAAGCATCCGCGACCATGGCCAGGAGGAATAGGATTTGTCGATCAGAGCGAAGCTCGTTTGCCTCATATCGGTTACCGTTACCGTGATTTTGCTACTCAATATTACGATTTACTATATGTCCTCCAAGGGTGAGCTGCAACAGAACGCAGAGCAGCAAATGCGCTTTATTGGCAATCAGATAGCCGTCTCCATCGCCTCGGCCGAGCAGAACAGCCAGTTGACGGAGGACGCGCTGGGGGAGCGGCTGCGCGCTGTCGCGATTGCCATACAAAGCAAGCTCGATCCCGATATTAAAAATGTCCGCAACAGTGAGCTGGTTCAGCTGAGCAAGGAGCTGGGCGTTGATCACATTACACTGTGGATCAAGACGAAAGACGATATTTTATCGGTACGCTCGACGAACCCCGATGAGCTTTATATGAGTCCGAAAACGTGGAACTACTGGTATACCGCCTTTACCCAGCTATTCGAGAAGCATAATGTCACGATTCCCGAAGGACAGAAGCTGGAGCATTTTTGGGCGGGACCGATCAACTTCGGCACCTCCGACCCCGAAAAAGTGTTTAAATGGGGCAACTATTATGACGGCACGACCAACTATATGATCAATCCTTATATTCATGCGCAAACTTTTTTGGATAGCAAAAAGAAATATGGTGCGGATGCCATCGTGGCGCAGATTTTGCGTGATAAAAATAATATTCTCGAAGTGACCGGCTTCGATCCTGCCTACTTCGGCAAAGCGCCTGCTGTCAGCATTAAAAATGGGGCCGTTGTCTATAATCTCGATGTTCGCAACATTATTTTTGGCCAATATTATTACAAGGACCCGGATAACGATCACCTAAATACTCAGAAAGCGATTGAGAAAAACGAAGTCGTTACGATTGAAAGCAAGCTGAACAGCAAGCAGGTCATCAAGAGCTTTATTCCCGTCCAGGGATCGAAGCCGTACGTTATTAGCATTACCTTCAACAACTCGGCCCTGCAGCAGACGCTGATGCGTCAGGTTCTGACGCAAGGCGCAATATCTCTTGGCCTGATTTTGGCGACGGTGCTGTGCAGCTACTTTATTTCCGGCTTCATGGTGCGCTCGCTCAATCAAATCGTCAGCAAGGTCAATGAAATTTCCAATGGCAACTTCGGCGCCCGTATTTCCTTAAAGAGCAATGATGAATTCGGCGTATTAGCTAATCGCGTGAATGCCATGGGGCAAAACCTTCATACGTATATGAATCGGCTGACCGAATCAGCGGAAGAGCTGCGGCAGACGAAGCAGTATTTGGAATCGTTCGTCAATCATACCTCCGATGCAATTCATGTCTCCAATCTGCACGGCTCTGTCATTCAGATGAATAAAGCGTTTGAGAAAATGTATGGCTGGACGGAGGAGGAGCTCCTTGGCCAACCGCTTAACAACACACCGCCAGAGCTTGCGATGGAAGGCAACTTTATGCTGGAGTTCATCCAGCAGGGCGGCTCCGTTGCCGATTACGATACGATGCGTTATGACAAAAGCGGCAGGCTGCTCGATGTGAGCATCACCGTCTCTTCCATTCGCAATGAGCAGGAACAGATTATTGCGATTGCGACGATTTCGCGCAACATTACAGCGCGCAAGCAGACGGAAGAGGTGCTGCGCCGCTCGGAGAAGCTGTCCGTCGTCGGGCAGCTCGCGGCGGGTGTCGCCCATGAGGTACGCAATCCGCTAACGACGCTGCGCGGGTTTGTACAGCTGATGAAGAAAAATGGGCAGCTGGCGCCCGCCTACATCGATGTGATGCTGTCTGAGCTGGACCGGATTAATTTTATCGTCAGCGAGTTTCTTGTGTTCGCCAAGCCGCAGGCCAGCCGCTTCCAGCGCGCCAACATTCATGAAATTATGCGGGGCATCATTATGCTGCTCGATTCCGAGGCCAACATTAGCAATGTCCAGTTCACGACGCGCTTTGATACTGAGATACCTGAAATGAAGTGCGAGGTCAATCAGTTAAAGCAAGTATTCGTCAACATTATTAAAAATGGGATCGAAGCGATGCCGGAAGGCGGCGAGCTCGACATCGACCTGTCCTATACGCCTTCGACCGGCATCATTATCCGCATAACCGACCATGGCTTCGGCATTACAGAGGACAATCTGTCGCGGCTCGGCGAGCCGTTCTTCACAACGAAGGAGGAGGGCAATGGGCTCGGCCTGATGGTATGCTATCAGATTATTGCCAATCATCGCGGCTCGATGTCATTCCAAAGCAAGAAAGGCATTGGCACGCAAGTGGAAATTCGGCTGCCTGTCATTCAGGATGTGGCGCCGACCGGATAGCCGGCGGCGACTCGCATTTGCAAGGAGGAACCCTTGCATACCACTGCCTAGACACAATCAGCAAAAAAAGACGTGGCAGCTGTTCGTGCTGGCTGCCGCGTCTTTTTTTGCTTTTCCCCCACACCTTCATTTCCTTAGTAGCCATGCGAATCGCAGTAATCCAGAAAGGCTTTCATGTTGTGCGACGCGATGAGCGGCACCACCTTCTCAATACGTTTCGGCGGCCAATCCCACCATTTGATACGCAGCAGCCTGGCAATGACGAGATCGCTGAAGCGATAACGGATGAGGTTCGCCGGATTGCCACCTACGATCGCATAAGGCGGAACATCTCTCGTTACCGTCGCATTCATGCCAATGACCGCCCCATCGCCAATCGTAATGCCAGACATAATGGTCGCATGCGTGCAGATCCAAACGTCGTTGCCGATGACGACATCACCATTCGTTTGCGGATGGCCGGTAATGTGCAAATGCTTCGAAAGAAAGGAAGTAAACGGATACGTCGATACCCAATCCGTACGATGGTTCCCTCCGAGCATGACTGAAACGCCACCGGCAATACAGCAAAATTTGCCGACTGTCAGCTTCGTTCCCTCCCCCCAGGAGAAAACATTCGGTTCACCAACGGTGTATTCGCCAATTAGCGTATGCCCATCCTTTTGCTTTGCAGGGAATACCGTTCGCAGCAAGTCCATGTCCACTCTATCACTCCTTCCTACCATAAGGGTGAAACTTATAAAGACTTATATTTTAAAATAATATATTCAACAGCTTGCCTTTTTGCTTCCGCTCCTCTATAGAGTCAGGCTGGACTTCTAGCCCCGCCGCTTAGTATGATGGAGGAACAGGAAGCCTAGAGAGGAGCAGCTCACGATGACAATCCAGCCAGCAAGTCCGGTTCCCGGACTGCAAAATCTGCTGCTGCTTGACCGGATGAACGATTATTCGCAGACCGATCCGCTTTATCCCTTCGCCTTGGATGAGCTGCTGTGCCGCAGCACAGGGCAGGGCGGGCCAGCGATATGCCATATTTGGCGCCACGAGCGCGCCTTTATACTTGGCCTGCGCGACAGCAGGCTGCCGCTGGCGGGCGACGCCTCCCGCTGGCTTGAATCGCTCGGCTACAAGACGGCGGTGCGCAACTCTGGCGGCGCAGCAGTGCCGCTTGATCCGGGCGTCGTCAATATTTCGCTTATTTTGCCTAAGGCGAACACGCTCGACTTTCATTTTCATCAGGATTTTGAGCTGATGTACAGCCTCATTCGCTCCGCGCTTGCCGGGGCTGGCGTGCCAGTCGATAAAGGCGAAATCGCCGGGGCGTATTGTCCGGGCGATTTCGACCTCAGCATCGACGGCTTTAAGTTTTGCGGCATTGCGCAGCGCCGCCAGGCCCACGCCTATATCGTGCAGGCGTTCATCGTCGCCGAAGGCGCAGGACAGGAGCGGGCGGCGCTAGTCCGCTCCTTCTATGAGCGGGCAGCGGGCGATGCCGAGCCCGGCGCGCATCCGCTCGTAGAGAGCAGCAGCACGGCCAGCCTCGAAGAGCTGGTCGGCTTGGCGCAGGGCGGCGGCGCGGAGCGCTTCGCAGACGCCGTCAAGCAAATCATCCGCAGCGGTCAGACGGCGGATGGTCTTGCCGCAGCGGCGGCTAGGCTCCAGATGCCGTCGCCTCAGCAGATTGAAGCCATGGCGCAATCGCTGCGCGGACGCTATGCAACTACGCAGGCGTAGCACTTTTGGCTAGGCTAGGCTAGGCTAGGTTAGACTAGACTAAGCAAGTTTAAAGCGCGTCCAAATATACAAAATGCCTCTTGCCCTGCTGCGAAGCAGCATAAGCAAGAGGCATTATTATTGTCAGGATGATCGCGGCGATCTGCGAAATATAAGATAAACAACCTCGGAGAATACAAGCCCGATAGCGATGGAGCCAGAAATCATGAAAGCCTGCATAGCTAGCTCGACAGCTATGACGTATTCCTCCTGCACAATGTGACGCATCGCATCATAGGCGATTTTACCCGGCACAAGGGGAATAATGCCCGCCGCACTGAAAACGATGATTGGCGTGCGATAATGCTTCGCCATTATTTGGCTAATAATCGTCACTACACAAACAGCCAGCAGTGTCGCGGGAATCGTCCTCATATCCAGCATGCTGCACACGGTATATGCAAGCCACCCCGATGCGCCAACCAGACCGCACTGCACCAGGCGATGCTTCTGCACACCGAAGATCAGGCTGAAGGCCGCGCAGGCCACGAAGCTGACGGCAAGCTGTTCAAGCAGCTGTACAACCATCGTTTCTCCCTCCTTTTCAAGCTACGAATAAACGGACAGCACGAAAGCAATGCCAGCACCGATGGCAAAAGCAATGAGAAAAGCCTCCGCTCCCTTGGACAAGCCGGAAACCAGATGCCCCGCCATTAAGTCCCTTACCGCATTCGTAATATGAAGGCCGGGCACAAGCGGCATAATTGAGCCGATAATGATTTTATCCAAATTGTGCCCAAAGCCAAGCCATACCATCAGGACAGCCAGCGAACCGCTAATAACCGCCGACAAGAAGCTCGCGAAAAAAGTAATCGGCATAATGCGGTGCAGCGTCAGCAAGCACAAGAAGCCGATGCCGCTCGCAAGCGCCACCGGAAGAAAGTCGTTCCAGCTGCCGCGGAACATAATTAGGAAGCAGCCGCTTGCGATAGCGGCAACCAGCACCTTGAGCCACGCCGGATAATCATCCGCCGCCTGCTCAATATCCTGCAATTGCTTATAAGCTTCATGACGCTGAAGGTTCCCTTGGCAGATGCGCCTGGAAATATCATTGACGAGCGTCACCTTCTTCAAATTCGTCGAGCGTTCCGAAATCCGGACAAGCCTCGTCGACTGCGCAGCGCCATCCAGCGCAAAAATAATGCCCGTGGGCGTCACATAGCTATAAGCATTAGCCACGCCGTAAGCCCCGGCGATCCGAACCATCGTATCCTCAACCCGGTACGTTTCCCCGCCATTTTGCAAAATAATCTTGCCCGCCAGCAAGCAAATGCTCGCAATATCCTGACCATCATTGTTAGCGTAATCCATACGTAGCCAGCCTCCCTAGCTTCGCAGCCTCAACACTTCATAACAGGATGAGCGGCAAGCGTATGTCCGCCCGCAAGACCCATTCTGCCATTAATGCGAGGCCGTATGCTCTACAAAGTCCGGTTTCACCAGCGCATGCCGTTCCCACTTCCGGCTCTTCCACCGGAAATACATAATGACCGCGCGCAACCACTCATCCGTCGCAATAGCCAGCCAAATGCCCGCCAGTCCCATATCCAGATGAAAAACAAGATAATAACCGAGCGGCACGCTTATGCCAACCATCGTAACCATCCCGATCCAGAGCGGAAACTTCGCATCCCCGGAGGCCCGCAGCGAATTGACCAATATAATATTGATCGTTCGCCCCGTCTCCAGCACAATGCTGTACAGCAGGACGTTCGCCCCCAGCCGAATAATGTCGGCATCATCCGTGAACAAGCCCATTAGCCGCTCGCGGAACAGCAGCACGAACACCAGCATCACCATCGTCGCTCCGCTGGCCCACAGCACGCTTGCCAATACCTGTTTGTACGCAGCGTCGCTGCGTCCGCCGCCGACGTAGCGGCCTACCATTATTGCCGTACCCATGCCGACCGCCATCGCGAATAAATAGATCAGCACCGATATATTCGAGGCGTACTGCCGGGCCGACAAGGACGCATCACCGAGAAACGTCACATAATACAGAAAGACCATTTGGCAGCTCTGGTACATCACCTGTTCAAAAGCCGACGGAATGCCGATCTTTAATATTTTGCGAATAAATTCCTTCGACATTTTGAAAAAATATTGCAGCTTCACCTTAAATACCATAACCCGATTCATCAGCCAGAAAAACACCAGCATCGCCAGCAAGCGGCTGACAACCGTCGAAATAGCTGCTCCTTCCACCCCAAGCTCGGGAAAGCCGAACTTGCCAAAGATCAGCACGTAGTTGCCGACCAAATGTATAATGTTCATTCCCAATGATACCAGCATGGCTTCCTTCGTGAAGCCGTATACCCGAATAATTGCAGAAAGTGAATTAATAATTGCCTGTAAAAAAATAAAGCCGCCTACAATTCGCAAATAGCTTTGCGCATAGGCCAATACTTCCCCTTGCAGATGCAAGCCTTGCAGAATAACATTGCCGAACAACAAACAAGATAAGCTCATCAGCAAGCCCGCCAACAGATTAAGCGAAATCGCCAGCGCTGACAGCTGTGCAGCCTCAACCAGCTTCCGCGAGCCTATATATTGCGCGACAACAATCGAAGCGCCGTTGCCGATAACCTCCATAACAAGCAGCATAATGTGCAAATATTGATTGGATGCGCCTACGCCGGAAACGGCATTGTCGGACAGCTTGCTGAGCATGAATGTGTCCGCTGTTCCCATCATCATAAACAAAAATAATTCCAAAAATATCGGCCAAGTCAAGAAAAAGAGACTATTGTCCCGATCCCGCTTAACCCCCAGCTTAAATCCCAAGATGTCACCTTCTCCAGCTCATAATCCTAAGGTGAAACGGCTGTCGCCGTCCTTGACGGCGTGGCGCGTTTCATTCCGAGAAATATAGAGAAAGGATGAAAAAAAATCATATACTTTCCTATATTTCAAGCGTAAACGGCTGTCGCCATCCTCTGGCGGCAAAGCTAACGTTTCGCGATGAAATATAGAGAAAGGATGAAAAAATCATATACTTTCCTATATTTCTAAGAAACTCAAGGTATCTTAGCATACTTGACTGGCAAATGCACGAACTAAGGAGCTGCGTGGAAATTAGTATCCGCTTTTATTGACAAAATCTCCACGGTTTTAGGAGTTTTGTCAATAAATTAGCGGTACCTTATTTCGTCGCAGTCTCTAAAGCGGGTTTTATCGGCCTTTTGCCACCCAAGAAGGATGAAAGCGGTTTATGCTTAACATTACCATTCAAATCGCGTATCCTTAAAGGCAAAAAATGTGATACCATTCTAAATAGATTGTTTAGCAACCTGAGAGCGCTTCATTGCAGCAATACCTAATTACTAAGGAGCTGTGAGGAAATTAGCGGTACTTTATTTCGTCGCAGTCTCTAACCAACTGGAGCCATACAACTGATGAATATGACTATCTCCAATTATATTGTTATTGTAACGATTTCCAGCGTGCTCAGCGCCTTGCTTGCCATTTACGGATATTTAATAAAATCCAGCTTTGCCGGAATGAGAGCCTATATCTGGACCTCGATTTGCTCAGCTATCTACACCTTCGGCTTTGCTTTTGAATTGGCAAGCGATTCGTTAGCCGAAATTCGCTTCTGGATTGGCATAGAATATTTGGGACTGCCATTCATCTCCCCCGCTACGCTAGTGCTCATTCTGTACTTTACTGGAATGGATCGCTTCGTTACCCGTAAGATGCTAATCTGGCTCTTTACGATTCCCTTTATTACTTTATTGCTGGTCGTCACAAATGAATGGCATCATATGTTTTACCGTTCGATATTTCTCCGTCCCAATGAATCGGTTATTGTCGCCGATATCGTCTTTGGAGAATGGTATATTATTAATGGCAGCTTTACGTTCGGCTGTCTGGTCGTAAGTGCTTACCTGCTGCTGCGTCAATGGAATCACGCCAAGATGATTTACCGCAAGCAGCTTTTAATGATGGCAGCCGGCATTTTTATTCCCATGACTGCCTCCTTTATGTATTTGCTTGACCTTACGCCACACGGCATGGACATCGTGCCTCCGCTTATGTTTATCACGTCGATTTTGAACATTTGGGCGATTTTGACGTCAAATATTTTGAAGGCTGCGCCAATTGCCAGAGAACGTATTTTCGAAAGCATGCGCGACGGCGTTATTGTGCTGGATATGAGCGGGCGGATTGTAGATTATAATCGGTCGGCGTCGCAGATGATCGCATCGCTGAGGCCTACGGCGATTGGGACGGCATTCAAGGATATATGGCTGTTCCATACGGGACAAGCTGCTGATTTTATTCATTATGATGAGGAATTCAAGCATCATGAGCGGGAAGTAAGGTGGATTCAGCTGCATACGAGCCTGCCGTCGTTCTACCTTGTGCGCTCATCCCCTGTCCACAGCCGCAAAGGCGAGCTGATCGGGAGGACGATTGTCTTGATGGATATTACGGAGAAGGCGATTCTGCAAGAGAAGCTGAAGCAAATGGCTACTATAGATGGACTGACTGGCATATACAACCGCGCTTACTTTTTAGAGCAAGCCCGCTTGCTGCTTCATCAATCGCTGCTGAATCAACAGCCGTTTTCACTTATTTTGTTTGATATTGACCATTTTAAAACGATAAATGACCGCTTCGGCCATGACATTGGCGATTTAGCCCTTTGTCATGTCGTAGCGGTCTGTCAGGAACAGCTTAGCGATAGCGATTTATTCGGGCGGTACGGTGGAGAGGAATTTATTATTTGCCTTCCATCTGCTGCGCCCGAAGAAGCAGGGGAGCTCGCCGAGAAGCTGCGCCGGGCCCTTGCTGGCAGCCCGTTGCAGACACAAGCCGGCACCGTTCCATTGTCAGCAAGCTTCGGCGCAACTGGCATAACAATTGCAGAGCATGCTGAACTGGACGAGATGATTCGCGAGGCTGATAAGGCGTTGTACCAATCCAAGCATATGGGACGCAATGCCGTTCATATTTTTAGCAAATGAGGGACATCACATGCAAATTACGATATTAGGCGCCACAGGACGCGTCGGGCGCGAAGTCATGCTGCGCGCCCTTGCAGATGGACATAGCGTCCATGCCTTGGTGCGTTCGATAGAGAAGCTTGAGCTTTCGCATCCGCAATTGAAAGCCATCGTTGGCGATGCCCGCGAAGAAGCTATGCTCAAGCAAGCTGTTGCAGGCAGCAGCGTAGTTATTAGCGCACTGGGCACGGACGGAGGAGATACGCTCTCCTCCTGCTTTCCGGGCCTTCTTGCCGTTATGGAGCAGCAAGCCATCCATCGTCTGGTGACGGTCGGAACGGCGGGTATTCTGGAGAGCCGCACCGAGCCTGGCCTGCTGCGCTATCAATCCAGCGAATCGAAACGCCGGTCTACACGGGCTGCCGAGGAGCATCATGCTGTACTGCGCCTGCTGGAGGCATCTGCCGAGCCATTAAATTGGACGCTCGTATGCCCAACTTATTTGCCGGATGGGCCTTATACTGGCGTTTATCGCAGCGAGCAGGACTATTTGCCAGAAGGCGGGCTGCAAATTACGGTAGGCGATACCGCCGACTTCACTTATAATGAAGCGATTAGCGGAGCCTTCGCCCGCTGCAGAGTTGGCTTAGCCGAGTAGTTTTTTGATATCTTCTACGAGATCTTCCGGCTTATCATTCGGCCCAAACCGCTTGACCACTTTGCCATCCCGATCCACTAGAAACTTCGTAAAATTCCACTTGATCGCCTTCGAGCCCAGCACCCCGCGAGCCTCATTCGTCAGGTGCTGGAACAGCGGGTGTGCGCTGCTGCCGTTTACATCGATTTTGCCAAACAGCGGAAAGGATACCCCGTGGTTAAGCTCGCAAGCCTGCGCAATTTCCGCATCGCCCTCCAGCTCCTGATTCATAAACTGCCCGCTTGGAAATCCTAGAACTGCAAGCCCTTGCTCGCCATACGTATCCTGCAATTGCTGCAAGCCTTTGAATTGCGGTGCAAAGCCGCATTTGGTAGCTGTATTTACGATTAACATCACTTTGCCTTTATACGGAGCCAGCGTCTCCTGCGAACCTGTAATCTTCTTCACTTCGATATCATAAATGGACATCATAATAACCTCCTTTAAATTTAAAAAAACAACGGTCAGGCTGAAAATACAGCGATTGATTTTGATAAATTTAATTTTATACAATTTAATTTCAATTGTCAAATCGCTTTGCTGAAATTTGCTGCTGCGCATACCGCTTCTTCTTTTGACAGGTTCCGCAGGCAATGCTACAATAGCTTAATTAATTGTACACAACTGATTGCTGCGCATAACCTTGGTCCGGAGGGAGAGACAACTAACATGAATGAAGATGAATGGATGAAGCTCGATAATCAAGTTTGCTTTTCCTTATATGCCTGCTCGCGGGAAATTACAAAGCTTTACCGTCCTGTACTAACGGAGCTTGGCTTAACGTATACGCAATATGTCACCCTGCTGTCCTTATGGGAACAGGACAAGGTGACGATGAAAGAGCTGGGCGCGAGACTGCTGCTCGACTCTGGTACGCTGACCCCGCTGCTTAAGAAGCTGGAAGGCATGAACCTTATTACCCGCATCCGCGATAAAGCCGACGAGCGCAATCTCGTTATTCAGTTGACGGACGATGGCCGCGAGCTTAAAAAACGGGTTGCCGACGTTCCGAAACGCGTTTATGGCGGCCTGGACATTACACCCGAGGAGCTTCATGCTATTCATAAGCAGGTACGAGACCTGCTTGGCAAAATAGAAGCTGCACAGCAGCCGATTTAACAGAGGGCAGTCGGCCCATTTCACCCCAAAAAGGATAGAAGAGCAGATACCCTACTGCCTCTTCTATCCTTTTTTGTGTTTTTTCATATCGGCTGCCTATTGACGCATTGGTTGATCGCATGTATAGTTGGTTACATGAGTAACTAACCAGTTTGGTGGTGGACAATGTGAGCATAAGCATCGACGATAGCAGACCCATTTTCATGCAAATTGCCGAGCGCATCGAAGACGATATTATTCAAGGCCTGCTGCCGGAAGAGTCGCAGGTGCCTTCGAAAAATCAATTTGCAGCCTTTTACCAGATCAACCCCGCCACCGCAGCGAAAGGCGTCAATCAATTAGCGGATCAAGGCATTCTTTATAAGAAACGAGGGATTGGCATGTTTGTCGCAACAGGTTCCAGAGCGCTATTGATGGAAAAGCGGCGTGAGCAGTTTTTCGAGCAGTATGTGGTGACGATGATGCATGAGGCCGAGAAGCTGGGCATTACGCCGGAGCAGCTGTCAGATATGATCAGAAGAGGAGGAACCAAGCCATGAGTCCAATTGTCGAGCTGAAGCGGGTAACGAAAGCTTATGGAAATTTCAATGCCGTAAACGAAGTGAGCTTCGTGCTGGAGCCGGATAAAATATACGGTTTGCTCGGACGCAACGGCGCCGGGAAAACGACGATTATGCATATGCTGACTGCCCAGTTGTTCACGACGAGCGGCGAGCTGACGGTCTTCGGCGAAGCCCCTTATGAAAACAACCGTGTACTGAGCCAAATTTGCTTCATTAAGGAGAGCCAGAAATACCCGGACAATTACAGCCTGCTCGATGTATTGGAGCTATCCGCCTCTTTGTTTCCAAACTGGGACCGCACCTTCGTTAATACATTAGTCGAGGAGTTCCAGCTGCCCTTGAAGCGTAAAATCAAAAAAATGTCGCGCGGCATGCACTCCTCTGTCGGCATCATTGTCGGGCTCGCGAGCCGCGCCCCGCTGACGATTTTTGACGAGCCCTATTTGGGACTGGACGCCGTGGCCCGAAATTTATTTTACGATCATCTGCTCACCGATTATGCCGAGCATCCCCGCACGGTCGTGCTGTCCTCCCATCTCATTGATGAGGTCAGCCAGCTGCTGGAGCATGTAATCGTCATCGACAAGGGCAGCATTCTGATTAACGAGGACGCCGAGCTGCTGCGGGGTCGCGCCTACACAGTGGCTGGCTCTGCATCTGAGGTTGAATCGTTTCTCATCGGCAAAACCGTTATTTCCCGCGAGCCCTTTGGCGCCTTGCTCTCTGCCACAGTAGACGGCATGCTCAGCGCAGTTGATCGCAAGCAGGCGACGGCGAGAGGGCTGGAGTTCGGCTCCGTATCTCTACAGCAGCTGATTATTCATCTGACGAATGGCAAAACCGAACGAAAGGCGGCTGATTTGTTATGAATCGCACAATAAGCGTGATCAGGCTGCATCGACGCGATCGATTTAGCTGGTTTTTCATTCCTCTCTTCATTCTCGGCTCCAGTTTTATTGTGAATTTGCTCATTAGTTTATTGATTGACGATAAGGAGAATATGTATACGGGCGGAATCTCCTCTCTATTGGTCTATATATTCGTGCTGGGCATTATCGTCGTCGCACAGACCTTTCCATTTGCGATTAGCTTCAGCATTAGCCGCTTCAATTATTTTGCAGGTACCATCGTAATGGCTCTAATAATCAGCTTCGGCTCGGCGCTCCTGCTGCTGCTTATGTCTATTATTGAAAATCAGCTTACGAACCACTGGTGGTCGGGCTTGTATTTTTTCTACCTGCCGTATTTGAGTGACGGAAATTTGCTCGTACAGCTGCTTACCCTTTTCCTGATCGCTCTGCATTTGTTTTTGTGGGGCTTTGTCTTAGGCAGCTTCTATCGCAAATTCAAGAAAACCGGCATGCTGATTTTGTTTCTTGCATCCGGTGTCGCACTCACCCTTAGCTCCTATATCATTACTCAAAATCATGGGTGGCTCGATATTTGGGCGTGGCTCACCAAGCATACCGCACTCGGCCTCTCCCTGTGGCTCCTTCCTTTCATCCTGCTAAATGCTCTGCTATCCTTCCTTATGCTTAGAAGATCAACGATATAAAAGCTTACTTGAAAGGGGCCGCTTCATCACTCCAGACAGCTGGTGCAAGCGGCTTTTTTCTTGTTCACGCTGCGCCCTTCTAAGCTATGTATTTCCCCCGACTCGTGCATATGCGGTATCGGTATCAAGTTATGCTGCTGTTGAATACATCAATAGTAAACGGCATAACGGCTATGCACTTCAGCAAAAGGGAGGCTGCTATCTATGGACGGGCATAGCGTGAGCGCAAGCTTCGAAGGATTCGAGCAGTTGGACGTGATGGAGGATGCATCTAGCGGGCTCAAAGCGATTATTGCCATTGATCAGACCAAGCTTGGTCCGGCACTGGGCGGCTGCAGAATGTGGACATACGCCTCTGAAGAGGCGGCGATCAGCGACGCTCTTCGGCTGGCGCGCGGCATGACGTACAAAGCGGCGCTTGCCGATATCCCCTACGGGGGAGGCAAAGCCGTCATTATCGGCAATTCTGCCACAGACAAAAGCAGCAAGCTGTTCCGCTCGCTCGGGCGTTTTATTGAGCGGCTTAACGGACGCTATATTACCGGCATGGATCTGGGCACAACTCCGGGCGACATGGATGAGATCGCAAAAGAAACAGGTTATGTGACCGATGTTACCGGCTCGCTGGGAGCAACGGGAAATTTCACAGCGGAAATGACCGCCTATGGCGTATATATCGCAATCCGTATATCGCTTAAGCAAAAATATGGCTCTGAGCAGCTGCAGCAGCGAACGGTCGCTGTACAAGGCCTTGGCAAGGTTGGCTACGCCTTATGCCGCTATTTGCATCAAGCAGGAGCTCGGCTTATTGTCGCTGATTTGAACGACGGGCTAGTCAAGCAGGCGGCCGCACAGTTCGGGGCCACAGCTGTTTCCGTCAACAGCATTCATAAGCAAAGCTGCGATATTTTTTCGCCTTGCGCACTCGGCGGCATATTGACCGACGTGACTCTTCCGGAGCTGAAGTGCCCCATCATTGCGGGCGCCGCCAACAATCAGCTGGCGAATGCCAAGCATGATGCCGCCTTGCAGCAGGCTGGCATTTTGTATGCGCCGGACTATGCCATCAATGCGGGCGGCATTATTGTTACGGCGGCTGAGCTTGACGGCAGCTCCGCTACCTATGCCCGCAGCCAGGTGGAGCGCATCAGCGACAGGCTGGCTCATATTTATGCGCTATCCAGCACGCTTCCGCCAGCGGCGGCAGCGGACGCCATTACGCGGAAACTGCTCGCGAAATAAAGCCGCGCACACGATTTAATGTCAGCCAGCATTCCGCCATGAACAGCCGTCTGGCGTCGTGTCAGCTTCGGCGGAATGCGGCGGCGATCGGCTGGCGATCTCTTTTTTCCATAATCGCACGGAAACTGTGCTTGAATCCGATTAAGCCCCCAAACTAAGATGTCCAACAATTAGGAAACCATGAACAAGCTCCATTCGTATGAAATAGAGCTGCGGTTATTTAACCGCCCTACATAATTCACCCCATGCATCCAGCTATTTTTCTACAGCATCTTATGCCTGATTCCCTCGATGGGACAGGCACACTCTAAAGGAGGACTGAATTTATTTTGAAAAAGCATTTGGCATCTACGATCGTATTTTCCTTGCTGCTCATGGCTGCATTTCCCGCTATGACAGCTGCCGCAGAAACGCTCAAGCTGCTCGTTAATGGCAAAGTCATCACGACGTCTGCTGGCAATGAGGCTTACTTGAGCAGCAGCGACGAGGTCATGATTCCGCTGCGCAGCGCAGCCGAAGGACTTGGTCTGAAAGTTACCCACCATAAAGCGAGCAGCAAGGTTCTGCTTGAAGGGCAGGACCTCAAGGTCACGTTCAGCTCCGGCAGCTCCGAAGCACTAGTGAACGGGGAGAAGCGCACCTTCGACACCGCTTCGGTTCAGCGGCAGGGACGCCTTTATGTCCCGCTCGCTTTTTTCAATAAAGTTCTGGGTTATCAGTACTATTATGAAAGAAGCAAGATGCAAGTCTCGATTGCTACCCCCTTGTCTGAAGCCGAGCGTTGGATAGATCGAGTTACTGCTGCTTTGGATAAAGGCGATTACCAAATGCTGTGGGACGATTACTTCTCGGATACATTCAAGGAACAGGTTTCTGTAGATGTACTAGGAAAATCGTGGGAAAACGCAAAAGTTCAAGCAGGCAGCTACGTTCGCGCAGAGGATATTGTAGTATCTGGAGCGGACGAAGGGATGAAGATGATTACCGCAACTGCTGTATTTGAAAAGATTAGCTTTAACCTTACGCTTTACGTCAACATGGAGAGTACGCTGCTCGAAGGCATGCTCATTACGCCAAAGCCCATCGATAAAGAAGCGCCAGCTACGATTGTTGAAGAAGAGGTTACCGTTGGCGAGGGCACTCCTTATGAGCTCGGTGGAACGTTGACTCTTCCGAAAAATGCCACTGGCCCGCTGACAGCGGTCGTATTGGTCCAAGGCTCGGGCGCATCTGATCGCGATGAGACGGTAAGCGGCTATACGCCATTTCGCGATATTGCTTGGGGACTAGCTGAGCAAGGAATTGCGGTGCTGCGCTATGATAAACGCACATTTGTTTACGGCAGCAGCATGACGACAGAAGCTTTTATGAAAATGACGGTGAAGGAAGAAACCATTGATGACGCCATTGTCGCAGCCAAGCTGCTAAAGGCGGATAAACGGATTGACGCCTCCAAAGTGTATGTAATTGGACATAGCCTTGGCGGCATGCTTGCCCCGCGCATTGATGCAGAAGGCGGCGACTTTGCCGGGCTTGTGCTGCTTGCTGGCTCGCCACGCTCGCTATGGGAAATCGTCTATGACCAGAACCAGGCTTTTATTGCTGCCATGGATGATAAAGATCCCGCCAAACAGGCAAATGCTCAGCTTATAGAAGCCGAATACAAGAAGGCGCAAGCGCTAGGTACGTTGACCGATGCGCAGGCGCAGGCGACGACGGTTTTCTCCCTGCCCGCCTATTACTTTAAGGAAATGGACAATCATCCCGCGAGCGGATATGCCGCAAAACTGACGAAACCAGTGCTTGTCCTGCAGGGCAAGGATGATTTCCAAGTATTTGCGAATAAAGACTATGTGCTGTGGGAGGAGCTGTTCAAAGGGAAATCGAATGCTTCCTTCAAGCTGTACCCAGGCCTTAACCACTTTTTCGTCGATTACAGCGGTGAAGGAGAAGGCACGTTAGCCGAATACAACCATCCAGGCAGCTTTGCTGAACCCGTCATTTCCGATATCGCCAAATGGCTGAAACAGCACGCTTAGCACTTATTATTCAACTCATACAACGAACCGCCAGCTTGGACAAGGAAGCTTTATGCTTCCTTGCTGCCAAGCTGGCGGTTTCTTATTGAAATATAGGAAAGGATATTCTAACGCCATCCTTTCTCTATATTTCTCGGAATGAAACGCGCCGCGCTGCCAAAGGACGGCGACAGCCGTTTCACCTTGAAATATAGGAAAGTCTATCGTAACGCTATCCAGGCTTATTCGCCTTTGAGCAGTTCCTCCATGCCTGCAGCGAGGCTGAGCAGCTTGTTCATCGTCTGCCAGTTCCGCGAAGTGGCAGCTACGCCGAGTTTTTTTTCCAATAAATTATTCGAAAACATCGACTTGCGCACGCTTTGGCGGCAATAAATATACACTTCGCTATCGTGCAGGCGATAGTCGTCCACCTCGCTGCTGCATGCGAGCAGCCGCTGCTTTCCTTCTTCCGTAGGCGCGTCCGCGAGCAGCGCGACATAAATATTTTCACCCTTCTGAAGCTGATCGGCATCAAAAGGGCTGCTTGCGACAATCGTAGCCAGCTCCATATTGGTACGTAGGACGACTGGAACGTCAAATCCGAATACAGCCGTAATTTCCTGCTGGATTTGCAGGCGCAGCTGAGATGCTGGAGCATCTGATTCGAACAGCACATTGCCGCTTTGAATATACGTTTTGACCTGCTGCAAGCCAAGCTGCTCGAACATCCGCTGCAAATCCTGCATTTTGATCATTTTATGCCCGCCGACATTAATGCCACGAAGCAACGCTATATAAATGGCCATCCAACAGCACCTGCCCTCTTCTCAATAATCCTAAGTATAGCATGTACGGCCCCGCGCGCGAACGCTGCTGTAATTGTGATAAAATAGAAATAAACCTAGAGATACATACAGACAAGGTGAAACGGCTGTCGCCGTCCTCTGGCGGCGCGGCGCGTTTCAGTCCGAGAAATATAAGCTAAGTATAAAGAGAAAACTTATACTTTCTTATATTTCAAGCGTAAACGGCTGAAGCCGTCCTTTGGCGGCAAAGCTTCCGTTTCGCGGGTGAAATATAAGCCTATTTATACGTGTAAACTTATAAATTCTTATATTTTGAAATAGAGGAAAAAGGAGCATGGAAGCATGAAACAGGAACTGATGGAACGCTTTATTTCTTATGTTAAAGTGAACACGCAATCGGATGACCGCAGCGAGACTTGTCCGACGACCCCGGGTCAGCTGGTACTTGCCGACCAGTTGGTGGAAGAGCTGATGAAGATCGGCATGGAGGAGGTAACTGTGGATGAGAACGGGTATGTGATGGCTACACTGCCTGCCAATACGGACAAAACGGTGCCGACGATTGGCTTTCTCGCCCATATCGATACTGCGCTGGATTTCACCGGTGAAAATGTAAAGCCGCAAGTGGTCGATAATTACGACGGCGGCGACATTGTACTGAACGAAGCGTTGTCTATCGTATTGTCTCCGTCCGCTTCGCCTGAGCTGAGTCAATATGTGGGACATACGCTAATTACGACCGATGGCACGACGCTGCTGGGCGCAGACAATAAAGCGGGCATTGCCGAAATTATGACGGCAATGGTGTATTTGATTCAGCATCCGGAAGTGAAGCATGGAAAAATCCGCGTCGCCTTTACCCCGGATGAGGAAATCGGCCGTGGGCCGCATCGTTTCGACGTTGCCGCATTCGGTGCAGATTATGCCTATACGATGGATGGCGGGCCGCTTGGCGAGCTGCAATACGAGAGCTTTAATGCAGCTGCCGCCCACATTATTTGCAAAGGCACGAACGTGCACCCTGGCACGGCTAAGGGTAAAATGGTCCATTCGGCGAAAATCGCCATGGAATTGCACAGTCAGCTTCCTGCAGAAGAAGCGCCGGAATTTACTGAAGGCTACGAAGGCTTTTATCATTTGATTCAAATGAGCGGCGACGTGGAGAAGTCCGAGCTGCGCTATATTATCCGCGATTTTGACCAAGAAGGCTTTGCGGGACGCAAGCAGAAGCTGGCGGACATCGTCAGCGGGCTAAAGCTTAAATATGGCGAGTCGAGCATAGAACTGAACATTCGGGATCAATATTTTAATATGCGCGATAAAATTGAACCGGTTATCGGCATCGTAAATCAAGCGAAGCTGGCCATGGAGAATCTCGGCATTAAGCCGGATATTAAACCGATTCGCGGCGGCACCGATGGCTCGCAGCTTTCCTACATGGGGCTTCCTACGCCTAATGTGTTCACCGGTGGGGAAAATTATCATGGCCGCTACGAATACGCTTCGGTCGACAATATGCTGAAAGCCGTTCAGGTCATCGTGGAAATTGCTAAGCTTGCGGAAGCAGAAGCTTAATAGAGCTCCTGCAGCATTAGCTTAAAATTCAAAAGTAAAAGAACCTTCGCTCTACACCGATACGGTGTAGTCGAGGGTTCTTTTACTTTGCAGTTTCAAGTGTCAAGCTTGCAGCTCTCATCTGCTGCCATTTTTGGTCAAACAGATACAACGAATATCTGCATATGTGTATTCCATCACGAGGTTGGACGGTCAATGGAAAAACGTGCGCCGAGCCCTGCATAATCGCTGCCTGCAAGTCTGGCAATAGGCGCAAGCTGGTCGGCGTCAATATAACCGCGCTCATCGTAAACCGTCTCGTCGAGATGATAAAATACGACCTTGCCGATTAATAAATCGCAGGCAGGCACATCGTCCGTTCCGCCGAGCGGAATGGCCTTCTCCAGGACGCATTCCATCCGGATTTTCGCTTCAGCTACACCAGGCACGGCAATCCTCACGCTCGGAACCGGCGTAAGCCCTGCTGCTGCAACCTCGCTTTCCTCTGGCGGCAAATTAGCCGCCGTTACATTCAGCTGTTCAATATACGATTGGTCGGCAATATGCACGACGAACGCCCCTGCCTCTATTGCATTGCGGGCAGTATCCTTCTGCTGTCCGCCCTGCTTCCGCTGTACCGAAACCGATAGCAGCGGCGGATTGGACGATACGATATTGAAATAGCTGTATGGCGCAGCATTGAGTACGCCGCCTGAAGACAGCGTCGTCACGAAAGCAATTGGCCGTGGTATAATGCTGCCCGAAAGCAGCTTATAATTGTCGCGGGGCGAGCGTTCAGACGGATCAATCGTTACCATCATGGGCAAATGACCTCGGCATACCAGGCTGCGGCTGCTTCAACTTCGCTGCCCGTCAACTGATGGCCGTAGTTTTCCCAATGTACGCTAACCGCTGCTCCCGCGCCGGACAGCATCGCTTGAAGCTCTTTCGTCTCTTGCGGCGGGCACATCTGGTCATTGCGGCCTGCTCCGATGAAGCAGGAAATGCCGGTCATATCGGGAAGCTCTAGGCTGCGAAGCGGAACCATCGGATGATGCAAAATCGCTCCGCGGAAAGCATCCTTGTAATGGAACATCAGGCTGCCCGCGATGTTGGCTCCATTGGAGTAGCCGATAGCGACGAGATTTTCACGATCGAAGCCATAGTCGACTGCCGCCTGGTCCAGAAAATCATGGAGCTCCTTCGTGCGGAGCACCAAATCCTCCTCGTCAAAAACTCCTTCGGCCAGTCTGCGGAAATAACGGGACAACCCATTTTCCAGTACATTGCCTCTAATGCTTAGCACCGATGCTGTAGGGTCAATTCGGCCAGCCAGCGGCAGCAAATCGCGCTCCGTTCCTCCGGTACCGTGCAGCAGCACCAAAACTGGCGCTGCTGCGTTCGTGCCTTGCTGATAAATATGTTTCATTGTCCATTCTCCTCTCATTCACGGTACTTGGATAGGCGGAAGCAGCCGCACAATATCCTCGCGATGCTGTTCAAACCATTCTGGCAGCATCAGTTTTTCACCGAGATGTTCCGGCTCCTCGTCACGTGCAAAGCCTGGAGGATCAGTTGCAATCTCGAATAATATGCCGCCTTCTTCGCGGAAATAAATCGCATGGAAATATTGTCTGTCGATTATTGGTGTAGGATGGTAGCCATTAGTCTCCACATGGCTTCTCCACAGCGCATGCTCTACATCGTCTTTCGCACGCCATGCAATATGATGGACCGTACCGGAACCGCCGTGTCCGGGCTCCACACGCTCAATCGGAAGATCAATGATATTGCCGATATCTGCGGATGATCTGAAACGCGCATAACCAGCATCCTCACCGATTTTGCTTAGTCCCATCACCTCTTCCAGCAAACGGAACGTTTTCTCTGGAGCCGAGCTGTACAAAATCGCTCCGCCAAAGCCTTTAATGGCTTTATCTGTCGGCACTCCCGCGTAAGACCAATCGCTTAGCGGGCCTTCCTCCCGGGCTACAAGCTCAAGCTGCAAGCCATCTGGGTCAACGAACTGTACATACGACTCGCCGAACCGCTCCGTTTCGGTGAACGGAACCTCATATTTTGCCAAACGCTCTTTCCAAAAATCAAGCGCCCCCGCAGGAACAACATAAGTGGTTACCCCAACCTGTCCTCCGCCAATCACACCTTTACGACCGTGTGCAAAAGGGAAGAAGGTCATGATCGTGCCTGGGCTGCCGGCTTGATCTCCAAAATACAGATGATACACTTCTGGAGCATCGAAGTTGATTGTTTTTTTCACGAGCCGTTGGGCAAGTACGCCCGCATAGAAAGTAACCGTTGCCTGTGCGTTCGATACGAAAGCTGTAATGTGGTGAATGCCTGCTGTTTGTTGTGTCATTATAAACACTCCTCTATTATATCATGGATTTGAGAATCTTTAAATTAAGATATTGGGGCTGAGTGATAGAAAGAAGTGACGATACAGGATACCAAGCCTCTTCTACTTAAAAGCATCCTGCGCGTGTCTGCCGAGCTTCTTGAGCAGCTCGCTTGCCAGCTTCTGTTCCTCTGTCGTCAAGCCGCTAACCGCTTCTGTAATAATGGTTGCATGTGCCGGGAATACTTCCTCAATAAATTGTGTGCCTTGGCTCGTTATTTCTGCGAAGATGAGCCTGCGATCATCAGCTGAAGCTCTACGCTGCACAAGCTGCTTCTTCTCAAGCTTATCTATGACGTAGGTAATGTTGCCGCTGCTCATCAGCACCTTACCGCCAATTTGCTGCAATGGCTGTGGACCTTTGTGATACAGCATTTCCAGTACGCCGAATTCCGTACGATTCAAGCCATGCTTGCGAATGTCCCGGTCGCCGTGGGCGTTAATCCATTGGCTGGCCCGGTTGAGCGCAATGTAGAGCTTCAAAGCACTGTCTTCGGCTTCCTGCTGTGACACTTTCATCTTGCTGGCTGCCTCTTTCATTGCCCTCACCTCCTTGCATTTATTATCTTAAATTTAAGATACTACAATTAAAGATAAATTGCAAGCTTTTGTCGTAACTTTTTTCATCCCCTTTTTCACACCAGCCTGTCTGCTCTATCCTTGGCGTTCATTATGATATAATGGAGAGTATGACCTACAAGTCAATTTACAGTATAGGAGGTTGTTGTTATTATGACCCATTCACATACCGTTCCTCTTTCTATCCTTGATCTCGCTCCCGTTGTTGAAGGCGGCAATGCAACCGACGCTTTCAAAAATACCCGCGATCTCGCCCAGCATGCTGAGCGTTGGGGCTATCAGCGCTATTGGCTGGCTGAGCATCACAATATGCAAGGCATTGCCAGCGCCGCTACCTCAGTACTCATCGGCTATGTGGCCGAAGGCACGAGCACGATCCGCGTCGGCTCCGGTGGTATTATGCTGCCCAACCATGCGCCGCTTATGATAGCCGAGCAATTCGGCACACTCGCCTCGATGTATCCGGGACGCATTGATCTTGGACTCGGGCGTGCGCCAGGCTCAGACCAAGCCACTGCCCGCGCGCTGCGCCGTGGACTTAATAGCAATAACGGCCAAGACTTCCCTGAGCTGCTTGGCGAGCTTCGCCATTTTCTAAACCCTTCTATAGAAGAAGGAGTTCCTGCGGTTCGCGCATTCCCCGGCGAAGGGCTCGATATTCCGATCTGGCTGCTAGGCTCCAGCGGCTTTAGCGCTCAGCTAGCGGGGCAGCTGGGATTGCCGTTTGCTTTCGCCAGCCATTTTGCGCCAGACTATTTAATGCAGGCGTTGCATTTGTACCGCAGCAGCTTCCGCCCTTCGGCGGCGCTGGAGCAGCCTCATGTCATGATTGGCGTAAATATTCTCGCCGCCGATACAGATGAAGAAGCTCGCTTCCTCGCTTCCTCGCAGGAGCAGCAGTTCCTGCACCTCATCCGCGGCCAGACGAGCAAGCTGAAGCCGCCCGTTGCGAATATGGATGAACTGTGGAATGAGCAGGAGAAGGTTGTCGTCCGCAGCAAATTCAGCTTCGGCGCAGCCGGAAGCAAGGAAACGGTTCGCAGCAGAATCGCCGACATTATTGAAAAAACAGGCGCTGATGAGTTGATGATAACTGGCTCTGCTTATGAGCATCAAGCGCGTCTTCGCTCTTTTGAATTAATTGCTGAGATTATGAAAGAGGGCTAAGGCTGATTCGTCTCTATAGCCCGTATTACGTCAAATCAAGAAATCCCCCTGGACGCTTTCGCGTAATCAGGGGGATTTCTTCTATATATAGGTAAGACGAAACCATTCATCAGCAAAAAAACGTTAGTGTGGGAAAATATCCTAATCCACCCAAACGATTGGCTGCTTATCATGAGATTGTACGCTGCTTGGCGGGGCCGCTAGAATACGACCCGGAATGTCGTCCCCTCCTCGCTTGATTCAATCTCGATATCGGCGCCATGATGCTCCGCAATGCTGCGGCACACCGCAAGTCCAAGCCCGGTTCCCGTTTCTTTCGTCGTATAAAAGGGAGTGAAAATCGCTTCAATATGCTCCTTCGGGATGCCATGGCCTTGATCGGCCACTTCCAGTATAACGCTGCCTTGATTCATTCTCGTCCGAATGGTAAGCTCGCCGCCGCTTTCCATCGCCTCTATCGCATTACGCGTCAAATTCAGCAGCAGCTGGCGAATTTCCTTTTCTTCCACGTTAACCGGAGACGTAGCATGCAGATCAAGCACAATTAAAATGTTGGAGTAGGCCGCATCCGCTTCCAGCAGCGGCAGTATATTCGAAACGAGAACATCCAGCTGCTTCTGTTCTTTTTGCACAAAACGGGTATTCGCCAGCGATAAATATTCTGAAATAATGCCGTTAGCGCGATCGAGCTCGCTAATCATTAAATTCAACGTATCGCGGTAAGAGGCGAGCGTCGTATTTTTCTGCATCAGCTGTAAAAATCCTTTAATCGTCGTCATCGGGTTGCGTACCTCATGGGCAATGCTTGCCGCCATAGAGCTCAGCAAATTCAGCTTGTCCATGAGTAGAAGATGCTTTTTGGCTTTGCGCAGCTCCGTAATATCGATAGCAAAGGCGAGAAAATAACGCTTATCCTTCAGCTCCAGCACCTCGCCCGATATAACGCCATAGCCCGTATCTCCAGACTGCCGCAGGAAGGGAAGCTCAATATTCTCTAATAACCCCTGAGCTGGAATCGCTTGCATAATACTGCTTACAAAATGGGAATAATGCCCCCGCCGAATCGTCTGCGAGAACTTCTGATTCATCTCTATAATCGTCGCTGTTTCCAAATCTATGAGAAAGTTCATTGTTGCATTCGTGTGAAAAGCACTCGTAAATTTTAGGTTCGAAAGCTCCAGATGCTCCTGCGCCCGGCGGTATTCCGTCACATTGCGCCAGCTGCAGGCGAAGCCATCCCCCATTTTATAATAGAGCACATCATAGCTTTCCTCATCCGTCAGCCACTTATTGTATACCCGCTCCTGCCTTAAAACGGGTTTGCCGCTGCTCGTCACCTGCTTCAGAACCGCCCTGATCTCTTCTGTAAAATCAGGAAAAAGCTGCGACCACAGCCGGCCCACAGCTTCATCTTTCGAATAATTCATCATGCGGCAAAAGGTATCATTCATGTACTCCGACCGATAATCAATAATATCGCCGAATTCATCCCGGATTGTCTTGTAATAGCTGAAGCCATCCAGCAAATTGTCGAGGCAGGAACGATACCAAAGCTCCTGTGCCGCCAGATGCTGCTCGAAGCTTTTCTGATGATGCACATCGCGACCTATGACATAAAAATACATATTGATTTGATCCAGCGAGACATTCCATTGCAGCCATTTATAAGAGCCGTCTGCGCAGCGGAATCGATTCAAGTATCCGCTCAGCTCTCTACCCTGTATTAATTGTGGGACCAAAGCATCCATTGAAGCTATATCGTCGGGATGCATATACGAATAAAAATCTTTCATACTATTCAATAAGACAGGATAGCCCAGCATCTTCTGCAAGCCACTGTTATAGTGCACAACGCGGCCGTTGCAGTCCATGACCACAAGCATGTCAAAAGATAGCTCAAATAAATTTTTGAAGTGATCCACCGCCGCAATCTCCTTTTCGCAACAAACTGTTTTCCTGCCTGGCAGGCAACTAGCGCACACGCTTCAACCCGATATTTATCGATTATTGTTATATTATAGCTTATTTTCACGCTCTATGAGTTCCTTTATTTAGGCGAACTAAACACCCCTGTTCTACTAATAGAACAGGGGTGTTTAGGGTGCTGTATCGTTATTCTACTTTAAATTCGCCAGCTGCTTGCGCCAGCTCATTGCTCAAGCTTTCGATCGTTTCAACCATCTCCGCAAGGTTCTGTACCATTGCCGATTGCTCCTGTACCGTTGCTGTTACTTCCTCCACGGAAGCGGATACCTGCTCAATAATTTCGCGAATATTATCGGTAATGTAGCCAAAGGTTTGCTGCGTCTGATGCACACTGCTGTTGTGCTGCTCCGAGATGGACTCTATCGCCTTCACGCTGTGATCGCTTCGCTCTACGCATTCAATCGTCTGGGCGACGATTTTATTAATATCTTGGGATTGCAGCGAAGTCTGCTCGGCTAGCTTGCGAATTTCCGAGGCGACGACTGCAAAGCCGCGGCCCTGCTCTCCTGCTCTTGCTGCTTCAATCGAGGCATTCAAGGCAAGCAGCTGCGTCTGACCCGCAATATCAGAAATCGCTCCAGTAATTTGGCGGATGCCCGATGAGCTTTCCGCCAGCTGCGCGGTGACCTCGGAAATGCTGCGCACCTCCGACTCGCTGCGATGATTGATTTCCACCAAAGCCTCGATAACCTCGTAGTTGGCTTTGAATACTTGCGCAACGGAGTCTGCCTTCGTTCTAATTTCCTGCGACTTGCTGCTTACGTCAGCAATTTTGTCGCCGACCTCCAGAAACTTGTCTACAATCGATTCCGTATCATTGGCCTGCGATTCCATCGCCTTGGCAATTTCCTGCGTCGTTCTGGAAGTTTCAGCGATTGAAAGATTCGTTTTCTTCGACGTTTCATCCAGCTCTGACATGCTGGTCTTCAGCACAGCAATCGAGCTGTTCATGCTCGTAATAAGCTGTTTATTGCGCAAGGCCATGACGTCGAAGCTGTCGGCCAGCACCTTGAATTCACCGCTGTATTTCCCTGTAGCTGTTACCGTCAAATCGCCCGTAGCCATCGTTTTGAACAGCCTCGTCAGACGGCCGATTGGCCGCGTAACGAGCATGGAAATCAAGATGCCTGCCGCGCTTGAACCATGACGAGTATCGTTTCTGTACCCTGCATCCCCGTGATGCTCGTTGTTAATTGCTCATCAACGCTATTCATCAAATCATTGTCAGCTGAGAAAAACTGTTCCTCTGTCATGGAATTGCCATTATGCAAATTAACGACATCTAAAATCGTTTTTTGGACTGAGAGCAAGTATACCGATTGCTGAGCCAACTCCATATTTGAATACAGCTCTTCTCCAATTCGGTCCGAGGTCGAACGGATTTCATGCTTGCTGTTTTCCAAAGTCATAATTGCAGCAATGCGATAGCATAATATACATGTGCCTGCGAGTACAATGCTGACTAGTAAACAGATCATGACGGGAAGCTTAATTCGGAAAGACATTTTTGTAAAAAATTGCTTTGGATTGGCTCGATTTATCTCGTCATACCCCTCTTACTTTTAAAGTTAACCTATATTACTTGTTATATCGGTTAACGGAATCAAGTTTATAAGTAGCAATTATATAGGTTTTGCAAATTTTATTGTAGAATAGTTCTGGGATATTTACCCTTAATTGAGAATATCGAACATGGAAAAACAAGGCATAAGGACTTTTCTCGTCCCCATGCCTTGTTTATCGAATGCTGCTTGGCAGCATCTATAGAGCGTTTCCCCTTCTACATCGAGGAGCCGAATTGAATCCACGCTTGCTGGATTTCGGTAATCGTCTGCTCCTTCGTTTTCCCGCCACTAATGTAGCTCTGCATCAGCTCGCCAAATTTTTGATGGAACGTGTCGAGGGAATAGTTGACCGAAAGGTCACCTGATTTCTCCGTCTTTAAAATCTCTTCCATCTGCTTCGGCATATCCAGATCCGGCAGCGCTGCATCTTTAATCGGCGGAATGACCTTCGCGACTTCCGAGAACCATTTTTTACCGTAGTCGGACGTGTACAGCCAGTTGAAAAATTCAATGGTTTCTGCCGCAACAGCGGAATCCTTGTTAATGCGCAGCGCTTGGTCTGCTCCCGTTACAAGCAGCGCTTGCTCCGGCTTATCGCTTACCGGGTAGCCTGCAATGCCAATCTCGATGTCAGGCGTAATTTTCTTGATCGCTTCCTCGTCCCATGCGCCCTTGCCGGTCATGAAGGCCGCTTTGCCTGAAGCAAAGTCACTTACTTCGGCGTTGCTGTCACGCTCCAGCGGCTTGTCTGTTCCATGCTTCACAGTCAGATCGATGAAATTAAAGAAATTGTCGCTGAGCACGGGATGGTCTTTAAATGTCGTTTCACCCGCGATGAACTGGTCAACCAGCGCTTTCGGCGTTGTGCCTGCATCTTCCGCCGCAGCGTTGACGAAGTTTTGGAAAATATGCTTCCATACCCACCACTCTTTGTAGGCATTGGCAAATGGCGTGATGCCCTTCGCTTCCAGCTTGGCAATTGCATCCTCAAGCTCCGCAGTCGTCTTCGGAGCGGCAGCAATGCCGGCGTCCGCCAAAAGCTTTTTATTATAAATCATCATCATTAAGTTGCCCTTGACCGGAAGCCCCAGCACCTTGCCATCGCTCGACGTCATATTCACACGGACCGCATCCATCATGGCTGCCGCAAGCGGCTCATTCGTCAAATCAGCGCTGTATTCGGCAAAGGTGTCAATGTCGCCGCCCGCCGTCGTCTGGAATACATCCGGCGTGCTGCCGGCAGCGATTTTCGACTTCAGCACCGTATTGTAGTCGGCTTGCATAATTTCCAGATTGATTGTGACGTTCGGCTTCACTTTTTTGTATTCGGCAATGTAAGCATTAAACGCATCGGTATATTCGGGAGAAGCGGTGAACATGTTGATCGTAACCGGTTTAGCCTCATTCGCAGCGCCGCCAGCATCAGCTGTGCTGCTCGCTTCTGGCGTAGTGCTGTTAGTGCTGGTAGTGCTGCCATTGCCGCTGCCGCAAGCAGCCAGCATGACCGAAGCCAGAACGATACTGGTGGACATGGACATGATTTTTTTGAACATGGTAGGGCCCCCATTTCTTTTCGCTTGGAATACAAGTCTTCGCTGCTTATTCTAAAGAAAAGGATAGGAGATAAAAATGCAGATAAGTGGTGTATTAAGGGTAAAAAAGTGGTGTATGACGATGGGGCTCCCCTAACCACTCCCCTTGCTGCTTCGATATTCGGAAGGCGACAGGCTGTAATAATTGCGGAACGCCTTGCTGAAATAGTTTTTGTCCTTGTAGCCTAGCAGCTCGGAAATATCTTGAATTTTGAGCGCCGAATCGTCCAGCAGCTCCCGCGCTTTATCCATCCGCACCTTCTGTACATATTCATGAATGCCGCAGCCAAACTGCTGCTTGAACAGCTTCATCAAATACTCGCGGCTAAGAAAATATTTATCGGTATACAGCGAGATTTTAATATCCTCAAAATAATAACGGTCGATATGGGCTTTAATATCGGCAATATCGAACGGCTTCTGCACAGCCTGCGCTGCCCGCAGCTGCTCATGGTAAAAGCCCAGCAGCCGCTGAAGCAGGGCGGCGAACTGCTCGAAAGTGGCAAAATCGAGCGAAAGCCCCCAGCTGCGCAAGCTTTCCTCGCTGCCGGCCGGCAGCCGCTCCTGCGGAACGCCAAGCTCAAGCGCAAGGTCGCCGAGCAGCACGATGCCCTCGCGAATGATGCGATCGGCCTCGCCCAAGCTCAGCCTGTCCGCCTCCTGCCAGCTGCGGGCCAGCTCGCTGATGATGCTGCTCGCCTGCTGGAGGTTGTCGCCCGCCAGCGCCTGGCGAATGGCCGCCATCCGCCCAGGCAGCGACAGCCCTTCCTTCTGCTGCCTCTTCTCTGCGGCTGCGGCGGCTCTAACGGCTGCTGCTCCATTCAAACGCAGCAGGTCCATCTCGCCCAGCGCTGAGCGCGCTTCTTCGAAGGAGGCGGCCATGTCCAGCGCCGCCTTCACCGGGCCGCCGATGCCTGCGGCGACCCTAATGCCGAATAGCCGCTGAAGCGTAGCGGCTATGGCATTCACCTGATGCAGCGCCCGATAGGCTGCATCGGCAGCGCCCCCGCCATTCATCGTCAGAATGGCGAACAGCTCGCGCTCCTGCTTCGGATTTGCGAAGCTGAACGCTTGGAAGTGCGCGCCCGCCACCTCATTGACGACGTTGCTGGCGGCGAAATGCAGCAGCTCCGTATCGCCGTGGAAGCGGCTGCGCCTGATCTGGTCCAGATTGAGAATGCGCAGCAGCACAACGACGAAGCGATTGGACTTGTCGTCGGCGCCAATCAGCGGCAGAAACGCTTCATTCGCCTGCTGCTTAAAGCTGCGTTCGAGAATGGACAAATACATCTTCTCCTTAAGCCCGGGCAGCGAAAGGTTGAGGGTAATATTTTGCGCAATAAAATCGCTCTCCTGCCTGCGCTTCGCCTCCAGCACGTCCATCGCCTTGCGCAGCGCCTGATTCAGCTCGATTCGATTGACAGGCTTAAGCAAATAATCGACGACTTTGGAGCGAATCGCCTGCCGCGTATATTCAAAGTCATTGTAGCCGCTGACGACAATGGTCAGCAGCCCGGGATACTGCTGCTGGACAGTTTGCAGCAGCTCAGTCCCGTTTAGGCCAGGCATTTTCATATCGACGATAGCGAGATCTACCTTCTGCTCCGCTAGCATGCGAAGTCCGCTTAACCCATCTGCCGCCTCCAGCACCTGCCCTACGCCAAGTCCCTCCCAGTCGCCAAGCAGCCGAATGGCCTCGCGCAGCGGCTCTTCATCGTCAATGATCAGCACCGTATGCTTCATGAACCGTTTCCTCCTCGGCGGGGCAGCCGCATCGCCAGCTCCGTCCCCGCATGATCGCTCTTGATAAGCAGCTGCGCCTCTTCTCCGTACAACAGCTTCAGCCTCGTGTACAGGTTGACGAGCCCAATGTTGTCGCTTTCCCGCTGGCCCCATTCGCGCCGCAGCGAAGCCTCCACCTGCCCAAGCCTTTCTTGCGTAAAGCCCGGCCCGTCATCCTGCACCGAGATTAGCGCTGTTCCATCCTCCTGCAGGCATGCCTTAATGCCGATGGTGACGGTGCTCGTCACCTTCTCCAGTCCATGCTTAATCGCATTCTCAACCAGCGTCTGCACCGACAGCTTCGGAATCTCAAGCTCCATTAGCGCTTCCTCCCACTCATAGACGACCTGCAATCTGGCGCCGAACCGCGCCGTTTGCAGCGCCATATAACGCTCGATATGCTTCAGCTCCTCGCGCGCAAACACAATATCCTTCCCGCTGATGCAATAGCGGAACGTCAGCGCCAGCGCATCGATCATATCCGCGACGTCGTACGTTTGATGCTTGAGCGCTTTCGTGGAAATCGCTTGCAGCGCATTGTACAGAAAATGCGGATTGATCTCCGCCTCCAGCGCCTTTAAAATCGCATGATTTTCCGCCAGCTTCATTTTGTAGCGCTCATTAATCAGCTCATTTGTCCGCCTGACCATCAAATTGAAATGACGCGATAAATAAGCAATTTCGTCGCGGCCCTTCACCTCCGCCTCCGCATCAAAGCTGCCTGCGCTGAACCGGCTCATTTGGCGGGACAGCTTCTTGAGCGGCTTCGTGATCGCACTCGACATCAAGCTGACGAGAATGACGGCGAGCAGCAAGAACAGCACGCCGATAGCATAGTTCAGATTGCGCGTCTTCGTCGCGGCCTCGTAAATTTGCGAATAAGGAATCGGCTTAATCAGCTTCCAGCCGCTTTTCTCCGCCACATTGTAAATAATTAAATATTTCTGCTCCCCCTGCACCCAAGTAAACGGCCCACTGGAGGCCCCAGCCTGCTCCGCCTGCTTGTTTTGTCCAGCTTGTCCGGATGGTCCAGCCAGCCCTGCTCCTCCGCCCAGCTTTTGCAGCACGCCCGCGCCTTGAAGCTCGGTATAGAACGCTTCATCATCCAGCTCGAACGGCTCATTGTCCGGGCTGACATACAGCAAATGCTGGCCTTCGCTAAACGGAATATCCTTCACAATCTCGTCCTTGACTGAAGCATTGTAATAAAAAGAGAGCACCGCCTGCGGCTTGCGCGTCTTAATCGAACGCATTACCCGGTGGTACGCCATAAAGCTGGACCGTTGTATTTCAGCCGAATAACCGGAATCCGCCTCCACATCAGGTCCCGACAGCGATTGATAGGCTTGATTGCTCGGGTCGGCCATCGCCTTCGCGTACCAGGGCTGCTCTGCAATGATGGTGTTCGTCCCCGTCCGAACCGTTATATTGTAATTTTCTCTCGTAATCGCATAATACTTCTGCTTCTCAACGACATACAAGTAGATCGCTTCCAAGTCGCTGCGGGAATAAAACAAATTGCGCAAATAATTTTCAACATACATCTTGGAAGAATAGTCCTCCGATTCATGCATAATGGCATAGGTAATTTCATCGTAGCCGATTTGCGGCAATGATATTTGCTCGATGCCCTTCAAATAATCCTCCAAATTGCGGCCAACGAGCAGCAAGTTGTTCGTCGTACTATCAATGCTGTTGCCGACCGACTCCTTCTCAAGCATCTGGTAGGAGATAAAGTTCAGCGAAGCCACAACGAGCACAATGACACCCGTAAACAGTAAAATCAGCTTATTGACCAGCCTCCGGGCAACCAGCTCCCGCCAAAACGAAAGCAGCTCCCAAACCTTGCCCGCAATCGCTTTCATCATCGTTTCACGCTCCGCATACAGTTCACCTTTTTACCCCTAACTGTTTTCTATAATCCATTTTGACGGGCAACCGTCTGCTCTATAATACACATTAAAGCTAAATTGGAAAATGCTTTTTCCAGCGTAAGCGGCTGGCGCCATCCTCTGGCTGCAAAGCTCGCTGGCGTGGATACAATAGACGAATTGGGGTGCATCATATGTTCAAAGCATTAGGTAAAAAGTGGGGCGGGAAGCTGGAATTCACCTTGTTCAGCCTGCCTGTTCTGATTTGTATTGCCGTTGCCTTTTATATTCCATTTGCCATGACCATCCGTTATTCCTTGACCAAATGGAACGGCATTTCCAAGCACCCGAAATTTATTGGGCTCGATAATTTCAAGCAGATTTTTATGAATGATGCGAATTTCACCAGCTCGGCATGGTTTACGATCAAATACGCGGTGCTGTACATCGTGCTAGTCAATGTGCTGGCGATAGGGCTTGCGGTTCTACTCGATATGAAGCTGCGCACGACGAATTGGCTGCGGGCTGCCTTCTTTATTCCGTACATTTTGAGCCTCGTCATCGTCGGCTTTATCTGGAAGTTTATTTTCATGCAGGGCTTTGAATCGCTGGGCGAAAGTACGGGCTGGGCAATTTTCGACTTAAGCTGGCTTGGCACGCCCGGGCTTGCCTTTGTTTCGATTTTGCTCGTATCGATCTGGCAATCGATTGGCTTCTACCTCGTTATCTATATCGCGGGACTGCAATCGGTACCGGGAGATTTGAAGGAGGCGGCAACGGTAGACGGCGCGGGGCCGTTCCGCACCTTTTTCAACATTACGCTGCCCCTGCTTGCCCCATCGATTACGATTGCCGTCTTTATGGCGCTGACGAATTCGATTAAAGTGTTTGATGTCATTTTGTCGCTGACCGGCGGCGGGCCGGGCGGCTCGACCTACAGCATCGCCTATGACATTTACCGCGATACGTTCCAGAACAATCTGTATGGCTACGGTACAGCGAAAGCGCTCATTTTGTTCGTTGCCGTGCTGTTCATTACGATCATTCAATTAACGCTGTTCAAGCGCCGGGAGGTAGAGGCCTAATGAGAAAAAATCGCCCAGTCGGACGCTATGCGCTGGAAGCCGTCATGCTTTTGCTCTCGCTGCTGTTTCTATACCCGCTGTTTCTGGCTATTAACAACTCGTTCAAAAGCTTTGGAGAAGTGATGAGCGATGTTATCGCGCTGCCTGAGAAAATAATTTTTGAAAACTACGCTTATGTGTGGCAGTTTATCAATTATCCGAAGCTGTTCATGAATAATCTGGTCATTACGGTCGTCGGCCTCGCGGGCATTATTCTCGTCTCATCTATCGCTGCCTATAAGCTGGCGCGTACAAAAACGCGGATGAGCGGCCTGATCTATCTGCTCTGCATTATGCCGATGCTCATTCCGTTCCAATCGATTATGCTGACGGTGCTCCAGTTCGCCAAACAGCTGCATTTGTCGGAGAGCACCTGGGGACTTGGCGTGCTGTATTGGGGCTTTGGCGCCCCGCTTGCCGTCTTTATCTATCACGGCTTCGTGAAAGGCATCCCGCAGGAAATCGACGAAAGCGCGACGATGGATGGCGCATCTGGCTTTCGGCTGTTTTTCCTCGTTATTTTTCCGCTGCTGCAATCGGTCACGACCACTATCATTATTATCGATGTGATGTGGATCTGGAATGACTTCCTGCTGCCGCTGCTCATGGTGAACGGCTCGCCGGACACGAAGACGCTGACGCTTGCCGCGTACACGTTCGTCGGCCAATATACATCCGACTGGCAATATGCGATGACGGCCATGGTCATGGCGGTGCTGCCTTCAATTATCGTATTTATCTTTCTGCAAAAATACATCGTCAAAGGCGTCGTTGCCGGAGCGGTGAAAGGCTAGTATATGCATAGGGAGAAAGCCTGTCCTTTACGGAGGATGGGCTTTTTCCTTATTTTTCTGTTTAGTGATTTAGTTTTGTCTTCCGGAAGCAATCATGTTAAAATGCTTGAACACTGCGCGGAATGAAAGCGCTATAATCGGCAACTACTCCCTCGCATTCAGGAAAGGGTGGGCAAATTGGGACGCTGGAGAAACGCACGCTATCAGACAAAGCTGCTCATTTTATTTTTTCTGCTCAGCAGTATACCCGCTTTCATTATAGGAGCTATCGGCTCGACGAAGTCATCGGGTACATTGGAAGCGCAGACGACGCAGGACTTGAAGGTCATTTTGGCGCAGTTCAATGCTTCGATCGAACGGCAAATTAGCGACTTTGACCGCTTCAGCATGCTGCCTTATTTTATGCCGGAGGTGTTTTCCTTTCTGAACAAGCCTGCACTCTCGCCTGAACGGTGGGGGACCGAAGAAATCAATGCCCAAAAAACGATGGCCCGGCTCATGAGTGCCTATCCATCCATTAATTCATCCATTAAAGGGCTCATGATTTATGGCATGAACGGGTCGATTAATGGTTATCGGCTAGATGGGGACAGCACCATTAATGGGAATTATGACGCCAAGGACGAGGATTGGTATCAAGAGGTAATGGCGGGCAAGGGCCATTTTTCCGTGACGGGCATTCAGAACATTCAGCAGTTCAAAACCAATTCCTTTGACGCTATTATTGGTGCCCGGCTATTGATGGACGAGGACTATAAGCCGCTGGCCGTCACGACGATGTTTATCTCCCCGCGCTTTATTTCGAATCTTGTCGATTCGCTCGAGCTGCCAAATGCGCAGGTCATCGTCGTCGACCGGGACGGCCATTTGATTTATGCCTCGAATGCAGCGCTGGCAGCTGAACTCCAGAAACACGCAAGCCAGAATGTACCGCATGACGAGTGGGAAGTTGCCATTGAAGAACAGGCCGGAAGCAAAACCTTTAGCGGTGTTTCCTTGAAAAGCGATTATCTGGAGTGGCAAATTTACATGGGCGTAGATAAGGACGCTATACTGCAAAGCAGCCGTTCCATTCAGAGCTTTACGATCGTGATTATTATTTGCGTTGCTGTGCTGGCGGCCGTTGCCTCCCTCTTAATCGCGCGCGGATTTTCCCAGCCCATCTCCAGACTTATACGCTCGATGCGCAAAGTAGAAAAAGGGCAGTTTTTCACGCCCGAGGCGCATGGCCGCGCCGACGAAATCGGCCAGCTGGAAAGCAGCTACGGCCGAATGGTCATTCGACTGCAAGAGCTCATTCAATCGATCGAAGAGAAGGAGCGGCAAAAACGGCATGCCGAGCTTTACGCGCTGCGGGCCCGTATTCAACCCCATTTTTTATACAATACGCTCAATTCTATTCGCATGCTGGCTGTGCTCCAGCAAGCTGGGCAAATCGCCAAGCTGATTCAATCGCTGAATAAGCTGCTCCATGCGAATATGAAGCTCGACAGCGAGCTCGTTACGTTTGAGGAAGAAATTCGGCTGCTGCGCGACTATGCGACGTTAATGGATTTACGCTATACGAATGTATTTGATATGGAGTGGCATATTCCGCCCGAGCTGAATCAAGCGTCCATACCGCCCATGCTGCTGCAGCCGCTGCTGGAAAATGCGATTTTTCACGGGGCCAAGGGGCTGGAAAGAAAGCTGCATATTACGCTGGAAGCCCGGCTCGAAGGGAAGGATAACCGTCTGCTGGTCATTGAGCTGCGGGATGATGGAAGCGGCTTCGACCAGCAAGCCTTGGAGCTGCTGAAGCGGCCGCAAAGCGATACCGGCACCCAAAATATTGGACTGCGCAATGTGCAGGACCGCATCCGGCTGCGTTTTGGCGAGGAATACGGCTTATCCTTTGAGCGTTCAGCGACACATACGATCGTGACGGTTAGAATGCCTTATAAGGTATTAGAGAAGGAGGAGAATGCGGATGTGGAATCTGCTCGTCGTTGAAGATGAATCGATTGCAAGACTAGGACTGCGCCATATGGTAGATTGGGAAAAATACGGCGTTCATTGGAAAGCCGAAGCCTCAAATGGGGAAGAAGCGCTGCTTGCTATGGACACCCAGCAGCCTATCCATATTATCCTTACGGATATCCGAATGCCCGGCATGGACGGGCTCGCTTTTGCCAAGAAGGCGCTGGAGCGCTATCCGGGCGTACAAATCATTTTCATCAGCAGCTATGATAATTTCACCTATGCCAAAGAGGCGATTCGCCTCGGTGCCGTCAACTATTTGCACAAGCCCACGATGGATGAAGAGGAAATTGGCGCTTCCCTGCTTAAAGCTGCGGCGAAGCTTGCGCTCACTTCCGCTCCCCAGCCCTCCTATACAGAGGAGGAGAAAAATCAATATCTGCTGTCGCTGCTCGATGAGCATACGTTTCCTGAGCAGCCGCTGCTGGCAGAGCTGGAGCAGTCTGCTTTTGAGACAGGCTTTCGGCTAACCGTCTTCCGTAAACGTGATGATGCCGCACCTATGCAGGATGCCCGGCATTTGCGCTTCCGTTCCCTCCAGCATCTCATTGCCGAATTTGTTACGAAGGAATGGGGCGGGCTTGTCTTTCATCGCAATTACCGCGAAGTGATCTGGCTTTGTCCGCAATATGCGGGCTCAACCGATGCTGCCCAGGCTCGGGGGCATGGTGAACACGGCGATACTGGCAAAGAGGGCATAAAAAGCCCCGCCGAATTAAATAAGCTGCTCGATATGGTACGGCAGAAAACGCTGGAGCTGCTGAACGTTGCCATTATCTGCTCGGTCAGCTCGAGCTACAGCTCCCTTCAAGAGCTGCCAAAAGCATATATGGAAACGCTGCTGCAGCTGCCTTTAAACGAACAAAGCGATAATTTTATCGTTCGAAAGTCGAAGGCTTTTATCGACCAGCATTTGCTGGAGGACTTATCACTCGTAAAAGTAGCGGCTTCTATCCATGTCAGCCCAAGCTATTTAAGCCGCATTTTTCAAAAGGAGATTGGGGAAAGCTTCAGCGAATATGTCATTCGCCACAAAATCGAGCATGCGCAGCAGCTTCTGCGCACGACAAATTGCAAAGTTTATGAAATATCCGCTGCTATCGGTTATATGAACCCGCATTATTTTAGCAAGCTGTTCAAAGAGCGCACCGGCGTTTCTCCATTAGAATATCGCAATCAATAAGCTTTTTCTAAAGCCTTCTGCCTTCTGCCTTCTGCTTTTCGCCTCCTGACTCTTCCCTCCAAGAGAAGAACACAGGGGGCTTTTTTGCCTTGCATTCGGCTCTCCGTTTGTCCCTATTGCAGCATATGGGCATAAAAGCATAGGAAAAAGCATCGTTCGTCTACTTACAGATACGTATTGGCAAGCTTAGCACATGCAAAGAGTCATATTAATGCACAAAAGGATACTTGGGACAGCTACGAATGGGGGACAGCATCCTATAAAATGAAGCCATTCACCAAATACCATGTACTTTTATGATCAGAGAAGGAGGAACAGCATGACTCGCATATGGTCAGAGCCTTTCGAGGCTGAGCAGTGGAATCGTTTTGAGCTTCGCATAGAAGGGCCGCAGGAAGGAAATCCCTATAAGGAAGTTGTACTCGGCGCCGAATTTCAATTCGGGCATCGGAGCATTAAGGTTGACGGCTTCTATGATGGCGATGGACAATACGTCATTCGCTTCATGCCGGATTGCACGGGCACATGGTCCTTCACTACGAGCAGCAGCAGCACGGCGCAGCTGGATGGCCTGCAAGGAACGCTCATCTGCATCGCCCCCACGTCGGCCGAAAATCATGGACCTGTGAAGGTTGATCAAATTTTTCATTTCAGCTATGCCGATGGAACACCCTTCTATCCGGTTGGAACAACGGCTTATGTCTGGAACCATCAGGGGGAGCAGCTTGAACAGCAAACGCTGCGCTCGCTGAGCAAAGCACCGTTCAACAAAATTAGAATGTGCGTGTTTCCCAAGCATTATGATTATAACGCCGCCGAGCCGGAACATTTTGCTTTCGCAGGCTCCTTGCAGCAAGGCTTTAATTGGGAGGCGTTCAATCCTGATTTTTGGCGCCGCCTGGAATCGCAGCTGGAGCAATTGCAGCTTCTCGGCATTGAAGCAGATCTGATTTTATTCCATCCCTATGACCGCTGGGGCTTCTCGCGCATGACTGCTGAATCGGACGATTATTATTTGCGGTACGCGCTGGCAAGGCTGGCCTCCTTCCGAAACCTATGGTGGTCGCTTGCCAATGAATATGATCTGATGTTCGAGAAGAAGATGACGGACTGGGATCGGTTTTTCCGCATCATTCAGGAGCATGACCCTTACCAGCATCTTCGCTCCATTCATAACTGGCATAATCCCGAGATCCATTATAGAAGCAATCTGCATTGGTATGATCATGGTAAGCCTTGGGTGACACATGCCAGCATCCAGCATGCTGACTTGAATTTCGTAACAGAATGGCGCGAGCTTTACCGCAAGCCGATCGTCGTGGATGAATGCCGCTATGAAGGCAACCTGAATCATGGCTGGGGCAATCTTACCACAGAGCGAATGGTAGAATGCTTCTGGGAAGGGATGGCCCAAGGCGGCTATGTCACGCATGGAGAGACGTATGTACACCCCGACGATATCATTTGGTGGTCGCACGGAGGCGAGCTGCATGGCAGCAGCGCGGAGCGGATTGCGTTTCTGCGCAGCATCATGGAAGAAGGGCCAAGACTCGATACGAGCGCCATTAATTTCAAATGGGATGCTTCTGCCGGAGGCGTGGAGGGCGAATATTATTTGATTTATTTTGGCGCCAGCCGCCCTGCCTTCCGCAGCCTATCGCTTCCGGAAGGCGCAGCATTCCGCATCGATTTAATTGATACTTGGGCGATGTCGATATCGCCGCTAGATGGAGAATTTACAGGAGAATGCAAAGTCCCGCTTCCAGGCATTCCTTATCAAGCGCTGCGGATCAGCAAAATTTAAGCTTAGCAGCTATTTTGATGGGCCAAAATTTGACTAACCACTGTTTGAATGAACATTAGTTGATTGATAATTATTTGATTGACCACTAGAGGGGGATTCTCATGACAAAAAGATGGCAAGCCTTTGTTGGCTTATTGATAATCGCACTTATTGCTGCCGGCTGCTCATCCAGCAGCGGCACAAATTCAGAGGCTGGCAGTACGAGCGGTACAAGCAGTACAGGCAGCACAAAGAAAACCGTCGTTTCCGTGTGGGCTTTGCAGGAGCATACATGGATTGACGGAGCTGCTGCTGACTTTAATGCAGCTAACCCCGATATTCAAATCGAGGTTAGCAAATATGCCGTTGATCCGATGAAAGAAGCGTTAAAGGTAGCCGCAAATTCAGGAACGCTGCCTAATATGTGGTCTACATGGGGCGGTTCCCTAGGTTCCTTTTATGCCGATAATGGGCTTACAGCTGATCTGACCCAGATTGCCAAGGATCATAATTGGCCTTCGCTTTACAATCAAGCGGCCATTGATATGGGAACCTACAACGGGAAAGTATCCGGCATACCCTATCACTTAAACGCCGTCGATACGTGGTACTCCAAAATAGCCTATGACAAGCTCAAGCTTACCGCTCCTACTTCCTTTGAAGAGTTTGAAGCACAGCTGCAGGCGATGAAGGATGGCGGTATTACACCGCTATCGCTCGGCGGCAAAAACGGCTGGCACGTCATGCGTCTGACGGAGCAGCTGCTGGAGCATTTCGCAGGACCCGAGCTGCATGACAAGCTGAACAGCCTGACTGCCTCGTGGAACGACCCAGCCGTTGTTCAAACGTTCGCAAAGCTTAAGGAATACAACGATAAAGGCTATTTCCCTAAAGGTTATGTCGCCCTTGATCCGACAGAGGCCGTCAATCTCTTCTATCCGGGAACGTCGGGATTAGATATTGATGGAACATGGCTGGATGGCAATATTGCAGCAGCCGGATTTAATGTCAATGATTTTGGGGTATTCAAGTTCCCAACCGGCCGTTCCTCCGTATTTGCCGAAATGTTCCAAGTAAGCGCCGACCTTGATCAAGCAACGCTTGAGGCTACCATTAAAGTAGGGGAATATTTGACTAGCGCTGAAGTGGTCAATAAATACATTGATTCTTACGGCACCCCTGCTGCTCTTAATGTCACTTATTCGGAAAACACGCCCCACCTGAAGCCGCTGCTCGATATGGCGACGAAAGGCAGCTTCCTCATTACCGACCAAGCGCTACCGCAGGAAGTGGTACAGAAGCTGTTTGAGGCGCAGGATAAGGTCGCTCTAAAAGAATGGACGCCTGAGCAGGCTGCGGAAGGAATGGAGAAGGCCGCTGCTGACTATAAGGCTAAAAATAAAACAAGCTAAGAAGCATCCATGAAGCGCTGCAAAAGAGAAGAGAGATGGGGCGCGGCCGCTTTGCCCGCCCGCTCCATCTTGATTCGCAAGGAGGAATGAAGCTTGAAAATCGGCGTATTAAAGCCCTGGCTGTTCGTGTTTCCCGCTCTTTTCATTTATATAGCGATTATCTTTATCCCGACGCTCTACACGCTGTATCTCAGCTTCTTTAACTGGAACGGCGTTGCGCCAGTGAAAACCTTTGTCGGCTTAAGCAATTATACTGATCTTTTGCTGCACGATTCCGTCTTTCCAAGAGCGGTCGCCAACAATCTGTTATGGACGCTCGGCTCTTTGACAATCATTATGGGCATCGGCCTGATGCTGGCGATTTTATTGAATCAGAAGCTGAAGGGACGCATTGTGTTTCGGGGCATTTTTTATTTCCCTTACGTATTATCCGGGGTCATCGTCGCGACGATCTGGACATGGATGTACAATCCCATGCAGGGATTATTCAATAAAGCGCTGGAGCTGATCGGGCTCGGCAGCTGGGCGCAGGCTTGGCTGGCGGAGCCGAAATTCGCCCTCTATGCCGTGTTCGTTGCTGCTGTCTGGAATGGCGTTGGGCAGCCGATGGTGCTGTTTCTCGCTGGACTGCAGACGATTCCCCAGGACCCCTATGAAGCGGCGACGATTGATGGTGCCAAGCCGCGGCAAATGTTCTGGTTTATTACCGTTCCCCTGCTGCGGGAAACGTTTGTTATTGTTATCGCCATCACGATGGTATCGTCCATGAAGGTATACGATTTGATTTATGCGATGACGGGCGGAGGCCCAGCGGAAAGCACCCATGTGCTGGCTTCGTGGATGTATATTCAGACGTTCAAATTTGCCAATATCGGCACAGGCTCAGCCATTTCCATGTTTTTAGTTCTCATTTCGCTGATCATTATTATTCCGTATGTTTATTACACGACTAAAAAATCGCATTTGTAATATAGAGGAAGGATGGTGTCCAACCGATGGAACAGCGCGTTCATCCCGTCAGTAAGGCACTTAAATATGCCCTAATCGCAGTATTAGCAGCCATCTTTCTGCTGCCCGTTTTATTCATTGCCTTTACGGCGCTAAAGTCGAGCAGCGACTTGCTGACACGTCCTTTTTATATGTTCCCCGAAAAGCTGCAGTGGCACAATTTTGTACAAGCTTGGGAGCAAGGGCGCATGAGCATGTATATGAAAAATACAGCGTTTATCGCCTTAATAAAGGTTCCCCTTGGCATTTTAATCGAAGCGCTCGCCGCCTTTGCTCTGACGCGGCTGGCTTTCAAGGGGAGCGAGTGGCTCTTCGCCTTGTTTCTCATCGGCATGATGGTTCCGATGCAGGCTACCCTCGTGCCGCTCAATATGATTCTCAACAAGCTTGGGCTTGTCGATACGTATCCCGGCATCATTCTTATTTATTTGGGCTTCGGCATCCCGTTTGGCATTTTGATTTTGCGCGGATTTTTCCGCACGATCCCCAAGGAAATTGACGAGGCTGCCCTGATTGACGGCTGCGGGGTCATGGGAAAATTTTTCAAAATCATTATTCCACTATCAATGCCCGCCATTGCAACGCTGTTTATCTTTGATTTTATGGCAACGTGGAATGAATTTTTGCTGGCCCAAATTTTTATTACAAAGGATTCAATGCGCACCATTACGACAGGGCTGCTGGCATTCCGCGGCCAATATTCGGCGAACTACCCGCTGATGAACGCAGGCGTGCTCATTTCGGTCGTGCCCGTACTCATCGTCTATGTCGCGTTTCAGAAATACTTCGTATCCGGCCTTGCTGGATCGGTCAAAGGCTAGAACTGCCCTTTGCGGGGAGAAAGAGTCTTCGCTGCGCGAAAAGGGATTGCTTCCAATCGCCATTATCGCTGCGTTTCCTCGAGCCTAAACGGATAAGCCGTTGAAACGCAGAGATATAAGCGAGTGCTCACGCTTTTACAACTACCCCTTTTCACTTCGCTGCGACTTTTTCACCGCCATTAAAACCGACGCAATCATTTTTGGAGTATACTGGAGAAAAGACCAGACTGTGAAAAAAATAAGGAACGGAGAATTCGATGAATGTGCATGAAGAAATAGAACGGTTGAAATATCAAATGAAGCTCATGAGGACGATTATTTCCAAAGATGAGTTTCCCTTCTACCTTTTTCTATTGGATCATGATTTTACGGAGCAGCAGACAAGAGCCCTGCATGATGTGCTGTATATATTAAATCATCGCATGAAGGGTCCTGCCGCCGCTAGGGATGAGCATAGCATCAGCTTTTATAACGCAAAGGTTGCCGACATAAAGCAGCGTAACTCGTTATTTTCCAGTCCAAACCACCCTTTGTTTTCCGACGCTCCACCATCCTATCGTGAGTTTGCTGCCTACGCTTCGGCTGTTGTGCCGCAGGATGTAAACCCCGATTATTTGCTGATGGCTCTGAACAATCAGGTCGTTTATCCCGAGCTATGCCAGCTGCTATTAAGTGAAAAATAGTGCCTTTCTCAGCAATTAGCCGAAAAACCGCACCCTGCCTTTAAAAGCGATGGCGCCAGCGGCTCTATCGTCAGCTAGCGCGCTCGGATTTTGCAAAATAGCTGTGGAATTGTGCCATTGGTAAGGGTCCAGCCTTTTTAGCTGCTCCAGCGTACTCAGCCTGCGAATTTCCAAGACCGGGCCGGTAAGCACCCATAGCTCATCGTTTTGTTCGTGAATAGCAAGCTTGGAAGCGACAGAGCGCTCAATGGCGGCCGTATGCAGCTGCTGTGCCCGCTCCACATCCCAAACGCTGAGCAAGCCTTGTTTCCAGCGGCTATGATCCTCTGCCGAAATGAGCGTTCCTCCATCTTCACTGAACGTTATGGCGCTGACCGTAACGCCTTCCTCCAGCACAATCGCCCGCCGCTGAATCGTATAAACGCCGCCCCATTCACTCATGCTGATTAATTTAATCGTATGATCGCTTGCCGGATAAGCAAGCATGGAGCTTCCATGGGCAAAAGCAATCGTATTCGCCAAAGCCATGCGCCCATGGTCTTGCACCGTTACAAAATCATGATCGAAATAAACGATGCTGCCGCTCCTCAGCTCCCATACAGCAACCTCCTGGCCAATAACGCCGACCGCCAGCATCCGCTCATCCTCGCTGAAGGCAACCGCACCGATTCGCCCTTCGCGAAACGTGTGCTGCAGCACACATCGTCCGCCGTTTATCTCTATTACAAATATAGTATGGAAGCACGACATATCCGCCCCATCTGCATACGGAGTCACATCGCCCTCTGCTACCGGGATAACGACGGCATAACGTCCACTGCTGCTAAAGCTGACATGCGTATACAAGCTCTGAACATGCCCGTCACCGTACGGGGATTGAATGTCCGTACAGAGCTCCCAGTGCTGCTCCAGCTCCCCGTTATGCACATGAAAAAGATCTACGACACCAATTCCACTGCCCACCGCCAGCAGGCTGGAGTCTGGACTAAAGCACAATGCCGCTCTAGCGGCTCCCACTTTGCTTTCTGGACACTCGCCTACAGCTCCGCCATTTCCCCTATAAATTACAGCTTGAAGCTGGCCATCCGCTGTACGCCACACACGGACGATGCCGTCTTCATAGAGGACGGCTGCCAAGCTGCCCTCGGCATTCAGCGCCAGCTCGCAGATGCCGCTTTCTTGTCCGCCTGCAAGCTCCCCGAATTGCTGGAAGGTTGAGCTGTTGCGATCAAGCTGCTCCCACTCCATCCGGGCTTCACGAATGGCAATCCACTGCTCCAATTCGTCTAACCGCTTTGCAATGAAAGGCGTGCAGCCTTCCTCGCGCCTGGCTAAATGCAGCTTCTCTCCCGCATCCACCACGTTGTAATCCTCATAATCCATCAGTGAAAAATAATAAAAAATCGCCGCCCTTAGCTGCGCATCTAGCTGTGCGCCATATTCCATTAGCCTAGCGAAGCCGCGCACGGCCGCCAGCTTGCTCCCCAGCGCATAATCCAGCGCTGACCGGATAAAATTCAGCTGATAATTGGCGGTATAGCTGTGACTATAAATGCCGTTCCACGTATACAGCAGCGATTGAAGCGCCGGGTAATGCACCTCTGCTTCCTCCGCATGCCCGCTGTAAAGCTGCGCTTCCACATATAAGTACAGCGTATCAAAGCCTTCCTGGCAGCCCGTCTCACTTCTAATATCAGCGGGAATGGCCACGGCCTCCTGCAGCGCTTGAATGGACCGATGAAATTCACCGGTCCTGTTCCATTTTTTTATTTGTTCCAGCTTGCTTCTGTTGACCATTCGCCTTCCCCTTCCAATCTATCCGTTATCCTCTCATCCTGCATAGGCACACAGGCACACAGCCAAGCTTGCCGAGCAACAAGGAAAGGCGATTCATCCAGTGGCGGGGCATACGGCAATTACATGACGCATTCGCGTCTAACGTAACGCTTCACAGCATTCAGCTTTTGATGGCGATATAAATACGAACGACTGCTTCCCCGTCCTGATAATCGTTTTGATCATACCGCTCAAAATCGCCCGTATACGCCCGCTGCTCGGCAGCTGTCTCATAATAAGCCCAAATTTCCTGCCAAGCTTCAATGACAACCTGCGGCATAGGCCCTCTTCTCGTCTCGAAAACCCGGTACAGGGAGCTCGGCACAACGATTTGCTGCATGTTTGCAGCGGCAGATGCCCCTGTTGTTTCTGTTGCTATTGGCAAGTCTAAATCATAGGTATGTCCGATGAAAGCCGTGTAAGCGCCGCTTGCATCCGTTTCATAATCCGTATATACCCCATAAATAAAATCGTCTTGAGCTTGGGCCTTATTGGCGTATGCGCCTTCCAGCTGAAAATATTGTGTCCAGAGCGCAGGAATGCGCCCATTCGGCCCCGCTTCCTCCTGATTCGTCGTCCGAACGCCAATGCCCGCCAGCTTCAAGGCCTCTTGCTGCTCCAATATCGATTTCATCATGTCATTTCCTCTTTTCCGTAAGCAAGGCGGCTAAGGCGTGCGCCGTTCACCATGCTTACCTAGATTTACCCAAAGCTTATCGCACCTTATCAGACAGCTATATGTCCGGATTATAAATTAATATAATTCAAATATAAGCTGCGCTCTGCGCTTTATCTCTTCAGCAGCCCAAGAGGGCTCCAGCACCTTAACATGTTGACAGAAGCTTAGCAGCAAGCCGTAAAACCACTCATCCAGCGAAAAAGAGCCCGTCACCTGCAAGCTGCCATCTGCCAGCTCGGTAATAAACACGTTTGGAAAAGCATCATATACGCGATGCTTGACCTGCGGCTGAAAGTGCATAAGCATCGGCGTCTCCTGGTCTGCCCCCCAGTCGCTGCGCCAGATCAGCCCTTCCAGCTGCGGCGACTGCCGCGGCTCAAAGCCCTCCAGCAGGAGTGACAGGCTCAGTATTCGCGTCAAACGAAACATGCGAAAGCCCTGCTTCCTGCGGCAATACGCCTGCAAATACCAAATCGAGCCTTTCATGATGAGGGCTGCCGGCTCGACCTCCCGCTCGCTTTCTGTCCCCGCCGAGCTGGCATAACGCAGGCGAGCCAACTTGCTCTCTGTAATCGCTTGTTGGAGCAAGGCCAGCTTGGGCTTCAATTCCAGTCCCGATCCCCACGACTGCAAATCGAATACGAGTTCCTCGCCCTGTCTGGCATGCTCTTCATGAGCAGCTTGCGGCAGCAGGGCATTCACCTTGGCGAGCAGCTCATGATAAGCTTGATCATCTAGCGCCGAGGCAATTCCCTTCACTGCAGCAAGCAGCGCCTTCCATTCCTTCGCGCTCGCAAGCTGCCGATTCAGCGTGTATTGCTCCATAATTTCATAGCCGCCGGCCGCGCCATGATGCGAGGCCACAGGAATGCCAGCTAAACCGAGCGTCTCCATATCGCGGTAAATCGTTTTTACAGATACTTCAAAACGCTCAGCAAGCTCGGTCGCATTCCACCGCCTCCTGCCAAGGAGCAGGACGACGATGCCGAGCAATCGATCTATTTTCATATGTACCCACCTGACTTATTGCATTCGCCCGCTTATTAGGGCTTATTTGTATTCCGGTTATTGACAGCTTTATAATGGAGAGGAGAAATGAGAAGCAATTCCCCTAAAGAATGGAGAGATTAATGATGACACTAAGCGGAAAAACAGCGATCATTACCGGCGCGGGCAAAGGCATCGGGCTTGCTATTGCCCATGCACTCGCGAAGGAGGGCGTAAGCCTTGGACTTATTTCCCGAACCGTATCCGATTTGGAGACGCTCGCCGATACGCTGAAAGCCAGCTATTCTATACAGGTCAGCCTTGCGGCTGCCGATGTATCGGTTAATCAAGAAGTACAAGCAGCTGTTGCCTCGATTACAGAGCAGCTTGGCCCTATTGATATTCTAATCAATAATGCAGGCATTGCCAAATTCGGCACCGTGCTGGATATGGACCCGGAAGAATGGAAGAGCATGATGGATGTCAATTTATACGGCACCTACAATGTGACTCGCGCTGTACTGCCAGCGATGGTTGCCAGAAACAGCGGCGAAATCATTAATGTGGCTTCCACAGCGGGAGAGCGCGGCTTCGCAACGGGCTCGGCTTATTGCGCTTCCAAGTTTGCGGTGCTGGGCTTTACCGAATCGCTGCTGCAAGAGGTGCGCAAGCATAATATTCGCGTAACGGCTCTTACGCCAAGCACGGTCAATACCGAGCTGGCTACGAAAGCTGGCCTCAAAATCGGTGATGAGGATCGCATGATGCAGCCTGAGGATGTTGCAGCTCTGGCGCTCGCGGCTATTTCGCTTCCGCCACGCGTCTTCATTAAAACAGCGGGTATTTGGACGACGAACCCGCAATAAAGCTGTTTCAGCAGGATTGATTGGCGTTGTCCAATGAAAATAAAGCTTTAGACAGACCATAAAAATGAAACAGCGGCGGACTAAGACTGAAAAATAAAGTCTTAGACTACCGCTGTTTTTATTGAATTCACATATTCGTCAGCTTAATCCTATGGAACACTAGCTTGAGGCTCTGCAACCCTATTGATCCTTCACAATTCGCTGGCAGATTTGGCGCCTTGACTATGCAGCCATTGAACCAGATCAGTAGCAGAACTACGTTGCGCTGCGTCCAGCGGGGTCAATCCATCCCAAACCGAAATCCAGTTCAGTTCAGCACCTCGGCCGAGAAGGTACTCTGCAGGGCGCTGTTGTCCGCCGTGGCAAGCGCACCAGAAGGCTACGGTAATCTTGCCTGGTGGTGAAGAGCGACTTGCTCCCCAAGGGTATCGCTCTGAAAGTGCGGAACCGGCGAAGTAAGCCTCAATTGCAGCCAATTGTCCTAGCGCAGCCGCATGCCAGAGTGCGATTTGCGCTCCACGTTCAACCAACCTATGCGCTGCCCGCCACTGTGCGAATGCTACTGCGTCGTCTAGTGGTGTACCGCCTGCGATCACTGCACCTGGCGCTTCGATATCGGCACCAGCATCAAGAAGCGCGTCAAGCACTTTAATGTCATCGCAACTCGCAGCCCAATGAAGCGGTGTCTCGGTGTGCGATCCAGTGAACCGAGCGTTCACCTCCGCGCCGAACTCGACTAACGTACTTACAGTAGCCGCACCGTTAGGAAAGTGACCGGGCCAGTCGGTCACGACATGCAAAAGTGTTCGAGACGTTCTACAACTATTGTCTTCGTTGTTATTGTCTCTACCGATAATTCTTGCCGCAGCCAAGCCCGGGTTCTCTTCAAGAAGTCGTTTCAACGATGGGGTATCGCCAGTGTGGATCGCTTTAACAACAGTTACTGCCAGCGTTTCATCTTCGTAAATAAATGCCATATCCAAATCTCCTCACACAAATTTAAGCCTCGTAAATTCGCCATATTTGAAGTATTCGTGGAATGATAATAATGTCCTGCCCATTGGCTAACGCCCATATCCAGTCGAATCCTTTACTTTCTTTTGACATGCGTGTGTTCATGCGAATATTCGCAGCCGCGGCATGGCTCCATTCGCACAATTGTGGGCTAACAATCGTATAACGACGCAAAAAAAGACAAGGAGCGAGGGATTCACCCTTCTCCTTGTCTTTTTCATAGCTATCTTAGGCTGATGGTTCCTCTTGCTCTAAATGTTATGCTTCCACTTCCTTTAGGCTTAAAGCGCTCTTGAGCATGAAGCTACTCCAGCCATTCAAAACCCGCTGCCAGTGCCGCTCTTGAGCTTCCGCCTACGTACACCTTAAACTGCCCGGCCTCCACCTCGTGACGCATAGCGGCGGTCGTAAATTTCAAATGCTCTTCCGAAAGGGTGAAAACCACCTTACGACTTTCTCCCGCCTCCAGCGCCAGCTTCTGGAACCCTTTCAGCTCCTTCACCGGACGAACGACGCTGCCGTGAACGTCCTGAACGTACAGCTGTACGATTTCTTCCCCAGCCCTGCTGCCTGTATTCGTCACCGTGACGGCGACCTCCAGCGTATCACCTGCCCGCAGCTCAGAACGGCTAAGCGCAAGCTCTGAATAAGCAAATGTCGTATAGCTGAGGCCGTAGCCAAATGGATACAAGGGCTCATTCGGGCCATCGATATATTTAGAAATAAACTTCTGGCCGCTATTGCTCTCCGTAAGCGGACGGCCGGTTCGGTAATGATTGTAATACACGGGTACTTGCCCCGTCTTATATGGAAAGCTCATCGTCAGCTTGCCCGATGGATTGTAATCGCCGAGAAGAACATCCGCTAAAGCATGTCCAGCTTGCGAGCCGAGGAACCAGCTTTCCACTATCGCAGCCATGTGGTTATCAAACCACTCCAGCACCAATGGACGGCCATTGGTCAAAAGCAGCACGACAGGCTTGCCTGTCTGCGCTATGGCCTTAGCCAGCTCCAATTGGGCTTCCGGCAGCGTCACATCCATACGCGATGCCGCCTCGCCAGACATGTCGCTGCTCTCGCCCAGCGCCAGCAGCACGATATCTGCTTTGCGCGCCTGCTCCACTGCGTGCTCGATGCCTCCGGCAAGCGGCTCATGCACGCCGCAGCCCTCCGCATAGAGCAGCTGCTCCTGCGCGAAGCCCTTCGCTGCCAAGCCTTGCAGCAGCGTCGCCGTTTCACTCGCGTAATTGGAAAACTGCCACGGCCCGAGCAAATCCCGGCTTGCCGCGAACGGCCCGATAACCGCCAGCTTGCGATCTGGGGCAAGCGGCAGCACGCCGTTATTTTTCAGCAGCACGATGGATTTGCGGGCTACGTCACGGCTAGCCTCCAGATGCTCGGGCGACAAATAATGCTCGTAAGCTTCTGCCGGCCTCACATAACGGTAAGGGGCATCCATAATGCCGATTTTAAATTTATAGGTCAAAATCCGGCGCACCGCCGCATTCAGCTGCTCTTCCGTCACTTTCCCTTCTGCCAGCAGCGCTGGAAGATGCTCCTCATACAGTCTGGTCACCATTTCAATATCCATCGTCGCATGCAGCGCTTGCGCAGCAGCCTCTTTGCCATCCTCAGCAGCGCCATGAATGACCAGCTCATCAATGGCCGCATAATCAGAGATCAGCATGCCCTCAAACCCAAGCTCCTCGCGCAGCAGATCGCGCAAAATGCGGGCATTTCCAGCAATCGGGATGCCGTCATACAAATTAAAAGCATTCATGACCGATCCGGCTCCCGCCTCAATGCCCGCACGGAATGGCGGCAAAAACACGTCACGCAGCGTACGCTCGGATATATCGACCGTATTGTAATCACGGCCTGCCTCCGCTGCTCCATAAGCAATAAAATGCTTCAAGCAGGCAATCAGCGTGTCCTGATCCAGCAGGCTTTCGCCCTGAAATCCCTCTACCTGCGCTTTGGCTATAGCAGCGCCCAGATACGGGTCCTCGCCCGCTCCCTCGACTACCCTGCCCCATCTGGCATCGCGTGTAACATCGACCATCGGTGCATGATTGTACGTAATGCCGGAAGCGGCGGCTTCTTTGGCCGCAATGGCGCAGGCTTTGCGAATCGCCTCCATATCCCAGCTGCACGACCAAGCTAGCGGCACTGGAAAAATCGTCTGATAACCGTGGATCACGTCGGCATTAAACAGCAGCGGAATACGGAGCGGCGACTGCTCGACCGCAATTTTTTGCAGCTCCAGCACCTGGTTCATATCGAATGCGCCCAAAATGGAGCCAATCTTCCCTTTTGCGATCAGCACCTCAACCGGCTCGCTCTCCACATCTCCGCCGAACGAAAAGTTGGACGCGCCGACCTGGCTCATTTGCCCGATTTTCTCCTCCACGCTCATTCGGCCCAGCAGCAGCTCTACCTGCTCGCGAATTTCCGCATCCGTTCGCTCAATGACTGCCCCGCCCTGTACCTCAGCAGCTTTCGCTAGAAGTGATGCATTGCGGAAGGACGGATGTCCCTTCCTGCCTTCAAGCGGAAATGGACCGCCAAACGGCAAAGTCACCGTGCCTGTGAGCAATGTTTCTCCAAATATAAGCTGAACCGTCATATCTGCTCCAAACATCCCCAGATATCCGGCTGCCTTAAGCTCATTGCCGCTGCTTCCCTCCGCTTTCAGGCCGCCAGCCTCAAAGCTGTATATGCCCGGTACCGAATGCACCGCAAGCCTGTAGTCGCCAGCCCACTCCTCTACCGTAAAAATAAACAGCGTGGAAGCTTCCCCCATTTTCACATGCCCATGCCATACGCCCTTCATCGCTATCATCCTCTCTTCATTGAAAGTGCTGCATTAGATTAGTTTGACTATAACCCGTATGCCTGCGCACTCACTACCGATGAGACGACTTTTTGCTAGCACAATTGCGACTACAATGCGGCATAAGCAAGCCGCCGCACCGCCTGCCCAGATAGAATGCAGCTAATTATATATTTTCAATTGAATATTGGTATTATAGCTGTCCACCAAAGCAGAGACTTGTCTGTCATAAGTGGCAAGAATATCGTTTTGGCCGCGTGCTTTCACAGAGCCTTTGCTCAAGCTGTCGATTTCCGTATTGCCCTTCTTGAGCGTTTCTAAAATATGTGCGGATGCGGTTTTGACATTTTGCAAGCTGTAATCAAACACCTCAACCGTTGTCCACGCCTCCTTCTTCCGGCGCTCATCATCCTTCGCATATTCGTAAAAATGGTCCATATCCTCAATCAGCTGCTTATGCAGCTCCTCGTAGGCCTTTAAATCAAAATCGAGAATATGATCCATATCTATATTTTGCTTATAAAAAGCATCCTGAATGTCCTGTGCGCGTATCAGGGTACTCATTGCATAATAACGGATCAGGCTGTCCGCCTCTTTCAACGCCTCCAAGCTTTCCTGCTTGCTCTGACCCGTGACCTCTTCCAAGTCGGTTAAAAAGCTTTCCACAAGCAGCTCAAACTGCTCATTCTGCTCAAGTAGCCGAGCATGCAGCTCTCCCCCCTGCTTAAAGCTGTCCTGCTTGTACGTTCCAGCATCATAATAATCGCTGATCTCATTCAACGTATTCATCATTTCGATCATATGTGGAATCAGCTCCTTGAGTGATTCGTCCGCCGCTCCAAAGGAGGGTTCGGCAGAAGCGAGCTCCAGAGTTGCCTTTTTCGCTTCAATAGAGGAAGGGGGATACGGCATATTTTTGTAGTCGTCGAGATAATTTTTCGTATCCAGCTGCTGCCCCGTACCGAAAGTGTTGAAATATTGCTTGAGTGATAAGGCAAAAATACCGCCATTCACTTCATTGGCAAGATCGATGTAGGCATTATGTTTCTTCGTCTCCTGTGCATCGGCGGCTGCTTGCCCGGCACTTCCTTTACCCCCAGTGGTTACAGAAACTCCGCAGGCCGTTAATGTGAATAGCGTAATACCTAGAAATAAAACCATTATCTTTTTCATAATTCCAATAATCCCCTCATTATCATCTTTTAAATACATTATTATGTATCGGTTGGGGATATTCATTTGTTTATTCATTCATAAAAAATGCATATTTATATTAAATGAGATTTCATTGCTTTATATAAAAAAAGCTTCCGAAGTCGCCAAAATGGCGCTTCGAAAGCTTCATTTCCTTATACTGCTTAATCAACATAACCGGCTACGCCTTGATCCATCAAATATTCCATTTCCAGATCAAGAATCGTCTCAACCGCAAGCTCGTCCAGCTTCACATCACGCTGCTTCAGGATATAATCGACCAGCTCATCGCTGTCAACTTCGACCTCGCCAGAAGCGTTCTCCTGCGCGTTGTTAATGAAGGTCATTTCATGCTTAAGCACCAGCTTCACATCCGCTTCGGACGCCTTCGCTTTACTCGTTATGTAGGCGATCAGCTGCTGCTCGTCGATTTGGTCATTTTCTTGCTCGCTCATCTGTCATCATCTCCTCATGGGCTGTCTAATGCCATTGTATCACAATGGCCCCTTCGTATCTAAGCATGCTCAGCAGATACACAACTTAAGCCTGCTCCTTCTCAAAAGTAAACTTCTGAATCTCGCCCCGCAGCACATTCGCCATATGGCTCAGCGCTTCGGCCGAAGCTGAAATTTCCTCCATCGATGCCAGCTGCTCCTCGCAGACGGCCGCCACGCTTTGGGAGTTGTCCGATATGTTATTCGCAAGCACGACCAGTTGCTCCTCGGTTGCAAGCTGCTGCTCTGTCGAAGCGGCCAGTTGCTCCGCCGATGCCGATACTTCCTGCACTTGGCTGGTTACCGTACGAATAGCCGCATATACCTGCTCAAAAGCTTCGCCGGTCTGATTCATATAAGCAGTGCTGGACTCAACCTCTCCAGATCCCTTCTGCATGGAAACAACTGCGCCGTTCACCTTGTCCACGATAGCACGAACAGAAACCGCGATTTTATCGGATGCTTCGCCTGTCTGCTCAGCCAGCTTTTTCACCTCGCCTGCAACGACGGCAAAGCCTCTGCCGCCTTCCCCTGCCCGTGCCGCCTCGATGGAAGCATTCAGCGACAGCAGGTTTGTCTGATTGGCAATCTCGCGAATAAACTGTGTAATTCCCTCGATCGCCCGCGATTGCTCGCCAAGCTCGTAAATGACAGCAGCGGATTGATCAATCGTCAGGTGGAGCTGCTTCATTTGGCCAATCGTCTCGCCGAGCAGCGCACTGCCGCGTTCTGCCTGCTGCAAGGCAAGCTCGGACGATTCCGAAGTAACCGCAGCCGAATCGGCAATACGCTGAATGCTGATGGCGCTCTCTTCAATCGCCTGCTTATTCTCATTAATGCTGGTTGACTGCTGATCCGATGCTTCCGATACCTGCTGCACGGACTCTGCTATTTGGTTGGAAGCCATTACCGCCTGCTCCGCCCCGCCGGACAGCTCCTTCGATGCCGCTTCAACCTCCATCGCGTTATGATTGATGGTCAGCATCAGCTGCCGCAAATGATGCTTCATTTTATTAAAATCCAGAGCCATCGCCCCGATTTCATCCTTCTGGCGCAGCACAATATCCGCTCCCGTCAGGTCGCCATCTGCGATTTGCCGCGCTGCCTGGGCTACCTTCTGGACAGGACGGGCAATCATTTGTCCAATGAGCACCGCCAAGGCGATACCAAGGACCATGGCAACGACAATTGTCGTCATAATGATCGATTGCACTTCCCCTACTTCCTTCGTTAAGGCTGCTTGGCCTTCACTCAGCTCTGACTGTTGAAAATCCACCAGTTGATCCGCTGCCTCTATCAATTGCTCCGCAATGGGCGAGCCTTTCGTCTCTACCAGCGTTACGACCTCATCCATATTATCCTGTTCCTTGGCCGCAATCATTTCCTCTGATACCGTCTTGTATTCCGCCTCCAGCTGCTTGAGCTTCGCTGCCAGCTCTATCGAGACGGGATTTTCGATGGAGGCTTCCAATAACTTCATCGTTTCAGCAAACAGCACTCGATCTTCGTCATATTTATCTAATTGCATGGAGTTTCTAGTAATGATATAACCCCTTACACGATTGGATTGATCCGTTGAATGCTGCTTGAGCTCGTTGACCCACAATATTTTCTGCACATGATCACTCAGCAAATTCTGGTAAGCCTTATCCAGTGCCGTAAACTGAAACCAGCTAATCATTCCGACTGCCAAAGTAAGCAATAATACTGCTGCAAAACCTGTAATTAGCTTTTTTCGAATGTTCACAAGAAAGCGCTCCCCTTTATCATATGTATTAGTTCTCTATACCTATTAAACCACTTAATACATGCCGAAACACCTAAATTCAACAAAGTTCGACTTTTGGACACGAATTATACCCTTTCTTCTTGTTTCGAATTCAGTTAGAATGTTTCAATGTGCGTTAGAAGTCGGCGAATACGCATGAAACAAAGGAAATCGCAGGATTATTGGAGGCTTATATGCAAAAGGAATCATCGAACGTCAAAATTATGAATGCTGATCCGAGTGCCCTAGGCTTATTCGGACTAGCAATTGTCACCTTGGTTGCATCATCTCAAAAGCTTGGAATTACGACGGGCTACAGCTTCGTCATCCCATGGGCCATCTTCCTGGGCGCATTCGCCCAGTTATTCGCTTGCATTCAAGATTCCAAGCGGAACAATACATTTGGTACGACCGCTTTCGGCGCTTACGCCTTTTTCTGGTTCGCAGTCGCCACAAGCTGGATGTTTAAAATGGGTGTCTTCGGCACCGCACTCGCAGGCGATGTCGATGGCAAGCAGCTCGGCTTCGCATTCGCCGGGTATCTCGTATTTACGCTGTTTATGACGATTGGCGCGGTGGAAACGAATCGTGTGCTGCTGATCATTTTCTGCCTGATTGATCTATTGTTCCTAGGACTTACGCTCGATGCTTTCGGCGTTGCACCTGAAATTTTTCATACGCTGGCTGCCTACTCCGAGCTCGCGATTGGCATCGTATCGCTTTACGGCTGCGGCGCTTCCGTGCTGAACGCTCATTTCGGCCGAAGCTTCCTGCCGATTGGCAAGCCGTTCGGCATTTTCAAGCCGCGCGCTTAGCTGCGCTAAAGGTGAAACGGCTGTCGCCGTCCTTTGGCGGCTCGGCGCGTTTCAGTCCGAGAAATATAAGCGGAGTATAAGGGGGAATCTTATACTTTCTTATATTTTCATTAAACCGCCTTCCGCGCCGATTCGCGAGGGGCGGTTTTTTTGGTTTATTTTCAAAACGAATCAAACTTGGGTATAACTACGTATAAGCATTACAGCCTGCATTTGCGGGATTAGAATCTGGATGGTTGAGACTATGAATCTGTTAAGCAATAGATGGATTTTAACGATGAAAGGGGCAAATGATAATGGATAACTTGATTACAGGCCAGCCTTACCGCTTTAAGGATGAACAGGAGCAGCAGACAGCACCCGAGGATACGCCGAATGTCAATGAATGGACGTCCAAAATTGGCGATTCCACCAAACAAGAAAAGTATGTGAAGCAAGGCTTTCTGCGGAAAATTAAAAAGCATGCCAAAAAAATCCCATTTGCGAAGCATGCCGTCGCCATGTACTACTGCGCTATTGACGCCAATACGCCTACTTCGGCTAAAGTCATTGCCGTTGGCGCGCTCGCTTATATTTTGATGCCGATTGACTTGATCCCGGATTTCGTGCTCGGCATCGGCTACACCGATGATGCAGCAGCTTTCTGGGCGGCTTACCGCAGCATCAGCATGCATGTGACAGACGCGCATAGCGAGATGGCGGAGCAATGGTTTGCGAAATAAACGCAAACCGGACAATGGCGGCTTAGCCCGGGCGCTTGCCCTCGCTGCTGCCATTGGTGCAGGGGCTGGCGTGCTGCTCGGATTGTATATGCAGGCGGTTCAGCAGTTGACTGGAGAGACTGTCTATACGCTGCTGCTCAATGTCGATTATATTCCGCTGCTGAACGAGCTGGCGCTATCCGAGCTAGGGGAATTCGCCTTGCACTTGGTCGTATCTGCGCTCGTCGGCATCGGACTAGCTCTCTTCTTTAGGAGCGTTCGCTGGTCTGCGGTACGGCAAACCTATTTCGCTATGGCAATCAGCCTGCTGATTGGACTGGTGCTTTTTCCGACTACGCTTCTGGCGGATCGCACACCGTCCATCGGAAGCGGTGCTGCTTGGAGCTGGTGGCTCGTTGGCCATGCCGTTTATGGCTGGGTGCTGGGGGAGCTGCTGGGACTTCTCAAGCGTACACGCAGTTACTAGTACTAATACCAGTACCTAAAGTTGTCAATCTGTTTTCCGTACACATCAAAAATGCGGCCTCATGGGCCGCATTTCTTCGTTATTTTATAAGCACCCTGAATATAAAGACGCTACAATTTACAATTGCCTATGCCTACTTCATTTCTTTCAGTGCCCGCTCATTGTGCGAAAGCCCCGAACGATCAAAATCCACATCCTCAATAAACTCAATAACTTCGCCGTTTGGACTATAGACGAGCGCATTTCGGACGAGCAGCGGCGGTTCCCCAAGGGAAAGCTCACTCGGCTCGATATACGCCGTGGCACCGTGGGCAAGCGACTTCCGATAGATGACATCGACTTGCTCGACATAAAAGGCCAGATGCAGCAGCGCCCCATGAGCTATTTCCTCGTCAGAAGCTGCTTTTTTCCCTTGTGCTGGAATGACGGCCTCATTATCGAAAATTTCCAGACAAGTCCGTCCATCAGGCGAGATCAGCATCGAAGCTTCTTCAATCTGAAAGGATGGCAAGCTCCAATGATGCCCCACCTTAAAACCTAAAGCGAGCGTGTAAAAAGCAATCGTTTCTTGATAATTTTTAGCTTGAATTGCTACATGGGCAAGTCCTTTTATAGTCATCTGCCATCGCTCCCGTTTCGAATATGCCGTTTATTTTACGGGGAATATAGCAATAAATACATAGGATAGAAGAGGATTTTCGGGTAAAATGGTTTATGTATCGCAGTTAATTAAGCGAAATGAACTTATTTTTTAAAGTACAGCTTGGGGGGTGCTTATAATGGATCATCAACTTGATGAAATTGATAAAAAGATTATGCAGCTGCTTCAGCAAAATGCAAGAATGCCCATCTCACAGATCAGCAAACAAATCGCCATGTCTTCTCCTTCCGTTAAAGAAAGAATAATGAAGCTGGAAGAGAAAAATATTATCGCTTCGTACACAACCGTGTTTCGCTTGCAGGAGCTGGATCGCGGAATGACCACCTTTATTCTGGTGAAAACAGAGCAATGCCAAGAGCTGGTCGATTTTTGCCACAACGCTGGCGAAGTAACGGATTTATTTCGAATTAGCGGGGAATATAATTATTTAATTAAAATACAGACCGCCTCTATCGGAGAGGTTGCCGCATTTCAAGACACACTGGCCCAGCTTGGAGCATCCAAATCCCATATTAGTATGAAAAATATAATTGAGAACAGGGTTTTGCTCTAACGCTTGCTGTTGGCTGCTAGCTGCTGGCTGTTCGATGAGTATACTACATGCCTGTTTACGAAAAAAAGCCATCCCGCTAAGGATGGCTCGATTTGCGATTAAACGATGTTCAGTTCCACTTTAATGTTTCCTCTTGTTGCTCTCGAATACGGGCAAACCTGATGCGCTGCTTCAACAAGCTCCTTCGCCACATCCGCATCTACGCCGACTACGGAAATGTCCAGCTTCGCCTCCAAACCGTAGCCGCCATCGTCTTCTTTGCCGAGCGTGACATGCGCTGTAACCTGCGTCTTCTCAACCTTGATCTTTTTCATTCTAGCTACAACGTTCAACGCACTTTCAAAGCAAGCCGCATAGCCGCCAGCAAAAAGCTGCTCTGGATTCGTTGCGCCGCCTGGGCCGCCCAGCTCCTTAGGTGCGCGAATCGCTAATTCCAAAATGCCGTCCTCGGATTTAAGCTGACCGTCTCTTCCGCCTACTGCTGTTACTGTTGCTGTGTATAAATTTTGCATATCAATAGCCTCCGTTATTGTTTTGGTGTAGAAAGCTTAAGTTCTGGCGGTGCCGCCAATACGCCGCGGGCAAAGCCAGCAAATGCTGTGTAATGCGCCGATTCATTATGCTCGTCAATCGCCTGCTGATCCCGCCATTCCTCCAGCATGACAAAATGGCTCCGCTGCTCCGCATCCTCATACAGCTTGTAGCTTATATTGCCCGGCTCCTGCTGCGTCGCGGCGATCAGAATCTTCGCCTGCTCGATAAAAGCCTCACGTGCATCTGCTTGTACCTTCAAAAATGCTTGTACAATAATCATCTGCGCCTACCTCCATGCTGTGTGCTGCGACACCCTACTTTCTTATTACCCAAATTGCTAATTGCTATCCCAATAAATTGGAAATGCAAGTAGATATGAGATGGGCTCGCTAATAAATTGTATAAAATTTAATTTGATAAAACCAATATTAACGCATCGCTGTGCCGCTGTCAACTGCCTTAAACAAAAAATGCTGCAAGGAACACGATTGCTGGGCTTCAGCAGTTGGGCTTCAGCAGCTTGCACTTAGTTCGGACGCCCACTTCTTTTCAAGGACTGAGATTCCGCTATTTTGGCTTTTGAATCGATTTCGGGCCGTAAGCGGACAGGAAATCCGTTATTGCCCACATTATCTCTGAAAAATGGCCATTTGCAGCGAATTAGCGGCTCCTGAGTCCGCGACCTATGCCTTAACCCTTGATTCGGTTGAAATAGCTGCTGCTGTGTCCGCCAAGCCTAGCTTTCTTCGCTAGGAGCAGACCCATGAAGCAAAGCGCAGGAGGCTGGCTGCTTTTCAGTAAGTACGTTCACATATACGTATGTTCATATTCACAAATATTCACATCCATGAGTGGTGACATTCCCAGCAGGAGAGGAACTACGGTTGACGTGGGCATCGATCAGGATCTGGCTCACTTACGCTTACGATTACGCTTACGTTAGCATCCACGTCCTAGCAACAAAATCTCAAAACAAACGTTATACATATATAGGCAAACGAATAGGGAGGGTTTACACTGAATTTTTGGGAAAATACGCAGCTGCGCAGTAAAGCCGTTATTATTGCCGTCTTATTGGCGGCTACTATAGCAAGCCTCACTTTGGCGGATCACTTAAGGGCGGTAACAGGCCGCGAAATTTATTTATTTTTGGATTGGGATGTGTTTCTGGCGTGGGTTCCACTGGCGCTCTCCTTAATCATTGAGCTGGCAGCTTTTTATTTGAAAAAGAAGCATACAGCGTTGAAGACACTAATCATACTGCCTCTAGGACTGGTATGGCTGCTCTTCTACCCAAATTCCGCTTATTTGATTACGGACATGCTGCATCCCTTTATGCGGGTTCAGGCCGATGGGGGCGGGCATTTTGTGCAGACGATGGAATTTTGGAAGCATCTTTTTATTTTTCTGACAGCAGCTTCGGTTGGCGTGCTGCTAAGCGTCGTCTCGTTATATTCGCTGCATCAGCTTGTCAGGCAAGCCTTTGGCGCTGTTGCTGGCTGGCTGTTCACTGTTGGCATTTTGCTGCTCAGCAGCTTCGGCATCTATATCGGCCGGTTTGTCCGCTGGAACACTTGGGATGTATGGACAAGACCGCATGTCATATTCGGCCAGCTTTATGAGATTGTAACGAATGCGAAGGCAGAGGTGCTGCTTATCCCCTTCACGTCGTTGATCTTTGCTTTCACTTTATTTTTTTATGTGGTGCTTTATGCATTTACTTGGATGAGGCGGTAAAGAGCAATTATCCGCATGCCTAGCTGCCTATAACCCCCTGTCCGATTTGGGCTAGGGGGCTTCTTGTCCTCCCTTGAAAAAAGCAAGCAGCTCCGCAGTCATGCTCTGCACAGCATCCTCTTGGGGCATGCGGATAAAACGGCTGATCCGCTTCATTTCCGGCTCGAAAAATCGGATCAGCGCAAGCGTGGCCTGCTCGTCATTTTGCCGAACCAAGTCGAGCAGCCTCAGGAACTCATCATCTGACATAGCTGCTTTAGCGTCTTTTGCTTCCATTTATTCACCGCCTGCTGGCTCATGTTCAGCGCCTTGGCTACCTGCGCTTCCGTCTTGTCCTGCAAATACAGCTCACGAATAACCGTTCGGCCCAGCGGTGAGGGGAGCGCAGCAAGCAGCTGCTTCACAAGTATTTTCTGCTCCATCTGGTCGGAACCGCTATATGGCCGTACGGGATCATAGGTGAGCGAGCATTCATGCTTGCGCTGCTTTTTCGCCTGGTACTGGATGCGCCAGCCGATGCGGTAGAGTTCTTTTTTATAAAAATCAATAACCGTCCTCGCCTCATCCATCTGCTTAAGCCTCCTCTATCGCCATAATCATCTCATTTGTTAGGATAATTATAACAATTTTAGAGCTTTTTCAGCGGACATCTACCGGACAAATTGGGGACAGCAAACGGACCAACATGGATCATAAAAATAAGTACTACGAAAGTTAGAACTGTGGGAATGTTTAAATAAAGGTTATATTTACGCTAGAGAAGCCATTTGAAGGTTGATGAATAATTAGGTGGAATAAAAATTATGAAGCGTTTTGGGATATATTTTTTAGTTGTTAGCTTCAGTTATTTATGTGGAGTGTTTTCTTATAAAGCAGCTTATACTGTGCTTTCAATTTCTGAACGTAGCGAATATGATCTACTCTATACGGGAATCAACTTATTTTTTATTTTCTGTGTCGTTCCTGCTTATTTTTTAATCGTTCTCATCCTAAAGTCTGTGAATATCCAGTCTACTGCGGTTTACGCCTTATTATTGACCATTTTCGGGTTCATCCCCTCCATGCTCGTCCCTTTCATGGGCGGGTTCGGCTTTATTTTTCTAACGCCCGGCTACTATATTTCTGAGATGGCTATTCTGCTCTATGCCTTTTTCACGGGGACAGCCGTCTCCTTTTCCTTAGGAATAAAAATATTAAGGCATTACCCTACATTACTGAAATGAGTTGTGAACTTTCGCCATGAAAAAAATATTCGGTATATTTTTCCTATTATTAGGCCTCTGGGTCGCCGTCGCCTCGCTGAACCCGATTTATTTGTTGAATAGAGAAGGCAGAATAGCCAAGTCAATATCCAGGCAATATACAATTGATCAGCTCGATATGATCGGAAACCATGGTCAGTTGAATGGAAACGAGGTTGAAATTGTAACGAAGCCACGCGGAAATCGATACGAGCTGCAGGTGCTGCTGAACGATGCTCCTCTTATTGGGCCGATGAACGTTCCTGTCCATGAGAATGGAAAATTTTATGAGGGAGCTTGGATTGATGTGTTTCGCCTTCATAACAATGATGAGCGTGGACATAAGCAGGATCAAATAGCTATCGTACAAACGATGCCTGAGAAAAAATCATTCCATCTTGTCTATATCTCCCCCGACCAGCAAGTAACCGCTAGTTCGGTTGATATAGACAAGCATACAGATAATTATCTGGATATCACCCTGATCAAACGAAGCGGTTACTATGAAATGGGTTATAAATTAGCCGTCGTTCCCGTTACCGCTAACATTCTCGGATATGTGTTTCCTTGGTTTTTCGTCCTTATTGGCTGTATTCAAATGTTAATAGGCGTGATTTTACTGGTTAAAGCCCGTTCAGCCACTAAGCGCCAGCTTGCTACTGGTACTTCTTCGTCTCCTTGAAATACGCCAAATTGTTCACGATAAACAAAACTAACAGGATGAGGAACGGAAACAATTGAAAGCTGCTTAACGCGGAGTAGGCAAAGGTGACAAATACGAGCGCATACAGCGTATTGTTGATCATGTTGAAGGCGCGATATGACGCTTTATACACAATGAATTTCTCCGCCTCATCCAGCTTGTCCATATAGGCCTGCTTCGCTCCAAAAGGACGTCCGGTATCAAAAACCCGCTTCGGAAAATTGCGGTTAAACACTTTAAACAACAGCGATTGCAGCCGAATATGCGCCAGCACCAGCAATATCGAAATAATCAAAAGGGCGAGCACTGGCTTGCCGTGCAAGTCCTCAATGATCATCTGTGAAAGCAGCGTCATGCTTCCAACGATTGCCGTATACGTACCGAACGTGTTCAGCATCATGCTGGAGCTAAGCAGTTTCTCTCCCGCTTCCTTATCCTCCTCCTGGTTAAACTTCAGGCAGTACCTTACGCTCGCAGCCCAAGTTCCTACAGAAGCGACCAGAAACAGCATATGGATGATATCAAGGCGAAAAAGTCCCACCGATATCCCTTCGAAATTCAACTTCCCTGCATTCGACATGCCAAAATAACTAACTCCAAATCCTAATAGTCCACTAAGGACAAAAATAAGCACCCACTGCAGCTTCCGTGATTTCCCCTTGCTCATTGAAGTTCCTCCTCCTCATCATTCAATATGAAAATAAATTCCACAGGCTCCTTAAACAGCTTCGCCATCTTTAACGCTAGAACCACTGACGGGGAATAGTCGCCCCGTTCAATTAAGCTGATCGTTTGCCGAGAGACATCGATGGCTTCCGCCAGCTCCGTCTGGCTCATTCGAAAACGAGCCCGTAATTCGCGAACCCGATTATCGAGCTTCATACGGCCACCTCCATGCGTTTAATATACAGGATTCATGACATAATGTAAACTAAAGTTGTCAAAATAATAAATAAAACTTACACACCCTTCAACTTTTGAACATGCGGGCCTGCCTCCTCTCCAAAAAATGGTTGACGAATTCCCAAAACGAGGTATACTCATATATATCAAATAGATATATCGATTAGATACATTATAAACAAATTCAAATACCTGAATGGAAGTGAATCACGATGCTAGAAAACATAATATTGGGGCTGTTGATGGAGCAGCCAATGAGCGGCTATGACATGAAGAAGACGATTGACCATTCCGTCGGCATTTTCTATCGGGCGAGCTTTGGAAGCTTGTATCCCGCCTTAAAGCGTTTGGAGACTAAGCGCTGGGTTAGCGTATCGGCGGAGCTTGATCATAGCAAAAATAAAAAGCTCTACACACTGCTGCCAGAAGGCAAAGCGACCTTTCTCGCCTGGCTGGCGGAACCGATTCAGCTGTCGCGAAGCGAGCTGCTGCTCAAGGTTTTCTTTTTCGACTATTTGGATGAAGACACCCGCCAGCAGCGCCTTAGTGAATACCAGATGCGTTTAGGTCAGGAAATTGGCAGGCTGAAGGCCACCTCCGGCATTGTTGCTGGAGAGTTGAAGGAAGTTCCTAATCCGGAGAACTACTATTACCGAGTGTCCGTGCTGTCCTACGGACTCGACTATTTTCTAATGGAGCAGAAGTGGATTCAAGCGATTAAAGAGAGGAAGGATTTAAATGATGACCGCAACGAACACCAATCCCCTAAATAAACCCGCTTTTTCTGAAAAGAGACCTGTGCTCGCAATCCTTATTATCCAGCTGCTGCTGCTGTTTGCTGTCTCTGCTGCCGGAGCCTACGCCACCATTAAAGAACTGGCTTATACCGCACCTGTGCTGCTCTCTTTCATCCCTATTGCGCTTGCCTTGATCATCTACTTAACTTTGCGAAAAAAATGGGGCTTTGCCGGCTTTCGCCCGCTGTCTGCCATTCCGCAAGGCGGCTGGAAGTATTACCTTCCGCTCGTAGCTGTGCTGGTCGTAATTGGCACGAATGGGCTCAAGGCGCTTACACCGGGCGAAATTTATTTCTTCATCTTTTTCACCTTGCTTGTCGGCTTTGTAGAGGAGACGGTTTACCGCGGCCTTATTCTGAACATCCTGCTGCGCAAATCGGCTTCCACCGCGGTCATTGTGTCCAGCCTGCTGTTTGGTGTCACTCATATTTTGAACGCTTTATCGGGGCAAAATGCGGTAGATACGACGATTCAAATCGTTTACTCCTTGGCAGTCGGCCTTTCCCTTGCGTTATTAATGGTAAAAAATCGCAACATTGTGCCGCTGATTCTATTCCATTTTGTCCATAACCTGATTCAGTTTCTGGGCAACGATCGCAGCGCCATCGGTCCGGATCTGCTTATTATTGCAATCCTCGCGGCGCACTGCATATGGGTAGGCATGAGCCTCAGAAAAGGGAAAGCAGCAGCTTAACGCAACACCTTTTTGATATAGCTAGTTCTCTCCATGAGCTTGCAAAAATAAAGAGACTTCCGTAAGCAGCAGCTGCTTGAACAGAAGTCTCTTTATTGATTTGCATGCAACCGGACCGGTTGTGTTTCCGAGTCAGTCCGTAAGTTCCAACGGCTCATACTCACCGTCCAGTATGCGGTCGATGAACGCTCCCGGCTTTTTCCGCAGCTTCGCCCATGTCGCGTCCGGCAGCAGCATCAGCTCCTGATGCTCCACATCGTAGCTGGCGAATTTCTTATGTGCCGGCACCCAGACGAACATGCCCAGCGCCGAATAATTGTCCATATCAACAAGTAAATTAAGCAGCTTGAGCCCCCCATATTCCAGTTCCGAGACGTCCAATACTGAACCAAATTCAATATAGGATACCTGCTCACAATCCGGCATTTCAACCCGGCTGCTTGTCTCTCCTAGGTCGCGTATAATGGCGGCGGGAAGGCCTGCTTTTTTCAATTGAGCCGCTCGGTTATCGAAATCATGCAGCTCCTTCGGCTCGTATGAATAGATGAGTTCCATCACTTCTTTATGCTTATAGCGCTTCGCATCGGTGTAAGCCCGCTCTCCATAGCTGTCCTTAATCGCCGGATCAGCACCTGCCTCCAGCAAATAACGAACGATTGGCAAATGCCCGATGCCGGCAGCTGCTTGCAGCGGTGTTCCGCCATACGGGCGCACCATGTCCGGCTCATTAAAATTAACAGGCGCTCCTGCCTCTACCAGCATCTTGACCAAATCCAGACGCCCGCCCGCCGCACCGCGCAAAGCAAGGCCGCCATGCAAGGTGACATCAATGCCAAGTGCCAGCAGCACTTCTACCGCCTTAGCATTTCCCCAGCTGACAGCATGAGACAAGGCAGAGCTGCCCACATGAGACACCGCATTAATGTCCGCTCCCTGCTTAAGCAAAAACTCGAATACGGGGCGCTTGCCCTGTTTTGAAGCTGTAACGATAGCTGGATTGTTTGAATCATTCAAATCCATGCCTTCGGAAATCAGCGTTTTGATCGCTTCTATATTCCCGCTCTTGCTAGCTTGCATCATACGCTCGTCCCATTCTGTTCCCATTAAAATTCCCCCGCTTTCCCAAGCGTAAACGGCCGAAAGCCGTCCTCTGGCGGCAAAGCTACCGTTTCGCGATGAAATATAGAGAATGGATAAAAAAATCATATCCTTTCCTATATTTTAAAAAAATTCATTACTCCTCTCTCTATTTTACCCTTAAACGCTACTACAAGTGTATATGACGCTGCTGCCCTTTGGTGTTAATGACCGTTTTACACTGCCGAAACATCCGAAACAGAAAAATACCGTTTCTCCAGACTATCGCTAGAAGAAACGGTATTTTGCGCTGCTTATTGAATTCAGCATTTATTCCGCACCTGCCGTGCCGGATTTTTTCCGTTTGCCCGTCAGCTGGAATTGCTCGATTTCCTTGCATATTTCATGCTGCCAATCTACATCCTTGCTCATTGAAGCAAGCAGCGACATATTCGCCAAATAAGCGGCTTCGCTGACATAATTCACATTGAGCTGCTGGCATTGCTCCAGCTCTGCAGCTTCGCTTGGCGAAAGCGGTCTTTTTTTGCTTTGCAGCCACAGCTCCGCCATTCGCTGATGAAACGGGGTTACCACTTGCGACCACCACCCTATACGAGCCAGCGTACCCTTTTCAGCCGCAAAATATGCTTTGCACGTTTCTATCCTTCAGCCTTAACCCTCATGACGCGTACGCTGTCACCCGTTTTAATGCTGCCTTCGCATTCAACGGAACAGACAATTCCCCTGCGCTTGCGGGCGGCTGGAACGAATTTGCTGCGCAGCCCCGCTTGTCCGATCGCCTCCTCAACGATCTTGCCGGGGGCGATGCACGGCAGATTCTCACCTTCACAAATTAAGCCGGTACCATCCGGAAAAAGCAGCCTCGTCCCCACCGGAAGCTCCGTGAGCTTCTCGATGCCGCTGATAAGCAGGTTAGCCCCTAGCCACTGCGGCTTAATAAGCGGCAAACCCATATTTTCCGCAATAATCGCACACTCTTCTACCGACACAATGCTGATCTGCCTGCGATTTGCAATCATCGTGCCGCGAGAATAAATTTTTTGCCGAGAATCCGCTGGACGGAGCAGTCCATAATGACGGTCGCCCGGAATCCCGCCTAGCTGCACTTCAATGCTTGGCACTTCGCGGGTTACGAAGGTCCCCTTCTCCTCCGCTAGTAAAACCTGCTTTACCACAACCCCAGCACCCATATGCGCTCCCCCTTTTCACCAATTAGTATTTATATGTTTCGCTCGAATTCATCACCGTGTGGGTTCATTTGCAGGCCGGGCTTGTAAAGGAGCGGTTTCAACAGTATTTTTTGATCAAATAAATCATTATAAAGTTATTATATTTCATTTTTTCGCCCTTTTATTTCATCCATTTTGCGCCATTGTACTGCGCGGGGACGTTCTTTCTGCTAAACTAGCATTAGGTATAGCGCTTTCATTCCACTTGCTTTCCGGAATTTCCAGCTATTGACTCAGCGGTCATTCGATCGTATTATCGTTGATAAACCGCAGAAGTGTTGACGGCATCATTATTTGCATAAGATGGGGAGGAAGCGTACTTGCGTGTAGATTTTCATTTTTGCTTGAAAAATAAACCTGATTCGTTTACCCGTCTGCAGCCGCTGACGCCACTCTTCGGGAAAGGAGATTAACATGACGAACGCCGTTTCTTCCGTATGGGAAATCAGCTATTATGAGCTGACCATTCGCCTGCTGCTCGCAGTCGTGCTTGGCGGGCTTGTCGGCCTGGAGCGCGAATTCGGGGGCCATTCCGCAGGCTTCCGTACGCATATTCTCGTATCTCTAGGCTCTTCTACCGTCGTATTGCTATCCATGTACGGATTCGCTGCATTCGCGAACGAGCCTCGTGTTAGTCTCGATCCGGCAAGGCTCGCGGCGCAGGTCATCAGCGGCATCGGCTTCCTGGGAGCCGGCACCATTCTCCGCAAGGGCAATGGCATTTCGGGCCTGACAACGGCAGCTTCTTTGTGGGTTGTAGCAGCCATCGGTCTATCGGTTGGAGCTGGATTTTATGTTGCAGCAGCTATCTCTACTACATTGGCGGTGATATCTTTGTTTGTGTTCAACAAACTGGAAAAAACATTTTCACGGGCAAAACGCATTCATGAAATTAGATTTAAGCTGGCGAAGCACTCTTCCGGCTTGCAGGACATAGTCGCCACCTTCCATGAGCACGGCATGAAAATTCATAAGCTGACCATACTGGATGATGACGATGACTCCTCCGAGCAAATGGGCGGTTCGAAGACGATGAATGTTATTATTCAGGTGAAATTCAAAGGAACAAGCCTTTTCAGCGATCTAACGCTCGTCATGGCCTCCATGGATGGCGTTCGGGGCATGGAAATTAGCGGTGAACCGCTTTAATTATAGTTGGCAAGCCCGTTATAAACCAAGCTTAAGCTAAATTTCTTTACAATTATGATCATTAACCAAAAAGAAGCAATTCCGAGTATTAACCTCTCGGGATTGCTTCTTCTTTTATTGCGTCCTCATCATTTTAATGACAGTGATCATTGACAGCATGATAACGGGAATGAGAACAGCTACAGCCTTATTAGCACCATCCAACAGTAACCAAGTACTAATACCTAACAATAGGAATAAAACTGCTAAAATCCAATAACCCGTATGTGTTATCTTACTTTTTGACTTTTTCCTTATTATGAATGTGATCAAAAGAAATATAACAACATAAAAGAAGAGGAACCCATAAATTAGAATATTGCCCAATATCATATATCACGCAACTTTCTAGTTAGACGTAGATTCAAAGTAAGGGACCGGGAGCGCCCTTAGCTCTCGAGATTCGCGGATATGGCTGATGCCCTCCTGGCACATGCCGTACGGCTGCCATGGGCAGTCCGAGCATAGGCGGTTAATATCGTCAGGCACAATGCGGCTTGCGACTGACTCGCACACATCGGACCATTTTGCCACACTGCCTATCGTTAAACCAACTTCCTTCAAAATGGCTTGGTCCTTCTGGTAGACGCTCGTATTCTGGCAATGGGACGGCTTATCCGTCGGGAACGCCTTGCAAATATCGTCAGGCCCGTCAATAATTTCGATGACCGTATCCGGCTGCTGACGCAGCTGCTCATAAACGGCTGTCATATTGACGCAGAAGCCCTCCGAGTAGCCCTTGCCTCGATAACCGAGCAGACAAAATAAATGATGGCCCCGCAAACGAATGTTCATGACACTTCCTCCCGCTTCTCGCTTTCACTGTTAACCAAATTATATCACGAAGGTTAACATACTTGCGAGCAACAAGCGGCGAGTGTACAGGACGTACTAGGTGAAGCGGTATTCAAAAATTTGTCCGCTGGGGCGAAACCCAATATTGCGATACGCTTTATTTGCGGCAGGATTTTGCACTTCCGCATACAGCATCGGCTCTAGCCCCCCTGCCACAATAATGGCGCTCACCTCTGCAACCAATGCACTGGCAAATCCGTGATTTCTCGCATCCGGCTCCGTATAAACCGCATTAATTCTAGCATGCCTTGCCGTCCGATGGGCTATCGCTGCCATGGATACAAGCTTCTCCGCCTCCACCCACACATATAATTCACCCGATTCTACCATTTCCGCAGCAGCCGGAATTTGGCTAGCTACCTCCACCTGCTGGCCGTATGCCTCCTGTGTGAACGCAGCGATGAAGCCAGCCACCGTCTTAATATCTTCCGCTCTCGCTTTCCTTATGGCCCCCGCGATGCCTGAAGGCTGCCGTACAACTGGGCACCGATAAGCCTCCAGCTTTATATGCAGACGCTGGCTCTGCCCTGTTAACGGCGGATACACTCTGGCGAAAAGTCCGGCCAGCTCTGGGCTGCCCGATATCCCCGTCACCTCGATGCCTTCTCTATACAGCTGCCCCGCCAGATTTCGAGCCATTTTCTCACGAACCGCGTCCGGCAGCCCGGGCGCCATCCACAGCCAGCCGCTATTGCCGGGTGTTTTTGCAAAAATCAACGTATCATCCGCCGTCTTCCAGCAGAGCTTCGTCTCCGAATCACAAACTCGGTAAATGATATTATAGGCGACTTCATCGGCGAGGAATGAAGCCTGCTCCAGCACCGTATCATCGCCTTCAAACCTTTCCAGCATCAGCCTCTTCTCCTCTTTATAAAATCACTTTATTGCTTCGTTTTTGCCAGCAAATCAATCAATTCTGGCAGCCAACCATCTATGTGCTTAAATGCAAATCCTGCCGATTCCGCCTTGCTTGTATCCATATACCATGAAGCCGGCACTCCAAATGGCGACTGATGTTGTTCGGATGCTTTTTCAACAATTTTTGCACGTTTACCCACATTTATTTCAATAAGCGACATGATTTGATTCAAGCCGACTTTTCCTTGAGAGCAAGCATTAATCGGCCCTATAAGCTCAGATTTACCAAGCCAATCAAGGAATTCAGCCGCTTCATTTGAGTGAATGAACGAAAGCTTCGCTGCGGGAGCAGGCATGCCAATCGCTATTTCTTTTTGCACATGTTCAATATGGAAGTGCAGCCGGCGGGTGTAATCATCCGGCCCGAGGACGATCGGAAAGCGAACCGCTGCTACCGGAAACGGCGCCTCTTGCATAAAAACCGCCTCAACTAGCCGTTTTCCGTCGGCATAACTGAGGGAGGAGAATGTATCTGGCTCGGGCAACTCGCAAGTATAAGGATCAAAAACCTGCTCCGTGAGCGGTTCCTCACCGAATGGATATACGCTCATCGAAGAAGTGACGATATATTTGCTCGTGCGACCACTAAATAGGTGAACGGCCTCCCGCGCTTCCTTAGGCGAGAAGCAAATATTGTCGTAGATGACGTCGAAGCTTGACCCGCCAACAGCTTCAGCTAATGCGGCCGCGTCAGTTCGGTCGACACATATGCGTTTTACCATGTCGCCAAAAGGGTCAGGCTTAATGCCGCGAGTAACGATCGTCACTTCCGCCTGCTGATCAATAAGCCGCTGCACAAGCTTTTTTCCGAAAAACTGCGTTCCTCCCAGAATCAATACCTTCACCATCCGTACCTCCACGCTTTGAATTTTTGTATAGTTCCTGTATTGTAACATTATCGCAAATGCTACAGTTAGAAATATAAGGAAATTCTAATTCATTCGCTTTATTCAGGAGGTTACGATGAAAACGCTGCTTGTAGTCGACGACGATCCCCATATTCGCACGCTGCTGAGGCACTTTATGACGAAAGAAGGTTATCGCGTCGTTGAGGCAAAAGAGGGAGAGGATGCTTTGCATAAGCTAAAGGAGCATTCGGTAGATCTTGCGATACTAGATGTCATGATGCCGCGGATGGATGGACTAGAGCTGTGCGGGTACATTCGGACGAATTATGATATTCCTATTATTTTGCTGACGGCGCGGGAACAGCTGACCGATAAGGAGCAGGGTTATTTGCGCGGCACTGACGATTATGTCACCAAGCCGTTTGAACCAGAGGAGCTGCTGTTTCGCATCAAGGCGCTGTTTCGCCGTTATTCCATTTCCTCCAGTGACAAAATCCAGCTCGGCCGCCTCACCATTGACCGTAGAAACTACGAGATTGCCGATGGCGATGCGATGCTGCTGCTGCCGCTTAAGGAGTTTGAGCTGCTGGCGCAGCTTGCCGAATACCCAGGACGGCTGTTTTCCCGCGAGGAGCTTATACGGCTCGTATGGGCGGCGGATTATGAAGGGGATGAACGGACGGTGGATGTGCATATAAAACGGCTGCGGCAGCGTTTTGCCGCTCATGATCAAGATTTTCGCATTACGACCGTGCGGGGCATCGGTTATAAGATCGAGGCGGCAGCGCCATGAAGTCGCTATACTCCAGAGTATTTCTAGTGGCAATGGCGGCGATTATTGGCAGCAGCCTGCTCGGGTTTCTGGTCTCCAATCTTTATTATCATAACAAGCTCAAGCCCTATAACGATGCCAAGCTGACGAGCATCGCCCTGCAAATGCAGCAGTTCGCTGAAGCCCAGCCGGAGCTGGCCACCGCTTACTTTGCCAATGCAGCCGAGCTCGGCTATGAGATATTGCTGGCGGACGGTCAGGAAGAGGAGCTTTTTTTCGGGCGTGCCTTTCGTGAAAAAGAGCTGGCGGATGACGTGCTGAGCAGCGTACTTGCCGGCGGGCAATACCACGGCATCGCAGAGTTTCCCAATCAGCCTTTCATTACGGGCTTTTTCGATAACACGCTCAGCAATACGGTTGGCGTTCCGCTGCAATTGGACGGCAAGCAGTACGCCCTGTTCATACGCCCGGATGTCATTTTGCAATTTGGCGAGCTGCGCAGCTTCTTCGCGATGATCGGACTGCTGACCGTCGCCTTCAGCCTGCTCTGCTTCCTGCTCAGCACCCGCTATTTGGTCAAGCCCGTCACGAGGCTGACGGAAGCAACGAAGCGAATTGCCCAAGGACACTATGCCTTGTCCCTAAATACGAATCGGCGGGATGAAATCGGGCAGCTCGCCGCCCATTTTACAACCATGAGCCAGGAGTTGGAGCGGGTAGAGCAAGCGCGGCAGGAGTTCGTCGCCAACGTCTCGCACGAAATCCAGTCGCCGCTTACCTCCATACAAGGCTTTGCCCAAGCTTTGGCGGAGAAGGATGTGCCAGCTGGGGAACGCACCCATTACGCCGCTATCATTGGCGAGGAAAGCCGCCGCCTTGCGGCACTCACCAAGGAGCTGCTGCTGCTCTCCTCGCTGGACCAGGCAGCGGATGTGCTTCAGCGCAAGCCCTTCATTCTGCGTACTCAGCTGCGACAGGTTGCGCAAGTGATGGAGTGGCAGCTGACGGAGAAGGAGCTTGCGCTCAAGATCGCTGTCCCCAGCTCTCTCATGCTCGATGGCGATGAAATGCTGCTTAATCAGGTGTGGATGAATCTGCTGTCCAATGCTGTAAAATACACGCCGGCAGGAAGGGCGATTGAGATTGAAGCCAAGCTTGAGCGAGGATGCTGTGTCATTCGGGTCACCGACACGGGAGATGGCATCAGCAAGGAGCAGCTGCCGTTTTTGTTCGATCGCTTCTACCGCGCCGATCGGGCCAGAGAACGAGGGATCGGTGGAGACTCTGGCCCACACGACCGTCCAGATGACTCGGTCGACTCGGGCGGCTCTGGGCTAGGGCTCGCCATTACCCAAAAGATCGTCCACCTGCATAACGGGACGATTGAGGCTGCAAGCGAGCCCGGTCTAGGCACGACCTTCACCGTGACACTTCCCCAACCCTAACTTATCGTTTTATGGTTATCCTCATTTGTAATTTGCCGTTCATACGCCGTTCATTTTCACTTTCTACACTTGTGGCATCACAAGTAGGAGGGATGAGAATGTATTTGGCTCTTAGAGAAATGCGTTTTGCCAAAACCCGTTATTTGCTCATTATGGCGATTATGCTGCTCGTTTCCTTTCTGGTCCTGTTCGTAACCGGACTTGCGGGCGGGCTCGCTTATGCGAATGCCTCTGCGGTTGAAAATATGCCTGCTACCCATTTCCTTATGCAGCAGGACGCGAGCCAGCGCTTCGCCCGCTCCATCGTTGGGGAGAAGGAGCTTAACACCGCCCGTTCGGTCGTTGGCGACGTGAATGCCCAGCGGCTTGGCGTGCAGATGACGACGGTAACCGGCGGAACAGACGGGATGAAAACAGACATTACGTTATTTGGTGTGGACATGGGCAGCTGGCTCGCTCCGACGGTCGTCTCCGGCTCAGCCGTCACAAACACGGGAGCCGGGGAAGTTGTCGTAGACCGCAAGCTGGCGGAGGAAGGCATTACCGTCGGCAGCTTGCTGCATGACCAAACGACGGGACTCACGTGGACTGTTAGCGGCTTTACGGAAAATCAGTCGTTCAGCCATACGCCTGCCGTATTTATGAACCTGCGCGACTGGCAGCAGCTGAAGCAGCAAATGGCAGGCCGGGCTGCGGCTGATCCCTCATTTGCCGCTCCCTTCAACGCCATCGCCATTCAAGCAACGGATGCAGAAGCGGAGCTGCTTTCACAGCAGCTTGAAGGTACGGAAATGATTACGAATAAACAAGCGGTAGCCAGCATTCCCGGCTACAAGGAAGAGCAAGGCTCGCTAATGATGATGATCGGCTTCCTGTTCGTCATTTCCGCTTTCGTGCTTGCCGTCTTCTTCTACGTCATTACCATTCAGAAGACAGGCCAATTCGGCATCCTTAAAGCAATTGGCACCAAAACCATCTATTTAGCCCGCAGCGTTGTGGCTCAAGCACTTGTCCTCGCTGTCGCAAGCTTAGCCGTAAGCTGCATGCTGGTCGCGGTCATGCAGGCGGCGCTGCCTGCTTCCATGCCATTTCAGCTATCGCCAGTGACAATCGGCTATACTTGCCTGCTGTTTATCGCCATGTCGCTGCTTGGCTCGCTTGTTTCAGTCCTTCAAGTGACGCGAACCGATGCGCTTGATGCGATAGGGAGGGCTGCAGGATGACAACGACAAAGCTTATGCTGAATGAAATTACACGGGTTTATCATGATGGCGATACCGAGCTGACCGTGCTGGATAAGCTATCGCTTGAAGTAAAGGCGGGAGAGCTCGTCGCGGTTATGGGGCCTTCCGGCTCAGGCAAAAGCACCTTTCTATCCATCGCAGGGGCGCTTCTGACGCCGACAAGCGGCGAGGTGCTCATCGACGGCGAATCGCTTGCCGGCAAAAACGGGCAGCAGCTCAGCAAGCTGCGGCTGCATAACATCGGTTTTATTTTTCAAAGCGCTAATTTGCTTCCATATTTGAAGGTGGAGGAGCAGCTTATGCTCGTCGCCAAGCTGGCTGATAGGGATAAACGAGGGGCTCAGGTACGATCAGCGATACTGCTGGAGCGTCTGGGATTGCTGCATCGGCGGTCAGCCTATCCGAATCAGCTCTCTGGCGGAGAAAAACAGCGTGTTGCCATTGCGCGTGCCTGGATGAATGACCCGGCTATTTTATTTGCCGATGAGCCGACGGCGAGCCTGGATGCGAGCCGTGGACAAGATGTTGTGGCGATGCTCGCCCGTGAGGTGAAAACACATGGAAAAGCCGCCGTTATGGTTACCCATGATGAGCGTGTACTGCATTTATGTGACCGCATTTTACATTTGAAAAATGGCGTATTAGTCACCGCTTAAGCTGTGGCATAATGACCATATGACCGCTGTATGAGCTGGATTTAAGCCCACAGCCCTAACCGCCCTGCCCAAGAACAGCCCCTCCGGCGGACGGCTGCTCCTATCCTTTTTGGTATAATTTTCTTATAGCTGTGCTTCGTACCGAAAGGATGATAAGATGATCGCCAAGATTGGAGATATTTATGTTGTATATGAAGAGCGGCTTCAGCAATATGCCGCCTGTCAGGTTATTAGGATAAAAGAGCAAGCTTCGAGCCGTCACAAAGTTTTGGCCGCCGTCCTGGAACTGGATTGGCACAGCGACCAGCTGCCGACTGAGGACGAGCTTCAGCATATAAAGCCACTCGTATGCAATTATTATTTTTGGAACGACCGCTGGGATTACAGCTTTGTGGACGCCAATGTGCCCAAGCATTATCGCTTGGTCGGCAATATTCCTCCGCTTATTGAAGCGGAATGCAATAGCTATGCCAGCTGGAGGACGGGAGGCAGCTTATATCGCCAGCTCCAGTGGGAGGCGATTCCAGCTGAGCTTCGCGCCCGTTTTAAAGCAGCAGTGGGCTCCGACGAACAGGTGGACATTGCCGGATTTCCGGCAAAGCTGTCAACAAGCACGATACGCCAAGGAGCGCTGGAGCAGCTGGAGGATTGGTCGGAGCTGCATAAGCTGCCCTGCTTAACTGCGATTCATACCTCGCACCCGTATAAGCCGGAACTGATCGACTATTTGCGAGACACACCGTTTATAACTGAGCTGAGCTTGGACGATCCCCGCGCTACAGAGCTGGATTTCACAGGCACGAGCTTAAACCGCCTTATTTTAAAGGCTGATGATGTAGAATCGCTAACGCTTCCTAAAGGGCTGAGCCAGCTTTCCTTGGTCGGCACCGTTTCCGAGAAGCTGCGTATTTACGCGGAGCATGATGGCAAGGAGCTTCTGCTCATGGTGGATAAACAAGCGACAAGCCATTACGGACTGAGCCAGTTAGGGGCACTGAATATTCGCGGAGTGGCGGACATCGATTTGGCCGAGCTCGCCGGGCAGTTTCCTCATTTGCACGAGCTGCGGATTTGGGGAGCGCCAGGGTACGCTGCCAACATGGGCAAAATCGTCAAGCTAATAGGCCTCCATACCTTTACAACCTATGATTTGTTTGGCTTCACCGGCGAGGAGTTTCCGCTGCCAGATACGCTGCCGCAGCTCAGCATGCTATGGCTGGACAGCCTTCCGGCTGATGCCGCCAAGACGATCAAAGCCCGCTACAAAAAAGCGGCCGCAAGCGGCCTTGATCTATCCGTCACCAAGCCCCGCAAGCCGGAATGGATGGCCGAAAATTTGACCAATCCGTTCCGCGACTGGGATGGGCGCGAGCATATTACGAGCACCAACGCCAAAAAAGCGATGAATCTCTATAAAAAAATGCTTGGCGAGCTCGGGGCATTGGAAAAACAAGCCGCCTCCGGCATGAATGCCGCGGAAGTACACGCTGCTCTGGCGGCGCTCGTGACGGATTTTACAGCTACGCTCAATAAAATGGACAGCCGCAGCGGCTTCATTGAGACGATTGAGCGCGAGGAAATTTACGAGGTGCTGCACGATCTGTTGAAAAATACGAAGCTGAACCTCGCCGAATCCGGCATCAAGGTGGATTTGGACAAGCTGATCGACATTTTTGACGCTGAGCGGGATTTTTAAATCGCAGATCCAGCGTATGCTGGACACGAAAAACCGCCTGCCTCCGGAATTTCGGGAGCAGACGGTTTTTCGTTATTCGCAGTTTCAGAGCCTGTATTCAGCATATTTCTAGTCGCTGTTGAGTTATTTATTCATCATCGCCTATATCGCCCGCATAGACCGAAGCCGCTCGTCTGCCTACCCGCGATTTGGCGGATACGCGCTTCTCGGCCTGTTTTTTCGTGCGCCTATTCACCGATTCCTCTTTACGTGCCATATGAGCGAGCTCCTTCTCCATTTTCTTGAAGTTGGCGAAGCGGCGCTGCTCCAGCGTTCCATCCGCAATCGCCTGCTTGACCGCACAGCCCTCCTCCCGCTCATGACGGCAATCTTGAAAACGGCAGCTGGCAGCCAGCTCTCCAATATCGGAAAAGGTAGTATCCATCCCCTCATCCGACTCCCATAATTGCAGCTCCCGCATACCTGGCGTGTCAACGATAATCGCGCCGCTCGGCGTCACAAACATTTCGCGGTGCGTCGTCGTATGACGTCCTCTGGCGTCGCTTTCGCGAATGTCCTGGACGCGCTGCTTCTCTGCATCTGCCAGCCAGTTAAGCAGCGTTGATTTGCCAACACCGGATGAGCCGGTTATCGCAATCGTCTGCCCGGGGAGCAAGTACTCGGATAGCGCCTCCCGCCCCTGATTTTCAAAAGCACTCACGGCATGGACGGGAACGCCGGGAGCTACCCCCTCCACCAGTGCAGCATAATGATCCGGGTCATCGCAAAGATCGGCCTTGGTCAACAGCACAACCGGCCTCGCCCCGCTTTCCCAGACAGCGAGCAAGTAACGCTCTATTTTCCGCAAATTAAAATCCTGATTCAAGGCGTTCGTTATAAAAACATAATCCAGATTGGCGCTGATCACCTGCACATCGACCCGCTGTCCCGCCTCCTTGCGCACCATCGCTGAGCGGCGAGGCAGCAGCGCATGAATAACGGCCCTCGCTTCACCGGGAAGCGGCTGCACCAGCACCCAATCGCCTACCGCTGGAAAATCACCGCGATTGACCGCTTCAAACTCGAACTTTCCGGTGACAACGGCCGCCTGCTCGCCTGCCTCCGTCACAATTCGGTACTGATGCGAAAACTGCGCTACTACACGCGCCGCCACCAGCGGTACACCTCCTGCTCCTGCTCCTGCTCCTGCTCCTGCTCTTGCACGCTGCAGCTCCGCTTCCCAATGCTCATTCCAGCCATAGGCTTGCAGCAGCGTTTTTTGTTTCTGTGTATCCGGTTGTTGCTTGATTTCTTGATTTTCTGGTTTCAATGTCAAATCGTATTCCTCCGTTTGTCGAATGATTATTTATTTAGGTACAACAAAAAAAGACCACAGCATGATCCTGCGGTCTTTTTCTCGCACAGCGATGCTGGGGAGCAGCATCCGTATGCACAAGCGCAAAGGGCTGTCTGTCTCCACCTTTCGGCGGCCAGAGCCCCTTTCGCATGAAAAAAAGTCCGCAAGACACCAACCTGGTCTCCTGCGGACACAAAAAAGCTTCAAAAGCAGCCCTGCTGCGCCTTGCCCAGCATAAGCCTAATGCTCTATCCGTCTTCTTAGCTTAAGTCCGTAGAGACCGACGCCATAACAACCAATCCTCTGCTCATTGTGCTCATATAACATCAGCCTCCTTCTTCAAATTAGTTCCAGTATAGACTTGGATGACCAGCCAGTCAAGCCGGGCAGCTGCCTTTTTATTGCTACTTTAATTAGAGACGTAGTAGAATAAAGCTTAAAAACGTGCCTTAGGCACGAAGGAGAATGGGAATGGACGAGACGACAACTGGGAAACTAAAAGTATACATGGCGGGCTTTGAGGTGTTCCGCACCGATGCTGTGGAGCTGGGCAAGCAAATGAAGGAGCTGTGCGAAGCATACGGCTTTGAAGGCATTTTCCCACTGGATAAAGATATTAAGCCTTCACCGACAAAATGGGAGACGGCGCAGGCGATATTCGCTGGCAACGTCAAGCTTGTGCAGAAGGCCGATGTCATCATCGCCAACTTGAACCCTTTTCGCGGGCATGAGCCGGATTCCGGCACTGTATTTGAGTGCGGGCTTGGCTACGCGATGAATAAGAAGCTGTACGGCTTCGTCAGCGATAAGCGCACACAGGCAGAGAAGCTGCTGCCGGGCATCAATTCGCAAACCGGACTGTATCAGGATGGCATGCAGGTAGAAAACTTCGAGCTGCCAACCAACCTCATGCTGTCCGTCCCGCTTACGATTGTTGAAGGCGGGCTTGAGGATGCGTTGAAGCAGGCACGTCAGGACCTTTTGTAAATCAAACGGCTCAGGCACGCTGCTGCTTGGAGGCTAATAAAAAACAGCCGCTGTTCCCTTCCTTAAAAAGGGGGCAGCGGCTGTTTTGGCTTTATTTTATAAATATAGAAGTGCGTTTGGACGCTGTTCGATCTTACTTCCCGTAGTAGCTTTTCAAAGCTTCAATTATGCCGAGCGGGTTTTTGCGCAGGTCTTTGGCACTGAAATAAATATCGCCCTTCACCTCAGGATGCTTCGTATTGTATTTCAGCTGCTTGATCAGTTCCTCCGAGGTTTGCCACCCTGTTTCTTTCGTTCCCAGCTTGTAGGCGGCATGGCCGATATAAAGATCGACACCCGTGTTCGCCACTTGGGCTGCCCACCAATCTACCACTTTATCGTAACGCGCTGCGGAGAGGGACATGCTCCAATACACTTGAGGAGCGACATAATCGATCCAGCCCTGCTTGACCCATTTGCGCACATCAGCCGACATGCTGTCGTAGGCAGTGACTCCAGCATTCGTATCGGAGCCGTTCGCATCCTGCGATTTGTTGCGCCATACACCGAATGGGCTGATGCCAAAATCAACCGTCGGCCTGACGCTATGAATCGACTCGTCGAGCTGCCTTACGAATTCATCAATGTTGCTGCGTCTCCATTCCGCCTTGGTCGCCAGCTTCTTGCTGTTATAGGCCTTGAATGTGGCATCATCGCTCAGCGTAATGTTGGACGGATAAAAATAATCGTCCAAATGCACGCCATCGATATCGTAATTGTTCACAACTTCCATAATGACATCAATCACATGCTGGCGTGCGGCCGGAACGCCCGGATTAATGAGCAGCTGCGAGCCGGAGGTCAGCACCCAGTCGGGATGCTCCACCGCTACATGATTGGAAGCGAGCTTGCTCGTATCTGTATCCGTATTCGCCCGGAATGGATTGAACCAGGCATGGAACGTCATGCCGCGGCGATGCGTCTCATCCAGCATAAATTGCAGCGGATCGTAGGTAGGCGCTACTCCTTGCTTGCCCGTAAGCACCTTCGACCAAGGGACAAGCGATGATGGGTAAAGCGCATCAGCCGATGGACGAACCTGTACGAATACGGCATTCATCCCCATCGCCTGCACATCATCGAGCAATGCTTTAAATTCCTTCTCTTGCACAGCCTGTTTTCCATAGGAAGCCGTTGAAGGAAAGTCCAAATTGTAGATCGTCGATACCCAAACTCCTCTTAGCTCGGTGCCCGCAGCGGGAGTCGGTACGACTACCGGCGGCATCGGCTCTGTTGTAGCAGCAGGAGTTGGGGCCGGTGTAGAAGTTGGTATCGGAGTCGCCGTTGGACTCGGCTTCGCGGTAGCCGAGGGTGTTGGAGCAGGCGTTGCGGCCGGGCTCGCTGGCGTGCTTGGTACCGGACTAACGGTATCCTTGTACAAATTAACGACCTTGGCTTCATTATCCCATCTCACAGCAACGCCCAGCTGATTGCTGACAAAACGAAGCGGTACCATGACACGGCCGCTCACGGTCTGAACCGTCGCATCGAGCGTAATGACGCTGCCGTTCACGAATGCGCTATTTTGCCCCGAAACCATCGTAATAATCGTATCATCCTGACTAATCGTTACTTGCTTAGCCGCCTGCGACCATCTCACCTGTGCGCCCAGACTTTCGCTAATGACGCGCAGCGGCACCATCGTTACGTTCAAATCCTCCCGCAAATACGGCGGGACATCGCTGCTTACCACTTCGCCATCCAGCACAATTTGAATCGTCGGTGCTGCCGCAGCTTGTACAGAAGCTGGCGCTACGCCTGCCGGGATCATCAATATAAATAATAAGAGGAGCAGAAGCGCCCGTTTGAATCTCATTTCCTTAAAACCTCCAGATTTTTTAGTCATTTTTTCCTCTGATATGCTGAAAATATAGACGCTTCCTACTAAGATGAAGTTGCGTTTTACGGTAAAAAAGCAAGCCGACGGTATAGACCGCTTAATCGATAACGGCGATTTTGTAGCCGCCTTCTTTGTTTTTTTGGAAGGTGTAGGTCATTGCGCTGTTCTCTTCGAAACCTGCCTCCGACCATAAATTGACCTTTACAACTACATTGATATTGCCAGAGTCAAAGTAAGTGACATCTCCGATTCCCGTAAAATAATATTGGTAATAGCTCAAATAAAACTGAAACGGCTCCGCATGCGCCTGATCAAGAAAGGTGCTGTTAAATGCCTTCTGATCCTGCTTCAGCAGCGCCTCCAAATTCGCGTGCAGCGCTTCCGCCATCCCTTGCTCCTTCAGCTCGGATTGAGCCGCTTCCCAATCAATGTCCATCCCCGGTTCAAAATCGGCGAGCGTGTTGGCGGATGCATCAGCCGTTTCACTCGGGCTTGAACCCGCGGAAGACTCTGGCTCCAGCGCCGAACCAGCTTCCGGCACTTGCGTCGCTTCAGCTTCAGGTGATGCCGTGTTGGCGGATGCCGCTGTATCGGACTGCGGCGCATTCTCGGCTGCGGAGCAGCCTGTGAGCAGCAGAATACAAACAGCTGCTGCCTGCACTATTTTCAGAACCATTAGAAACCAACCCCTTCTCTCATTCCATCTACTCCTATGATCTAAACGCCAAAATCAGGAAAATAGTTTCGAGCTGCTGTTAGGCGATTCGGTACTATAAAAAGTGAGTACTAGTTCGCTGGCAAATAGGAGAATATAATGAGGCGTATACTTCCAGAGAAAGGCAAGTGAACGCTATGCTGCGTATAAACATGATAAGAATGGGCTTCCTGATGGGCATTGCATTGCTGCTTGCGGCTATTTTCTATTTATTCGCTGCGAATTGGAGCGGACTCAGCAGCTCTCACAAAATGCTGACCTCCGGCGGATTCGTTTTATTTTTCTATGTGCTGTCTTTCGGCTTCTCCCGGAGCAAGCTTCCGCTTGGCTTGTCCGCTTTTCTAAGCGGCATCCTCCTCATCGCAGGCTGCATCGCCTTTGGAGCAGCCGCAGCGCTTGCTGACCAAATATATAATCTGCATCAGCCTCCTTACGTCATTTGTCTCATTTCAACTCTGCCGAGCCTGCTGCTCGCTTGGATAACGCGATACAAGCCGCTATATGTGCTGACTTATATACTGGCGCATTTCACGCTGTATTTTTTATTCGATTATCGTTTGTTTACGCCTAATGTAGAGATGAACACCCTACTGGCCGATTCCACTTATGTGGCGTTCAATCTAGCTCTGTTCCTGCTGGCACAGACTAAGCGGCTTGCTTCTGAAATCGTTCGTCTGGCAAGCTTTGTAATGCTGCATATTTCGCTGCTCAACCTCGCTGGCGCCTTTGACCATGCCGGCCTATCGCTCTTCATGAATGTTTTGGATATCGCCGTCATTGCGGCCTGCTTCTATTACTTCATGCGAATACGGCTTGATAAAACGATGCTGACTCTTACCGCACTCGCTGCATCCGCTTATACGGTAGCAAAATTCATCCGTTTCTCGCTGGAGACCGAGTCCGTCTTCCGTTTCGTGCTAGGCATCTTGTTCGTTATCGTGCTGCTTACGGCAAATGTGCTGTTTTTCCGCTATATGAACAAGTTAGGCAATAAAACCACTGCTGCCGAGAGAACGACAGAGAGTGTTAAAGAGTCTGCTTCGGAAGCTGCTCAGCAGTCCGTGAATACTACAGCAAAAAAGACCACTGACCACCATCTGCTGGGCAGCATCGTCTCAACAGTCATTACGATTGTGGGCATCATCATCGGCAGCATTTCTGTTATTGGCCTTGTCGTGCTGCTAACGGATGAGAACGGGCCGCTGAAGACACAATATGCCCTTTATGCCTTATCGCTGCTGTTCATCGTACCGATGTTATTGCTGCCACGCGTAAATGCGGTCGTTCGCTACACGGTGTTTACGGTTGGCTTCGCCATGGGGCTCGTATCCATCGCCTGGATCGGGAAAGCGCCGCTGAGCGTCATTTTCTTGGCTATTGCCGTCATCAGCTGGCTTCGCCTCCAAGGACGGATGCAGCATTTGATCACCTATATGCTGATGAATATTGCCGCTGCGATTGTGCTTTATCAGCTATTCCAAAACATGCACGATGCTTATTCGATCATTATCATTTCCTTGACCGTGCTAAATGCAGTGGTATACGGCAGCTCATTCGCTGGTTTGAGTGGCGAGCGGCGCGCCCATATGAGGGAGGGCAGCCTGTTGTTCAGCTATATTTTTCTCTTATGGATGACATCGCTGGACCCGGTATTTGCTTATTCAGTAGTCCTGTTCAATGTGTTGGCCTTCATTCTGCTGACGGCTGCGGTATTCCTGTTCATCAAGCGTGAGCAAACGCTGGAAACAGCGGGAAGCTTCTTCTTCTGGCTCCTCTTTCTCACAATCAAATATTACGATTATTTGTGGACGCTGCTGAACAAATCGGTCACGCTTGCGCTGCTTGGCATTGTCGCACTCGGACTGTCCTATTGGTTCGCAAGCCGCCTGTTGAAGAGTGGGGGCCACTATGAGGGAAGCGATAAACCCGGATTTTTCATTGGAAAAAGGGTTTGGCTCATCGCCATAGTCGTGCTGCTACAGCTAGGCTTCATCGGCTATGAGACAGCTGCCAATGAGCGGATACCTAGCGCTAATAACCATGCGACAGCCCTTGCCGCTCCGGCCAACGATGCGGTTGGCACCGCCACTATTTCCGCCGCACGGTCTAGTGATAGCAACGCTGGCTGATCATAGCCGCATCGGCTAGCAATTCCAGCAAGCAGTTTAATTCTATGCCTATGTGCATTACAAATAGCGCCAAGCCTGCCGGCTTGGCGCTATTTCTTTATTTGCCACGCGATCGTGGTTATCTGGAGACAGGGCGGAACACCCGGCGCTTGTTCATTCTATCGGACACGAGATCCACTATTTGAAGAAAAGTGGAACAAAATCTGCTTGAGAGGACTACAAATCAGTTATTTCACCGAAACGGCGTATAAAGAAGAGGAAAACAACAAAATAAGGTCATTGGTGTCCGTGAAAATCCCAAAATCGTTATTTTCCCGAAAATAACGGCTCTGGTGTCCGCCAGCAGCGGGAATACGGCAGAATCATTCGGATTCGTATTCAGATTCGCATTCGCATTCGGATTCGCATTCGTGGCACACTGGTACCGCGACTCCGCTCGGCTACGGCTTCATTTTCCCTTCCTCTTGCTGGCTCCCAAGGACCGAAGCTGGAATTGCTGCGTCACACTCCGCGCGATTCGCAAGCGGGAAACGATTAATAACGAGCTCGCCCATGCCCCTCGTTATTTTCACCTCCGCTGTTTCCTCTGGTTGAAGAAACACGAGCATCGCCTGAATCGCAACATGAGGATCGACGGTATCGCCACAGGTGTAGCAGTCAAGCGCAGCAAAGCCCTTCTCGGGATACGTATGGATCGACATATGGCTTTCCGACAGCATGACGAGCACTGTCGCCCCCTGCGGCTCGAACTGCTCCGCTTGTACGGATAAAATCGTCGCGCCGCTCGCCTCTGCTGCTTGTACCATCTGCTGACTCAAAAGATCAGCGGCGTTCAAATGCTCGAATGCAATGCCCCAAGCGTCCATTGCGACATGGCGGCCATACGTTGAATATTCCATCTTCAGCACTCCCTCAGCAGCCTATTTTCTTGGTGTTTATAAAGGTCAGGACGTCGGTCATAAAAAGGAGCGACCATACCCTGCTCCCGGTTTGTGCGCAGCATGGAAAAATCCAACTCGGCCATCACGAACATGTCCTGATTCAGCTCGCCCGTCTCCAATATGCCATCCTCGGCAAAAGGAACATCGCAGGGCGTGAACAGCCCCGCCTGGCAATAGCCGCGGTCGACCTGCGGACGATCCTCGCCCAGCTCCCCAACGATACCGCTGAGCACAACGAACAGCTGGTTTTCAATCGCCCGCGCCTGCGCGCAAAGGCGCACCCTGTAATAGCCGAAGGAGGTGTCCGTATAAGACGGACATAACAGCAGCTCCGCGCCTTGATCGGCAGCAAGCCTAGCCAGCTCGGGAAACTCGATATCGTAGCAGGTCAGCATCGCCAGCTTGCCCCAGCTTGTTTCCACAATATTGAGGCTGTTCCCTGCCGCCAGCGGCCAGCGTGTCTGCTCCTCAGGCGTGAGATGCAGCTTGCTTTGCGTCTCTATCCGTCCATCCGGGAAGAACAGGAAGGCTTTATTGTAAAACTTCCCGTCTTCCTTGCAAATATGGGTGCCGCCCAAAATCATCAAGCCCTGCTCGCGGCTGTTTTTTTGCATCAAGGCCATATAATCCTCGGTATAGCTGTCTAAGTAACGGCAGGCTGCCTCATGATCCATTTCCTCCGTAAAGCCCAGCAAATGTGCGGTCATGTATTCGGGAAACACGATAAGATCCGCGCCCCGTCCTGCGGCCTCTTGGATGGTAGCCGTGATTTTTTGCCAAAATGCTTCCTCGGCCGTAATGCCCGTCAAGCTATATTGCACAGCTGCAACCAAAAATGGCCTCATAAGCGCCTCCTATGCTACGAATGAATTTGCAAGGAATAGATATCCGTCCTGCGATCGCGGAACGTCAGCACATCCTTGGACTTGCGGTAGCGCTGCAAAATTTCCATGTCGACTTCGACCATGATAATCGTCTCTGTATTTTCACTGCACTCTCCGGCAATGCCGTCGCGCGGGAATGAGGAATCAGCTGGCGTATATACACCAGACTGCGCATATTGAATATCGACATTGTCCACATGCGTCAAATTGCCGACCGTTCCCGAGGTGACTGTAAACACCTGATTTTCGATCGCCCGCGCCTGCGCGCAATATTTAACCCGCAGGAAAGTCTGGCGATCCTCCGCACAGAAAGGGATAAAAATCATCTGCGCACCGGCTTCCGCCACTGCGCGCGACAGCTCGGGATATTCAATATCGCTGCTCAGCTGAATGGAAATTTTGCCGCAGTCGGTATCGAATACCTCCAGCCGGTCTCCGCCGTTAATGCCCCACCATTTGCGCTCATTTGGCGAAATATGCAGCTTGTACTGCTGCTCGATCGTCCCATCGCGGCGGAATAAATGCCCCACATTGTATATGCGATTATTTCGCTCCACAAAATGCGAGCCGCCGATAATATTTACATTGTATTTAACGGCAAGCTCCGTAAACAGCTCCACGTATTCCGCTGTGAATGTCGTCAGCTTGCGCACCGCAAGGCTGGGCGACCGATCATCGAGGAAAGAGAGCAGCTGCATCGTCACATTTTCAGGAAACACGACAAAATCTGATTTGTAATCGGCCGCTACATCGACGTAATGCTCGCACTGTGTCGCAAACTCCTCGAAGGAGTCGATTTTTTTCATCATATATTGCACGACGCAAATGCGCACCGGAAACGAGAGCTTATAATGGATTTTGCTGCTGCTCGGCTTGTAGTCGATATTGTTCCATTCCAGCAAGGAGGCATAGCTCATCGAATCGTCATCATCGGGCAAATAGTTCGTCAAAATCCGCTTGAGCGTAAAGCCGTTCATCATTTGGAACGTCAGCACCGAATCATAAATGTTCTGCTGCAGCACTTCCTCCGCATATTCCCGCGGCGTCAGCTTGTCGCTGTATTTGTGATAGCCGGGAATACGCCCCCCGACGATAATGCTTTTTAAATTAAGCTTCTCGGCCAGCCGCTTGCGCGCTTCATACAGCCGTCTGCCGATTTTCATCCTCCGGTACTCGGGGTGCACCATAACCTCCATCCCATACAAGCTCTCGCCACGCGCGTTATGGTTGCGGATAAAGCCTTTATCCGTAATTTCCGAATACGTATGCTGCTCCAAATAGTCATCAAAGTTGACGATGAGGCTGGAGCAGGAGCCAATAATTTCGCCATCCAGCTCCACGCAAATTTGCCCTTCTGGAAAAATGCGAAGATGGCTTTCAAGCTGAACTTTTTTCCATGGGGCCATATTAGGAAAGCAAATGAGCTGCAGAGCAATAATCTGGTCGATATCTGCCGTTTCTATATTGCGGATGATCATCTTCTTCTCAAATTGAGCAATCGGATCGGCTGTCATAGAACGCCTCATTTCATTATTTGTCCTTAGTATACGTTTGAAAGTTTATAGCTGTATTAGAGTACGGTAAATGCTTTGTAAACTTCGTAACATTAGCATTGCCGTTTTTTTCGAAAATATGGAGCTTGGATTCAATATCGGCTGTGAAATAGGAAAAAGCCCGACGCACAGGCTGCTTTCCCCACAAGGGTACGCTTTCTGCGCGCCGGGCTTTCGCCACAGCAACTCGGTATGTTGTAAGGGAAGGCTAGGCAGTCGATTCCAGTCCGGCCGCTTTGCGCCTTAGTCGATTTTAATAACGCGACCCTTGTCATCCACAATAAACTTCGCTTTTCTGACTGTATCCTCTTTGACCATGCGTACGGAACGCACCGCCGGATCGGAATGATCCAGCTCCGTCTTCCAGCCTGCTGTGTTCACCAAAGCCAGCACCTGCTCGAAATCCATATCCTTGTAGCCAAAAAAGCCGCTTTGTCCCGCCCATTCCTTGAGCAGCACCGTTAGTTTATGATTCAGCTTGTCTTCTACCGTCGTATGAACGATTTTTTTTCTAGCCATTGTCCATTTCTCCTCTATTTGACCACGAATAAGTTGGTGCGTTACGCCTTAATTTCGAGCAGCTCGTATTTAATGATGCCCATTGGCGCGTTCACGCTAATAATGCTGCCTACTTCTTTGCCCATCAGCTCTTTGCCGAGCGGGCTTTCGTAGGATATTTTATTGCTTGCAACGTCAGCCTCTTCTGTGCCGACGATTTTGTATTCCAGCTTTTCCGCGAACTCCACATCGTTCAAAATCACGGTGAAGCCAATGTTGACCCGGCTCGTATCCAATGCTTCCACATCAATGACGCGGGCCTTCTTGAGCATTTTTTCCAAAATAATAATTCGGGTTTCCATGAAAGACTGGTCGTTTTTAGCTGAATGGTATTCGCTGTTTTCCTTCAAATCGCCGTAGCTGATGGCCAGCTTGATCCGGGCTGCGAGCTCCTTGCGCTTCACATATTTGAGATCGTCAAGCTCCGCTTCCAACTGGGCAAGCCCCTCTTGCGTTAATATAATTTCTTCTCTATCTTTCGACATCATAACAGCTCCTGTCCAGCATTCTATTGTTCATTCTAACCTAATTTGCGTCAAGTTGCGAAGACTGCCTTTCATTTATCGCTGGTTCACAAAAAAAGCACTTCCTGCCGCCTGTAAAAAAGCAGTCGGAAATGCCCGTATGCCTTGCTGTTATATGCCTATATGCCTGCTATGCTCTATCTCGCCGCGCTTTCCTGCGGCACTTGATCCTTGGACGCCTTGATCTGCTTGCTGCGAAGCTGTCCGCAGGCTGCGTCAATATCCGTGCCATGCTCCAGACGCACGCTGCAGCTAAGGCCATTTTTCTTAATCGTATCATAGAACGCCCGGATCGACTCCGGCTCGCTGCGCTGATATTGGCTGTGCTCATCGACCGGATTATAAGGAATGAGGTTCACATTCACGAGCGACCCTCTATCCGCAACAAGCTCTACTAGCTCAAGCGCATGCTCCACCTGATCATTCATATCCTTGAGCAAAATATATTCGAGCGTAATTCTCCGCTTCGTCTTCGCCAAATAATAATCGATCGCTTCCATCAGCTTCTCAATCGGCAATGCGCGATTGATCTTCATAATGCGCGTGCGCAGCTCATTATTCGGCGCATGCAGCGAAATCGCCAGATTAACGCCAAGATCGTTGTCGGCGAAATCCATAATCTTCTTCGTCAAACCGCTTGTCGACACGGTAATATGCCGCGGGCCAATCGCCAGCCCCTTATGATCCTTGATCACTTGCAGAAAATCGACCAAATTCGTATAGTTGTCGAACGGTTCGCCAATGCCCATTACGACCAGATGGCTGACGCGGTCGCCCTGCTGCTCCTTATCCAGATACAGCTGCGCCTTCATCACCTGCTCAACGATTTCTCCGCTCGTCAGGTCGCGGCTCTTCGCCAGCAGTCCGCTCGCACAGAAGCTGCAGCCGATGTTGCAGCCTACCTGCGTCGTCACACAGACGGATAAGCCAAACTTATGCCGCATCAGCACCGTCTCAATCAGATTGCCGTCGCTAAGCTTGAACAGAAATTTGCGCGTTCCATCAGCCGACTCCTGAAGCGTGTGCTCTGCCAGCGTCTGGATTGCAAAATGCTCTTCGAGCACCTTCAAGCATTCCGGATTTACGTCCGTCATTTCCTCGAATGACGTGACCCGTTTCCGGTACAAATATTCCCACACCTGCGTCGTGCGGAATTTTTTATGTCCAAACTCCAGCAGCCAGGCGGTTAGCTGCTCAAAGGTTAATCCATAAATGGATGGTTTCATCATGATTGTTCCTCTTTCCACTGCATTGAACGACCGATCCGTTCTTCTTTATCATTATTGTCCCAAAAATACTACCCGAACACAAGGGGCATGGAGAAAATGGCTCCGTGGCGGCCGTAGGTAAAGATTACTTTATAGTAATATGGGTACTTTAAAGTACGTACTGTTTATTTCGGGTGTAAGGGTGCATAATTACAGTTGTCAGCCAGCAACGAGCTAAACGCTGCAAATGACATTGCGGCTCAAGTATACATTTTATTTTTCAGGAGGAGAGTTCATTCATGACAGCACAACATTTGCAGGATACGGTCACGCTTCATAACGGCGTCAAAATGCCTTGGTTCGGACTTGGCGTATTTAAAGTAGAAGACGGCGAGGAAGTCGTCAGCTCGGTGAAAGCAGCGATTAAAAATGGCTACCGCAGCATCGATACCGCAGCCGTATATCAGAACGAGGAAGGCGTGGGCCAAGCAATCAAAGAAGCGATGGAACAGTACGGGGTTGCCCGTGAGGAACTATTCATTACTTCCAAAGTATGGAATTCCGATCTTGGCTATGAGACGGCAATTGCCGCATATGAGACTAGCCTTGCAAAGCTTGGACTAGCGTATTTGGACCTTTATTTAATCCACTGGCCTAAGCCGGGCAAATATAAGGAAGCTTGGCGTGCGCTTGAAACCTTGTATAAAGAAGGCCGCGTGAAAGCAATCGGTGTCAGCAACTTCCATGTCCATCATCTGCAAGATGTGCTGGATGGCGCAGAAATTGTGCCGATGGTCAATCAGATTGAGCTTCACCCCCGCCTGACGCAGCAAGAGATCAGAAGCTTCGCAAGCGAGCACGGTATCGTTATTGAAGCTTGGTCACCGCTCATGCAGGGAAAATTGCTCGATGAGCCTGTGCTGAAAGCCATTGCGGACAAGCATGGCAAATCGACGGCTCAAGTCATTTTGCGTTGGGATTTGCAAAATGGCATCATCACCATCCCTAAATCGATTAAAGAAAATCGGATTATCGAAAATGCCGCCATCTTCGACTTCGAGCTTTCCGCAGAAGAAATGGCACAAATCGACGGCTTGAATCAAAATGTGCGCGTAGGTTCAGATCCAGACAACTTCCATTTCTAATCTACTTAAAAAATGGTATAGATGACCGCGCGAGGCGGTGCGAGCTGCCTTTGGGCCATTAAGGAGGGGAATAGTCCCCTCCTTTTTTGCTGCCCCTATTTTCCAATGAAAACGAAAATATATTTCAAATCGACAAATAGCGACGAACTGTCTAAAATGAGGTTAGATGTTTGCAGCGCATGCAGATCAGATGAATCCGGAAGGGGCAGAGAGGCCTTGAGTCTGTCGGAAGTATTAGTTTCACTGGGTGCTTACTTGCTCCCGATGCTTTTATTTTTCTATATGGGTCTGGATGTGCTGTACCGCAACCCGAAGAAGATCGAGCATCAGCTCGTCAGCCTTATTATCGCTTGTTATTTTATTTTGTTTATGGAGGAGTATGTTCGGTTTCTGCTTCCCATTGAATACAGCCCAGCTCTTACAGCGTTGTGGTTTTCTAACGTTGGCATCGCCATACCTGGAATTGGCGTACATTTCATCTCCAAATTTTCCGGCATGGACAAGCGGCTTCCGCGTTGGATTTATCCCTATATTTTCTACATCCCACTGCTGATTATTCCCTTCAACATTTTTAGTAGCCAAAAATACATTTCCTCCCAAGAGTTCGTTCAAGTTGGCATTTGGAAATATCCCGTATACAATTTCCCTTATTTCGCCGCCATGACGGGCAGCATTTTGATTGCCATTGTCTATCTTGTTTTTCTATTGCTTGGTCAAGCCCGGGTTAGAGCTTCTCAGGATCACGAACGGGAGCCTATTTATCGGCTTATGATTGCCGGCACCATTATTACGATGCTTTGGGTTGGTTTCTTTGGCTATTTCCAATTCGAAAATACACTGCCCCCTTACTCTTATTTATACGGCGGTCTTGTCTGGTGCTTTATGCTGCGACTCGCTATGCAGAGGTTTGAGTTTCTCAATTGCAATAAACAGCGATATGAGCGACTATTCAATTTAAATCCAGCCGCGATTTTGCTCGTTGAGAGCTCCGGTAACATTAAGGAAGCCAATCCAAGTGCAAAGCAGCTGTTTGACCATTTGCAGCTGGAGCATACTGGACTGGATGCGCTAGCTAGTGCCGAGCTGAAAAAACGGCTCAGAAGCCAGCTGGAAATTAAAGAGCTGGAGACGAAAATTCATAATGGAGAAAGAGAACTCACGGTGCTGATTGATGGGGATTATATAACGGTAGATAATGAACCGCATGTCATTCTTATTTTCCGCAATATTACGCTGATCAAGGAGCATCAGGAGCAGATTGCCTTTCTCGCCTACCATGATGCGCTGACCGAATTGCCAAACCGCCGCTTCTTCTATGAAAGGCTGGCGGCAGCTATTGCGGAAGCTGCGCGGAAGGAGCATCAGCTCGCTGTCGTGCTGATTGACCTGGATGAATTTAAAGAAACGAATGACCGCTTCGGGCATGATGCAGGCGATGCTTTGCTGCGGCATACGGCTGGGCTCATTAAAGAAAGTGTCGGTGGTCAAGGCATGGCAGCTAGGCTGGGAGGCGACGAATTCGTCCTATTTATCAGCCCGCTCCCTGCCACCGATTGCGTCCACGAGATTATTCCTGAAATAGAGGAACGTTTTGCAAGCCGAGCGCTGAGCTATGGCAATGAGCAGTTGTTCGCGAAGCTCAGTATGGGGATCAGTATTTATCCGCAGGACGGACTAGATGGGGATTCCTTGCTGAACCGTGCAGATAAAGCAATGTACAAGCTTAAGCGCGAACGCAAGCTGCGGAAGCACAATATGGACCAGCTCCCGCAGTCGCAGTCGACTCTTTAGCTGTTAAATCGAAGCAACGAAGGGCTTCAAGCGCTCCAGCTGGCGCAGATGATGGCGGAAATGCATTTCTACGAGCAAGAACCATTCCTTAGCGTTCATCTCGCCAAAACCCGGATGCGGAACCGTCTGATGCTCAGGTGCCTGTGCAACCGCTGGCTCCAGCTCCTTCATGCGGTGAAGCACCTCTGCCATTCCTTGGATCAGCTCTTCTTTGCTGCTAGGCTGAATGGGTGTATATCCCGGAAAAGGATCAACGTGAACGCGAATTGGCGGCAAGCTGCCTTCGGCATAAATGGCGTTTTTCCTTTCCTTCATTTCCTTTATTTCCTTCATTTCACTAGTTGAATCACCAGGGCTATCGGAAGCTGGCGACTCCCCGCTCAAGCATTGCTCAGCAGAACTAAGCTGCATGTATAGCGCACTGTTGATTAGATGGACATAAACTTGACCGATCGACCATTCAGCTTCAGCCGGCTTTTTCTGCAGCTGTTCGAGCGTGAACAAGTCCAGCTCCCGTTCATATTGCTCCTTCAATGGTTCAAATTGCTTCAAAGATTGCAGCGTATTTATCAATTTGCACAGCCCCTTTAAGTAAGATAGCCCCAGTATAAGAAAAAGCTACTGACATCAGTATGTCAGTAGCTTTTTCAGTAGCTTTCCAAGATTTTAGCAGCTTCCTCCCGAACCTGATGGCGCAGTGATTCCGGCTCCAGCACAACGACGCCTGAACCCCAGCCAAGTATCCAATGCAGCAGCTCCTCCTGCACACGAACAAGAAAATTCACGTACAAGCCGTCCTCGTTCTCCTCAAATGATTCCATATAAAAGTTATTTTGTTCCTTCACTTTATCCGCTATAGAGGGATTTACCCGTATACGCACAGGCAGCTTGCGGTCATTTTCGGGTACATAAGCATGCAGATCAAAGTCCTGTGGCCGTCTGAAGCGCTCATCCAGCAAAGCAAGCTGCTCCATGCGCGACAAGCGGAAATGGCGCAGCGATGCCCTTAGCTCGCAATGGGCCAGCAGCAGCCAATTGCCCTGCGAAAGCACGAGTCCATATGGCGAGACTGTCCGAGTGCTATGCCGGGTTCCGTCCTCATCAGCATATATTTTCTTATAATGGAGACGTATTTTACGCTGTTCTAGTATTGCGGTGCGCAAAAGATTGATTTTCTGTTTATCCAATCCGCCCGCAAGCGGATCATAGGGTGCCAGCAGCTTGATGGCTGCACTGGTGCGGTCCGCTTCCTCACGGACACGCTCCGGCAATATAGCCTCGATCTTCCCGCGAGCGACTCTCGCCTTCGACGTATATCCCTCATCGAACTGCTGCTCGACAAAAACCGTACCAATCAATAAGGTCACGGCTTCCTCCACGGTAAAGCTAATAGGCGGCAGAAAATAACCCTCCATGAGCGAATAGCCGACACCCGGCTCTCCGATAATCGGGACACCGGATTCACTGAGCGCCTGCATATCTCGATAAATCGTGCGAACGCTCGTCTCAAATACCGCAGCCAAATCCTCGGCGCGCATCATGCCTTTACGCTGGAGCTCCAGTAAAATCGCTAACAATCGCTCTGTTTTATTCATAAAGAGCCATTTTAACCGCTATAGCATCGCTAGTCCTCATCGCAGATCCTCCTATTTTCATATTAGACGAAACGGTTTACAAGCTCTTGAGCTGCTCCTTATACTCCGTCGGGCTGCATCCTGCATATTCCTTGAACACTTTGGAAAAATAGTGCTGGTCGCTGAACGATAGCACATCGGACAGCTCTTTAATTTTCATCTCCGGCTTCGTTTCCAGCAGCCGGGACGCCTCCTTGATTTTCAAATTCAAGTAGTAGTGGACGAAGGTTTTCTCCGCATATTTCTTCATAATTCGGCTGATATAGGAGGGACTGACATGAAATCGCTGCGCAAGATCGGCAATGGACACATGCGAATACATGTTCATCTGCACGTACTCGTCAATTTGCTGAAACAGCTCGGAGCCGCTTTTGCGATTTTGATTTTGCAGCAGCTCAAAGCATTGCTCGGTCCAGAGCAGCAGTTGCTCGGTAAAGTGTGCAAAGCTGTCCAACTCCAGCAGCTTATTCGCCTGTTCCGTCAGCTTGAGCCTATTCCACGGGTCCTGCTCAGAGAGGGAGCTGCCGAAAGCCTCGGTCAGCAGCACCAGAAAGCGCTCCAGCTCAGCCAGCCGAACGTTGCTGCTCTGCCACTTTTGCAGCTGCTCTGCCAGCTTTAAGGCGAAGCGCTCCTTCTGGCGCTGGCGAATCATGTCCACGAAGCTGTTCGAGAGCAGCTCCGTCATCGCAGAATCAGCGCCAAGCGGCAGCGCCGAATAGCCTTTATCCAGCAGCAGCGGGCCCGTGATAGATAGCTGTTCCTTCATAAGCCGCGACATTTGCTGATAAAACTCCGCCAAGCGGCCGTCTGGGATTGCTTGCAGCTGGCCGCATAGCGAGGCATATAAGCCTTCCTTCAGCAAGCCGCTGCGCGCCGCCTCCATGCATTCATAAGCGGAAGGGTATTTATCCTTTACCGAAAGATTAACGAGGACAAAAAACTGATAGGGCTGCTGCGTTGGAAAAACCCAACAGTCATGCGGAGCAAAAACCTCCGTCAAGCCGGCTTGCAGCACGCTCAGCTTCCATTGCTCCTTATTCGGCGAGAAGGGCTGCTTATGGATGAGAAAAGGCGCTTTCGTCTGTTCCCGAAATTCCGGACCCAGCCTAAGCTCTGCATGAAAATCGGGATCAACGATATCTTTGAAGCTCCCGGCCTCCCCCGATTGCTGCTCTTTCAGTTGGACAATGATCCGCTCCATAACCTCTTGCAGCTGATGGCGCTCAACAGGCTTGAGCAAGTAGTCGAACACCTGCAAATTCAGCGCTTTGCGCGTATATTCAAAATCGTTGTAGCCGCTGATCAGCACAACCTTGAGCTGCGGATGAAGCAGCTTCGCCTGCTCGATAAGCGCCAGCCCATCCATTTTCGGCATCCGAATGTCCGTAAGCAATATGTCGATGCGATGCTGCCGCATAGCTGCCAGCGCTTCCTCGCCATTCGCCGCTGTTGCGGCAATATGAATGGGCAGCTCGGTTGCTTGCAGCAGCGCTTTAATATTGCGAAGGATCGGCTTGCTGTCTTCTGCAATTAAAGCCTGGTACATCGCTTATCCCTCCTCATCAGTAAAAATCCTTCGTCAGTGATGCAATAATTTGAATCGTTGCGCCTTTGCCCGTTTCTGCATTGTTGTAAACATTGAAAAAAAGGCGGTTTTTGTACATCAGCTTGAGCCGATTGACCGTATTCACCATACCCATATTGCCAATGCCCGTGCTGTTCATTTTCAGCTCAAGCGCTCCCGAATCGGAATCATCAATGTTCCCGAGTATTTCTTTGATTTTATCGTCGGCGAGCCCTTCGCCATTATCGCTAATCTCAATCGCCCACAATCCGTTATACAGCTTGAAGCGAATCGATATTCGCCAAGGCGGGTCTGTATTTTCGAATGCATGCTCAATGCAGTTTTCAACAAACGGCTGAATGACGAGCCGCGGAAGCTGGATCAAGCCCGTCAAATCATCATCAGCTTCAATGTCCCACTCCAAATCATCCTCGTATTTCTGCTGGACGAGCGATAAATAATTGCGCGTATATGCCAGCTCGTCCGACAGCGATACATGCTGATAGGGAGAGGATACAACATAACGCAGGCTGTCCGACAGCTGCTTGCACATATCCTGAACGACCTGATCCTTGCCCTCCTGGGCAGCAATACTAATCAAATACAGCACATTATGGATAAAATGAGGCGCGATTTGCGCTTGCAGCGCGGAATTGCGCGCTTTAATTTCCTCATGCAGCGCCAGCTTCTCGCGCTCAATCGATTGCTGCAGCCGCTCCAGCAGCTCCTGAAACGACTCATTGAGCAAAATCAGCTCATTATTATGCGAGCGGCTGTCCACCTTCACATTCATATTGCTGTAATTGACACGCAAAATTTGATTGCGCAGCTTGCGAATCGGCAGCAATAAATTTTTGGCGGAAAAATAAATGTAAAAAAAGGAAAACAGCATCAGCGAAGTAATGAGCAGGATGGAAATGTTGCTGATCGAGCTGACGGGGCCGAGCACCGCTTGTTTTGGAGTGACAATATAGGTCGTCCAATCGGAGCTGCTGGATTTGTAATACGTAATGTAGTTTTGTTGATGATCCATATACATGCCGCTTGCTCCCGACCGCGGCTCCAGCGTAGACAGCAGTTTGTCGACCTCTGCATTTTGCGAGCTTGAGATGAGCTGACCGTCCTGCGCCAAAACAAATACCTCGCTGTCTGCCAGCCCCTCCGCCGGCATTTGCAAATAAGCTTGATCCAGCTGGATCGACAAATAGCCGAAAATTTCACCATTTTGATTGATAATCGGGCGAATAAACGAGACTTTTCCTGCCTCCTCCCGATTGAGCAAATAGCCGCTTCTGCTCCAAATCGCTGAAGTTTCGCTGTCTGCCAGCAGCGGCTTTAAAGAAGGCGGCGTTCGGTCGTAGCCTATATAGGAGACCAATGCAGAGCCTTCGAGGTTGTAAATAATCATATCCTGAATGTTCAAGCTTGGCCCAATCGCCTGAAACATAATATCCTTCAGCTTGCGGCTGCGGGACAATCCTTCAAACGTTTGGGAAGCGGCGTCATCGGCCAGCAAAATATAAACATCTTTATTGGACAAAATACGTTGGGATAGCTGATTTTGGCTATCGATATAAATATCGAGCTGATCGCTGACCTTCTCTGCTGACATCAGCTTTTCATTTTCGGTCTTCTCTTTAAGCGGTTGTATAACGACGAGGTTGACATAGACCAGAAAGCTGCCAAGCACGATAAGCAGCAGCACAACGAACGTTAGAAAAAACTTGGTCTGTAGACTCGCCTGGAATTGGTTTTTACCGAACTTGCGATTCATGATAGCCAGCCCTATTCCTCCTTGAACCTTTTAATGCTCCTACTGTACCATTTGCAGATATCGACGGACAAGCGGTGAATGGCTCAGAGTGGACGGTTCAGAATATTACACATGAAAGGTAAATGCCAAACATGTACCTATCTGGCTCTAAAGTCTATAATCGAACCTGTAACCGCATTCAGAATGATTCACATACATTTCAATACGGGGGGATATAAAAATGAATCACAAGATGAAAAAAGCTGCAACGGGCGTCATCGCAAGCTTACTGGCTTTGTCACTGGCGGCATGCGGATCAAACAGCAATAGCCCAGCAGGTACAGCAACCAACGGAGGAAGCGGCAGCAGCGGCGGTAAAGTAACGCTGGAGCTAGCCATCTCCAAGAGCTCGCAGGACTCCGCTTTTGTAGCGCAAGACCTTCTTGATGCTTTTGAAAAAGAGACAAACATTAAAGTTAATCTTCAACTGCTTCCAGCTGAGCAGACAGCAACCGTGCTGCAAACGAAGCTGGCGGTTGATGAAACTCCAGATATTATCCAGTACAACCTGGCAAGCGCCGTAACCGACCTGAACTTGGAGCGCAACTTTGAAATTTTGGATAGCGAGCCATGGGTTGGCCGTCTGTTGAACAAAGATGTGCTGTCCGCTAATGATCATGTATACAGCTTCCATGTCAGCCAAGACACAGGCATGCAAGGCGTTGTGTACAACAAGGATATGTTCAAGGAGCTGAACCTGTCGATTCCGACAACCTTCGAGGAATTCCTTGCGGTATGCGAAGCGATTAAAGCAAGCGGCGTAACACCGGTATTCATGCCGTTCAAGGATAATTGGGCAGCCAACATCTGGCCAGCAGCCGCATTCGCAGATTATGCAGCGAAAAATGACCCAACGTTGTTCGATGATCTGAACAGCAATAAGAAAAAATGGACAGACATCCCTGAGTTCGCAACTTTGCTGGACCAGCAGTACCAAGTATTCAAAAAAGGCTACACGAATCCTGATATTTTGAGCGACAGCTACGATATGGCCGTTGGTAAATTTCTGGACAAAGAAGTGGCTATGATGTTCATGGGCGACTGGCTGATCGAGAACGTAGCGGAAAAAGATCCTAGCATCCACCTTGGACTGTTCGCGATTCCTTCTTCCAAAGATGCAAGCCTTGGCGCAAGCCCGCTTGGTGGACAGCTGTTCATTCCTAAAAAAGCGAAGCATATGGCTGAAGCTAAAAAATTCCTTGAGTTCATCGCTTCCAAAGAGCAGGCACAAAAAATTGTTGATTCACAGGGCTATGTTTCCAACTTCAACGATGTGACGACTCCTAAGCTGCCTGACTACAAGCAGGAAATCGTAGATAACTACATTACACCGAAGAAAACCGTTCTGACTACAGATGCGCATATGCTGGTAGACCGCAGTGAGCTGTACAGAAACCTGCAGGATCAGTTTGCTGGTGCCAAAACACCGGAAGAAGTATTGTCTGCTTGGAACGACAAGTTTGCACAATTGATGAAAGATAAAGGCGTTGCCGGATTTTAATTGATAGAACACTAGGCAGAATAAAGTCCTTCAGGGCTTTATTCTGCCCCAAGCTGTTATGGAGCGTGATTACAGATGAAGACAAAAAGCTTGTATCCTTATTATCTAATATGGCCGGCCCTGCTCGTTTATTGTGTATTTTTCGTATTGCCTGCCCTCATCGGCTTGTTTTACTCCTTTACGGACTGGCGGCTTGACCGCGAAACGCTTAAATTTATCGGTTGGGACAATTTCAAACAGATTTTTTCCGACAAGACGCTTATTTTAGCCCTGAAAAATACTTTTATTTTCGCGATTGTTACGGTTATCGGAAAAAATGTGCTTGGTATCGCCTTAGCCATTGGCCTCAACATGCGACTGAAATCCAAAAATCTGCTGCGCGCGATTTTTTATTCGCCGTCGATTTTGAGCGTTCTCGTTATCAGTATTGTGTTCACGCCAATGCTGCGTACAGATGGCACCATCAATAAATTTCTGGAAGCCATCGGCCTAGGTGTCTTTGGCCAATCGTGGCTGACCAATCCATCCATTGTAATCTGGACCGTTGCCCTGGTGTCGATCTGGCAGCATACCGGCTTCCAGATGGCGATTTATTTGGCCGGACTCCAGTCTATTTCCAAAGAATATTATGAAGCAGCGACGATTGACGGAGCAGGCGTGTGGAGCACGTTCAGCAAAATTACGCTCCCGTTATTGCTGCCCGCTATCAATATCAATCTCATGCTGACGCTCATTGGCGGCTTGAAGGTATTTTCCGAAGTATTCGTCCTTACAGGCGGCGGACCGGGGAACGCTTCCCAGGTTGTCGGAACGATTATTCTCCGCGCCTTCGGAGAAGGCAACTGGGGCATGGGTACAGCGATCAATACGCTGCTGTTCGCGGCGGTTACCGTTATTTCCATTCCACTGCTGATCTTCATGCGTCGTAAGGAGGTTGCTGAATAATGAGCTACACACGCAAACTTGCGCTTCGCAACTATATTGTCGAAATTTTTCTGCTGATCGCTTCCCTGATCATTATTGTGCCGTTGCTCATGATGATTTTCGGTTCCTTCATGACCAGCTCCGAGGTGCTGCGCTTTAAGCTCGCGCTTCCGGACAAGTGGATGTTCTCCAACTATACGCAGGTTTTTAAAGAAGGCGGCCTCGGCCGTGCCTTCCTGAATGGCCTGCTGATTACTGGCGTATCTTCCATCGTCAACATTATTACCTCTTCAGCCGCTGCTTTCATTCTGGTGCGAAGAGAATCAAAGCTGTCGAGCTTCCTGTATATGTTTTTCTTTATGGGACTTATTGCTCCGATGTCGATTATCACGACGATTCGTGTCGTACAATGGCTGGGCTTCTATGGCAGCATTACGAGTGTTATTTTCATTTACGCCGCTTTGAACGTCGCGTTCAGCGTGTTCCTGTATAGCGGCTTTATCAAATCGATACCGAGAGCTCTCGATGAAGTAGCATTCCTTGAAGGCGCGAGCATGCTTGCTGTATTCTTCCGCATTATTACACCGCTCATCGTTCCCGTGAACGCGACTGTGGCGATTATGGTGTTTATGTCGGTATGGAATGATATTACGATTCCGCTTTATTTCCTCACCGACAGCTCCGACTGGACGATGCCGCTATCCGTTTACAATTTTTACGGCAAATACAGCCGGGACTGGAACCTGATCTTCGCCGATCTCGTTATGACTTCGCTCCCTGTGCTTGTGCTTTACCTGTTCGCACAGAAATACATCGTCAGCGGCCTTACAGCTGGCGCGGTCAAAGGTTGATCGCCCCTCTCTCCCCAAGCCCTTGCGCCGGATTGCCATCTCCTGCGCGGGGGTTTTTTACATGGACTGTTGTATTTAAATAGAGCCACTCTTGAGCTGCCAATAGCCGAACAACCGTCTGGGGCGAGAAACAGAAAAAGAGAAGAAACTCAGGTTTCCCCGATTTCCTTCTCTCTGCCTTATGCGACCTGGGCGCTTGCTAATTACTTACTGCGAATTCAAATATGCGATGCCGAGTCCGCCCGTTACCGGATTTTTATAAATTTCGCAATTGACGTCGAATACGTCGCTGATCATCTCTTTCGTCAATACTTCTTCTGGCGTTCCGCTCGCGTAAATTTGCCCCTGCTTAATGATATACAAATAATCGCAATACTCTGCTGCCAGCGTCAAATCATGAAGGGCGGCTAAAATGCCGATGCCCAGCCCTTTGACGATGCTCAAAATTTGCAGCTGGTATTTAATGTCCAAATGATTCGTCGGCTCATCCAAAATCATAAACTTCGGCTGCTGTGCAAGCACTCTCGCCAGAACGACGCGCTGTTTTTCCCCGCCTGAGAGCGACATGTAGCTTCGTTCCGCATAATGGGACAAATTCACCTTGCTCAGCGCCTCTTCCACAATTTCCTCATCCCGCTGATTGTCCGTCTCCAGCATTCCCTTATGGGGCGTCCGGCCCATCATGACCATCTCCCGCACATTGAAATCAAAGCTCATTTCATTGAACTGTCCGACAACGCCAAGCTGCTGTGATACTACCTTTGGCTTGGATTTCAGCACATCCGTGCCGCTGAGAAATACCTGTCCCTGCTTGGGCTTAATGACTTTATAAATGCTTTTGAGCAAGGTTGATTTGCCGCAGCCGTTAGGGCCAATAAGGCCTACAAACTGCTGGTTGTCTACCTTGAGCGATATATCCTTCACAATGTCCGTACTCGCAAACGATACCGAAATATGATCCACCGTCAGCTTCATCGTTATTTCCCTCCAAAGGCGTAGCCTTTTTTGACCAGCATGTACATGAACAGCGGCGCGCCAATCATCGCCGTAATTATGCCGATGGGCAGCTCCACGCTTGGAATGATCGTCCGGGCAATGACGTCGGTCCAGATGAGAAAAATGGCGCCAACCAAAATGGAGGCCGGCATCAGCCTTCTATGATCCGAGCCGACCAGTCCCCTCACCATGTGAGGAATAATAAGCCCGACGAACCCGATCATACCGCAGCTCGCCACAATGACGCCTGTAATAAGCGCAGCCAGCAGCAAATAAATTTTGCGGAACACCGCCAGATCAACGCCCAGCGTCACCGCCGTATCATCGCCAAGCAGCATGGTATTTAATATCCGCGACTGAAAAAGGAAGAACAGCGCAGCCCCAACAACGACGAGCGATATGAGCGGGAGCTTGTCCCATTTTGCCGAAGCCAGGCTGCCCATTGTCCAGAACGTGACGGTCTTAATGCCAACGGCATTGTTTGCGATATAAATAATAAAATTGGCGAAAGCCGTACATAAAGCATTGATGACCATCCCCGACAAAACCAGCTTAACCGACGTCATTTTGCCACCAATGCCTGCTAATATAAAGACGAGCAGCGATGCGCCCAAAGCGCCTGTAAATGCCCAGAAGGCAACCCCCGTCTGCCCGAGCAGACCGCCCGCGCCAAAGCCAATTAAAATTGCAAACGTCGCACCGAGCGATGCGCCCGAGGAAATGCCCAAAATATACGGGTCTGCCAGCGGATTTTGCACCGCCGCCTGCATGACCGTGCCGCACATCGTAAGCCCGGCCCCGATAAACAATGCCATTAATACACGTGGAAACCGAATTTGCCATAAAATATCGACAAACGAGCTTGTCTCCATCGCGCTCCCGTCGCCTAGCTGGATTCCTAATAACTTGTAGAGCAAAATCCGATAAGAATCCCCTAACGGAATCTTTACCTGCCCGATTGATACGGCAACGCCAATCGACACCACGATAACAGCCGCGAGTACGAGCATTAAAGTTAAAAACAGCGACTTTTTTCGAATGAGAGCTTCTTTCTCTTCCTGCCTGCTTACACTAACCTCTGCCATCCCGATTTACCCTGCCTTTTCATTCATTGTTCCGATTTTAGTTTACAACTGACTGTTTTTAAGTATAATTGATAATGATTCTCTTCGTCAATTAAAGACAATATATGAAATGAGGTTAGTAGGATATGTTTCGTTTTTTGCGTAAAATGACGTTTTTTGCACTTCCCCTTGCTCTGGCAGTAACCGCTGGCTGTTCTTCCGCTTCGACCAATTCGCCAAGCAGTTCCCCGAGCCCTTCCGCCGAAGCGACGGCTTCAGCAGCAGTAGTAGAGGCTTCTCCGAGCCCCGGCGGCAAAACCGCTTATCCGCTCACCCTTGAAAATTTCAATTTGTCGGCAGAAAGCGGCTCCTTCCAGCCGAAAACGCAAACGTTCGAGAAAGCACCGGAGCGCATCGTCGCCAATACGCAGTCCGCTGCGGAAATTTTGATCCGACTTGGTTTGACGGATAAAGTCGTTGGCGTCGCCGCCCTTTACGGCGATGTGGAGGCTGACATTGCCGAGCCATTCGCCAAAATCCCTGTCTTATCCGAGACATATGTCGGCAAGGAGCTTGTCGTCGGAGCGAAGCCGGATATCGTCCTCGGCCGTGGCGACCTGTTTGCAGATGCAGATTGGGGCGTCGGAACGGTTGACTCGCTGAACGAGCTTAATATTGCTACTTTTGTTCAAAACAACTCCCGTCCGGGTGCTGTACTCAGTGATCTTTATAAAGACATTGAGCAAATGGGCCAAATTTTCGACGTACAGGATAAGGCGCAGGAGCTTGTCCAGAGCTTGCAGCAGCGCGCCAAGGATATCGAGACTCGGTTTGCCGGCAATCAGGAGCAGAGCTTTGCTTTTATTGGAAGCAGCACGCCGGATTCCATTGCCGTCTACAGCGCAAATAATGATACCTTCCAAGCCGAGGCGCTTAGCCTGTTGAAGGTGACCAACAGCTTCGCCGACGTTTCCGGTGAAATCAGCGCGGAGCAGCTCGTTGCGAAAAACCCTGATTTCCTTGTCATCTCGGATTATAAAGGCGGTCCGGACATCAATGAATCGGTGAAAAATATTTATGAAAATCCAGCTCTGCAAAGCATGTCCGCTATCCAAAACAAAAAAGTATTCATTATCGATTTCAATGATTTCTGGGGCTACGGCTACCACATCTTTGACGGTGTCGAGAAGCTGGGAGACAACTTGTCCAAAACCTCTTAAATCTTGCAGCTATCTATTGGCCGTCTTCAGCCATGCACCAACAGAAACGACAAAGCGCCTCTTCCTTTACGGGTCCAGTTCATTATCAGAGCTGGTCCGCAAGCAAGAGGCGCTTTTTTATGTCATCACACTATTTTAGTTCGTCTTTCCTTCGTTTTCCGCTTCCCACTTGGCAATTTCCTCGCGCACTCGCGGTGCAACCTCCGTGCCAAGCAGCTTGATTGCGTTCATTACGTCCTCATGCGGCATCGTGCCGAGCGGCGTATGGAGCAAAAATCTCGTAATGCCGACATGCTTGCGCAGGTTAATAATTTTACGGGCAACCGTTTCGGGATCGCCGACATAAAGCGCACCTTCAATGCTGCGGGCAGCGTCAAAGCTGGAACGGTCATAATGCCCCCAGCCCCGCTCTTTGCCGAGCACATTCATAACCGCTTGCGTGGAAGGGAAAAACTTGTCTGCTGCAAGCTGCGTCGTCTCTGCAATAAAACCGTGCGAGTGCGAAGCGATAGGCAGCTTCGAGGCATCATGCCCCGCATGGGCTGCTGCTCTCTTGTACAGCTGCACCAGCGGTGCAAAATTCATCGGACTGCCCCCGATAATGGCGAGCACAAGCGGCAGGCCGAGCAGGCCCGCGCGGACAACCGATTCTTGGTTGCCGCCGCTGCCGATCCATACCGGCAAAGGGTTCTGAACAGGGCGTGGATAAACGCCCAGATTGTTAATGGCTGGGCGATGGCCGCCTGCCCAGGTCACCTTTTCAGATTCGCGAATTTTCAGCAGCAGCGCCAGCTTTTCATCAAACAGCTCATTATAGTGGTCCAGATCATAGCCGAACAGCGGAAACGATTCAATGAAGGAGCCCCGCCCTGCCATAATTTCCGCACGCCCGTTTGAGATACCATCCAGCGTAGCAAAATCCTGAAACACGCGCACGGGATCAGCCGAGGACAGCACCGTAACGGCGCTCGTCAACCGAATCTGCTTCGTTTGTGCGGCAGCAGCCGCCAAAATAACGACTGGAGAGGAGGCCGCATAATCCTCGCGATGATGCTCGCCTACTCCATAAACGTCCAGCCCGACCTGATCCGCAAGCACAATTTCTTCAACCACTTCGCGAATACGCTGGGCATGGCTCATAACCTCTCCTGTTTCTACATCGGGCGAGGTTTCGACAAACGTACTAATCCCTATTTCCATCGTACAATCCCTCCTGCTTCCACTCTATATTTTTTTAACAAACTCCGATTTCAGCTTCATAGCGCCAAAGCCGTCAATTTTGCAATCAATATCATGATCGCCGTCGACGAGCCGGATGTTTTTGACCTTGGTGCCAATTTTGACGACGAGCGAGCTGCCTTTGACCTTCAAATCTTTAATGACCGTGACCGAATCACCGTCGCTCAGCACATTGCCGTTCGAATCCTTTACAACCTTCTCATCCTCATTGGCATTATCCTGTGCATTTGCATTCCATTCATGCGCGCACTCCGGGCAAACAAGCATCAGCCCATCCTCGTATGTATATGGCGACTGGCACTGTGGACAATTTGGCAAGCTAGACATGTATTCATGCCCTCCATTCCTGTTACTATAATCGTTACGACTTTGCTTGGAAGTTTCATTATAAACGGTAAAATAGCAAGCGTAAACGGCTGAAGCCGTCCTCCGGCGGTAAAGCTGCCGTTTCGCGGTGAAATCAATGCCTGATTTTCGGCTGCAACGGCAGTCAGGAATCTATATAATAAAATCCATCAGAAAAGTAAGGGGCGCATGCCATGATACCTGCCGAACGTTATCCCGAATGCTATAGGGCCTTAATAGAGAAAAATACCGAATATGAGGGCGTTTTTTACGTTGGAGTCAAAACGACGGGCGTATTTTGCCGGCCAACCTGCCCCGCTCGCAAGCCTAAGTTTGAAAACTGCGAGTTTTATGAAACGGCGCAGCAGGCTTTGCTTGCGTCTTTCCGCCCTTGCCAGCGCTGCCAGCCGCTTTCCCATCCGAATCAAGTGTCAGAGGTCGTTCGCCTGCTCGTCGAAGCGGTGGAGCAAAATCCGGAAAAACGCTGGAAGGGCCAGGATTTCAAAAATCTATCCGTCGATGAATCAACGGCTCGCCGCCAATTTAAGCAGCGCTTCGGCATGACCTTCGTCGAATATGCCCGTGCCCGCCGTATGGGCATCGCCTTGAAAAACATTAGAGCTGGCCAATCGGTTATGGATACGCAGCTCACGACCGGCTATGAATCCAGCAGCGGGTTTCGCGATGCCTTCTCCCGTATTATGGGCGCGGCACCTACTTTATTGGAAGATGGCAAAGTGCTGAAGGCGGCTTGGATCGATACGCGGCTTGGCCCAATGATGGCGATTGGCGATGAGCAGCACTTGTATTTGTTGGAGTTTGTAGATCGGAGGGGGCTGGAGCGCGAGGTCGAGCGGCTGCGCAAAAGGACCAAATCCGCGGTCATTCCCGGCACAACAGCATCCATTCAGTCTATTGAACGGGAGCTGGCGCTTTATTTTGACGGGAAATTGACGGAATTTAAGACGCCGCTATTTTTATTAGGCTCGCCGTTTCAGCAAAGCGTGTGGGCACAGCTGCTGCAAATACCGCCGGGCGAAACTCGTTCTTATTCCGACATTGCGGCAGCACTTGGAAAGCCGACAGCCTTTCGCGCAGTCGCCCAGGCCAATGGAGCCAATCAGCTGGCTATCCTCATCCCCTGTCATCGCGTTATTAATTCAAACGGTGAATTGGGCGGCTATGGAGGCGGATTAACCCGAAAAAATTGGCTGCTCCGGCATGAGAGACAAGCATCATGCTGAAGCAGCCGCTTCAAACGAGCTATTCGGCTAAAGCTTTTTCGGCAGCAGCCAGAGCATTCACTACTTTATCGCACCAGAGATCGAATTCCTCGTCTTCCTTCTGATGCTCAGGATTGGCCATAATGTGGGCAACCGTCTGCTTGATGCCTTGATCAAGCCGCGTCGTAGCTACAAACTCTGGAACAAGCTTTTTCAGCTTCGCATTGTCAAAGACGACGGAGTTCGCCTTGTCGCCCAGCAAGCCGCCCCGGAAATCATATTTGCTGCCCGCAGCGAGAAAATCAGAGGCTACATGCACCGCATTCAGCTTTACGCCTAGCGCATCCGCAATGATTTCATAAATCTGATTCCAGGTCACCGACTCATCCGACGTGATATGCACGGATTCGCCAATCGCGTGGATGTTGCCCATTAGACCGATAAAGCCTTTGGCAAAATCGCTGTTATGCGTCATCGTCCAGAGGGACGTGCCGTCGCCATGGATGATGACCGGTTTATTTTCAAGCATACGCCTAGCGACCTGCCAGCTTCCGTTATTGCCGTGCACGCCCAGCGGAATCGAGCGCTCGTCATACGTATGGCTTGGCCTTACAATCGTGATCGGGAAGCCTTGCTCGCGGTACTGCTTAGTCAAATACTCTTCACATGCAATTTTGTTGCGGGAGTATTCCCAATACGGATTGGATAATAGCGTTCCTTCGGTAATGCGATAATCCGACAGCGGCGTCTGGTAGGCTGAAGCTGAGCTGATAAACATAAACTGCTTGGTTTTTCCCTTGAATAAGCGGTAATCGCGCTCGAGCTGCTCTGGCTTGAAGGCGATAAAATCCGCTACTACATCAAATGACAGATCGGCGATAAGCGCCGCCACCTGCTCCTCATTATTAATATCGGCTTTAATGCTATGTACACCTGCTGGCAAATCAGCATTTCTAGTTCCCCGGTTCAAAAGATAAAGCTCGCATCCACTCTCTACTAACTGCTTCGTAATGGCAGAACTAATCGTTCCCGTTCCTCCAATAAATAGCGCTTTCATAAAACACCTCCGTTAGTATGGTATTGCTGTAAAAGCTGCTTCTTTTCTTCTTAATGATAGCATGGGGCTCGTGCGAATACTACGACTAAGCGTTCATTATTCGCCTCCTCGTGGAACAGAGGGCGAATAAAATACGTCAGCATGGATATGCCGGAATTTTTCCCAGTTGCCGGGATTGGTCGTGTCTGGAGTACGATGCTCCATAATGGCCTGATATAGGGCGGTTTTCTCTTCCAAATGGGCGACGCGCTGTTTGGCTTCTTCGAGCTGAACGATCGCCGCTTCTCTATGCTCCATCATGATTTCGCAGCGTTGCGGAATGGTCGAATCCCCTTCGATACAGAGATCGACGTACATTTTGATGATTTCAATCGGCATCCCGGATTGCTTGAGGCATTTGACGCCATACAGCCAGTTGATGGATTCTGCGTCGAACAGCCGGATATTATTCTCATTGCGCTGTAGGCTTGGCACCAACCCTTTATCGGTGTAAAAGCGTACAGCGTGCTCGGTAAGTCCCGTTAACAGGGCGGCTTCTTTGACCGTATGCATGAGTAATCCTCCTTGGGAAAAATGATAAGACCGCTTGACTTCGTGTAACACGAAGGCGATAAGCTTATTATAATGCAAATCGGCCGTTCGCGAAATCAGCCGCTGCGGCGCGCGATTCCCGGGATTCGATGCCATTTGCCCTATTACATTTGAATAATGGGAGGAATTACAATGCAAACTGTAACCTTGAACAACGGTGTGAAAATGCCAATCATCGGCTTCGGTGTCTACCAAATTCCCGATGCTGAAGAATGCGAGAACGCGGTATATGAAGCGCTGCTAGCCGGTTACCGCCTGATCGATACCGCCGCCGGTTATCTGAACGAGGAAGCGGTCGGACGCGCGATCAAGCGCAGCGGCGTACCGCGTGAGGAGCTGTTCATCACGACCAAGCTCTGGATTCAAGATGCCGGCTACGAGAGTGCCAAGCTGGCGTTTTCCAAATCCTTGAATAAGCTTCAGCTCGACTATCTTGATCTGTACCTTATTCACCAGCCGTTCGGCGATTATTACGGCGCTTGGCGTGCGATGGAAGACCTGTACCGCGAAGGCAAAATCAAGGCGATTGGTGTCAGCAACTTCCTGCCCGACCGTCTGATGGACCTCATTGTGCATAACGAAATCGTGCCCGCCGTCAACCAGGTCGAGACACACCCGTTCTACCAGCAGCTCGAGAGCGCCGCTTTTATGAAAGAGCAGGGAGTGCAGCACCAGTCGTGGGCGCCGTTCGCTGAAGGACTGGGCAACATGTTCGGCAACGAAGTGCTGACCTCGATTGCAGCGCAACACAACAAGTCCGTCGCCCAGGTTGTGTTGCGCTGGCTTGTTCAGCGTGAAATCGTAGCTATTCCAAAATCGGTGCGCAAAGAGCGGATCGTCGAAAACTTCGACATTTTCGATTTTGAGTTGAGCGCGGACGATATCGAGCAAATTTCCGCCCTCGATACGCGGGAAAGTCTTTTTTTATCGTACCATGATCTGAAATTCGCCAAGATGCTGGGCACCTTGAGAGTCGATCTGTAGCCTGTAACCTTGCTCGAACCGTAAACTCATCACGCGTTTATCCTCAAATCTATTAAGAAAGGACAGGGCAGCGCACCTGTCCTTTCTTTGTGTCAATTTATACTTACAATAATCATACCAGCCTTACCTTTAAGAGACCGTAACGAAGAAAAAAGCTTAGAAAAAGGCACCGACATTTCTGTCGATGCCTTTTTCTAAGGAATCTTAACCAGCATTTTCCCCATATTTTTGCCCTCAAACAGCTGCAGGAACGCTTGAGGCACTTTGTCGAAGCCTTCGACAATCGTCTCCTCGTATTTCAGCTTGCCTTCTCCGAGCCACTGTCCTAGCGCCTGAATGCCTTCAGCCGTACGGTCGGCATAGTCGCCCAGCACAAAGCCTTTAATAAGCGAACGCGTCTTGATCAGCTGCGTCTGTATCCGGGGACCGATGTCGCCTGATTTGCTATTGTATGAGGAAATAGCTCCACATAGCGGAATGCGCGCATGCGTGTTCAGCAGCTGCATCACCTGATCGGAAATGTCGCCGCCGACATTGTCGAAATAAACGTCGACTCCATTCGGACATGCCGCTTCCAGCGCTTTGCCCAGATCACCGACCGTCTTGTAGTTAATCGTCTCATCGAAGCCGAGCTCCTGCTTCAAATAGCTGGTTTTCTCATCCGTTCCTGCGATGCCAACGACTCGAGCGCCCTTGAGCTTCGCAATTTGCCCGACAATCATGCCGACCGCACCTGCTGCGCCAGATACGACGACGGTTTCCCCTGCCTTAGGCTGTCCAATATCCAGCAAGCCGAAATAAGCAGTCAGCCCTGTAAGGCCCAAAACGCTCAAATAAGCGGGCAATGGCGCCATTTGATCATCTACCTTGCGAACGCTGGCAGCATCCACGACATTGTACAGCTTCCAGCCCAGCATGCCGAGCACCTTGTCTCCAACTGCAAACTGCTCGGATTTCGATTCGACAATCTCGCCAACAACACCGCCGACAATCGGCTCGTCTAAAGCAAATGGAGGAATATATGACTTGCTGTCATTCATCCGTCCCCGCATATATGGATCAACCGATAAATACAGGCTGCGGACGACTACCTGCCCTTCCGCCGGTTGCTCTACCTTAGCGTCCTTCATCGCGAAATGCTGCTCTGTCGGCATGCCCTCAGGCCGTGCTGCCAACACAATCATCCGATTATTTAAAGTTTCGTTCATGATTCCAAAACCTTCTTCCTTGTTTTAAACTAATATATCCATTTTACCGGGCGGCATTCTGGGGCCCGAGCCACAATAAAGATTTTTCAAAGTACAGCTATCGTTGTATTCAAGCAAAAACGAATTCGTCGTCCTCTGGCGGCGCAGCGCGTTTCAGTCCGAGAAATATAGAGAAAGGTTGGCGAAATCATGTCTTTCCTATATTTTAAGAAAATAACATACTGGGGATAAAGTTTCAATGTTCGATTTTCATCGAACCGTTTTCGCTGTTTGCTTGCAACTGTGATTCAATCGGTGAAAATGCCAAAACAACCGGAGCCTTTTATGGCCCCAGTTGCTTCCCTTGATTTTGTACTTTGATCTTTTTGTACCATGATCTTTTGTACCATGGTGTTGTGTCGCTCTTTTGTACCGCAGCCCTATGGGCTGACTATCGCACTTGTCGTTCTAACTCCCGCAACACGCCCCGCACAGCTCGCAGGCGACTTGGCCTTAAAGGTGACAATGACACTATCCTTCCCTCGTGTGAACGGCTCTGCTATCTCATAGGTCACATAAAAAATATGGCCGATTTTATTGCAATGAATCGTCTGCTCTCCGACGATCTCGTCATCGACCAGCACCTCAAACTCGCGGTTATATGCCGTACCTTCATGCTCAAAGCGAAAATGATCGCCGCCCCAATAAGCTACGCAAAGATTATTTTTGTTCGATCCATCAACCGCAAGCCGGTAGCTGAAGTAAGCATCGCTGACGCCAAACGCTTCTCTCCACATATGCAGCTTGTTCTGATTGTCCGTGAACGACCCGTTATAGGGGCTCGTTAAGCAGTTGCCTTGAAGCTGATGCCCGATTTCATCCTGCTGCCCGTCCGGCTGTACGCTATCGATGGTCACCTTATTTAGCTTCTTCTCAAAAGCATCGCCTTCGTCATTCAAATTCCAATACAGCGTATAAAACTCATGATGCAGCGCGTAGAAAGGCACGAGTGCTGCCCCCTTCCCATCGGAGGTCACTTCCTTCGCTATTTCAAATGTCAGCGTTTCGGCGTCCTTCAGCCTGATGAAGTCAGACAGGTTCTCACTTTCCGTCCAAAGCACAGGCACATCCGCCGTCTTCATGCTTAATGCGGTCTCATCGACGATCGTATCCTCCGGAAGGCCATCAGCCCCAAACCTTCCCGCAAGCACGATTGGGCCATAAAGAAAGGCGATTTTGCTTGCGCTATCTTTGGCGGTGTACTTCCTCAGTGCCAGCGGCAGCGTGACAATAATATGATCCCCCTTGCTCCATGTCCCGCTGATGGTCAAGTATCCGGCTTGTTTTTCAACATATTTGCGCTCGCCGTTGACGACCGCCACTAGCTCACAAGGCAGCCAGGATGGGACGCGCAGCTTAAGATTAGCCTCTGCCGTTCCCTCGGCAATAACAAGCTTCACGGTGTCTGAATACGGAAAGCTTGTTTCCTGCCTGATGACCAGCCCCTTGGCTTTCCATTCCAGCTCGGAGGCCATATATAAATTCACATACAGATCATCCTGCTTTTCAAAATAAATCGCCTCGGCATATTTGCCCGGGTTTTCCATGCCCGTTCCGGTACAGCACCACCAAGCGGAATCGCGGGTGCCGTAAATTTTGAAATGGCCCGGCAGCGTCGAGGCAAAATAAGTTTTATTGCCCGTATGCGGGTCCTGTGTACCGAGGATGTGATTGTATAAGGCGTTTTCATAATAATCCATATACGCGCTGTTTTGCTCCCAGCTAAACAAATATTGGGTCAGCACAAGCATGTTATGTGTAAAACACGACTCTGCCGATTTAATGCCCAAGCTTTCCATATCCATCGCTTCAAAATGCTCCGAGAGGCTGCTTCCGCCAAAAACATAAGAGCGTCTGCCGACCACCGTATGCCAGAAAAACTCGGCAGCTGTGCGATAGGTTGTAAAATCCTTGTTCTGCTCATACATTTCGGCCACACCAATGACCTTTGGTATTTGCGTATTGGCATGCTTGCCCTGCAGCTCATCCCGCTCCTGCTCCAGCGGCGAAATGATGGCTTTATGCGTAAATTGAACCGCTGCTTCCATATAGACAGCTTGTCCCGTGAGGCCATACAGCTGCGCAAACACTTCATTCATGCCGCCATGCTCGCATTCCAGCATATGCTGCGTCTGCTCCTCCGACATTTGCGAGAGTCCATTTACTGCCCAATCGGCAAAGGCTTTGACAACGTGCAGTGCCTCCTCATTTCCAGTCAGCGTGAACGCATCAATTAAGCCTTGATAAATTTTATGCACGCTGTACCACGGAACCCAATACCCGTTCATGCTAAAACCGCCAATGTCCGTTCCTTTAAACGCTTCGATAAAAGGAGTTTCGACCAAGCCGCCAACGTATCCGCTGCCGGTCGCCGCTTGAATGCCTGCAAGCTCCGATACGGCATAATCCAGCTTCGCTTTTAGCGCCTCATGGCCCGTTGCCTGATAGGTGACGGCAAGTGCCGACATATAATGCCCGAGCGAATGACCGCTGATCGTTCTGGCTTCCCAGCCTTCGTACCGCGGCTGCTTGGGAGCCAAGCCATGCGCCTCATAACACGGGGCGAGAAAACGGTCGATATCAAGCGCGTGCAGATAACGCTCGCCAACTTCCTGTGACGTTTTAAAGAGGCCGTCCAGTAGCAATACGTCGCTTTGGCTGACGAAGCCTTGATTTATTTTTGCCATATTTATGAGTCCTCCCTAGACCTAAAATCAGCTATTTGCTATTCAGTGGCTACCATTCATGATAGTATCTTATCAAATCAAATTCGAAATAATCAGACTCATAATCAAAGAAAAGGTGGATAAATCAGTCTACATGAATGAAAAGCTGAGCCATTACTTATGCGGTAAATTCATATCCGAAGGCAACTGGTCGCACATGAAACGAAATGCGCTGCATTATGAAATCATTATGATGCTGGAAGGACAGATGTATATCGCTGAGGAAGAGCGGGAATATGTCGTCCGCCCAGGTGATATGCTGCTGCTGCGGCCCGGCATGACTCATTTTGGCTATCGGAATAGCGAGTCGCCCGTCAGCTTTTATTGGGTACATTACGGTACGAAGGCGGAGCCATATCGGAGCTATCCGACCCATGTGCCGATTGATGGTCCGTCGACGATTAATCAGCTGTTTAAGCAGCTGCTGCATGTTTCTTCTTTTTCGGCGGAGGAGGCAAATGCCGCTCTATTGTTATTATTGAATGAGCTTACGCGGACGATTGACCGGCAAAATCATGCCCCGCACGCCATCGTCGACAACATTTGCAGGTGGATTGATGCCCATTTGCATCTGGACATTAATGTCCGTAAAATTGCAGAAGTGTTCAACTTTAATAAGGATTACATTTCGAAGGTTGTGAAGCGGGAGAAAGGGATGGGCATTAAAGCTTATATTTTGACGCAGCGGATCAGCCGGGCGAAGCTGAAGCTTCTGAACACGAATTTGAGCGTAAAGGAAATTGCTGGCGAATGCGGTTTTTCCGATTATAAGCTGTTTCTGCGAACATTCAAGCATTATGAGGGCATGACGCCGAGTGATTATCGCAATATTTTATACTCGACACCGCTCAATATTTAAAGGTTGCATACGGACAAATGAGCTGGAAGAAGTTTGGGAGATGATCGTATTGAATAAAAAGAAGAAAACGATGGCGATTGAGGCACCGATCCTGCCGATTGAGCTTCCTGTGCTGGAGCAGACCGAGCTGCAATCTCATGCTTTTTTTGAAATGGGCATTATCCAGGATTGCGTATGGGATGGACAGCAGGCTCGCAAGGTGATTTTCGACAAAATTATTTTCAGAAATGTCACGTTTACCGAGACTGCGCTGAACGAGGTCGAATTGACGGATGTGATTTTCGACAAATGTGATTTATCGAATGCCGATTTTAGCGATGCCATTATCCACCGGACTGTGTTCAAAAACTGCAAAATGATTGGCATGAATTTGACCGGAGCCACGCTGCGAAACATGGTTTGGAAGGACAATTTGGCCGATTACGCCAATTTTAGAATGTCTGATATGAAGCAGGTATCCTTCCAGGACAACTCGATGGGCAAAGTTGATTTCAGCTTTGCAAAGCTGCAAAAACTCGAGCTTTTCCAATGCCAAATTGACCAAGCCCAATTTTCAAATACGAAGCTCGCTGGCCTTGATTTAAGCACCTGCGAATTTAATGGGATTGCCGTAGCCCCCGAGGATTTGAAGGATTGCGTCATTTCGCGAGAGCAGGCGTATGTGTTTGTGGCGCTGTTTGGGTTGATTTTGAAGGAGTAGCAGCTTCGCTAGGCTATTTGAAGCGTTATTTTGAACATGATTTTAACCATGATTGCCATTATAAAATCAAAAAGGGCATCCCCGAAGGGTGCCCTTTCTCCATTCAGACCATCATTAAATACAATAAGAGCGCCAGTCCCATAACGGCAGCAAACCTATAATTCGGCCTCGCCAGCTCGAAAACTGACTTGTTGAATAATCCTGCCAGCAAATTGTTCACCGCCGAAGCGGGAGAAATCGGATTGGACAGCCCCCAGCTTCCGAGCAGCAAAACGGCGAAATAAATCGGGCTGATTTGCACGACGTCCGGATCAATGCTGGTCGCGAGAATCGTCACCCATACAATTGGATGAAGGCCAATTAATGAGGTAGCAGCAATCATAACGATTGTGAAAATAGAAAACGATAATGCAATAGGCAGAGGTATGTGCCCGAGCAGGGAGGGAATGACGTGCCCAAAACCTGTAGCGCTAATCGATCCGCTGAAAAAGCCTGCGGCTAAAAACAGCGTAATCTCCTTTTGCAAAGCGGGCAGCGTAACGGTCAAATGATTCGTCAGTCCCTGCCGGAATGTCGGGAGTGCTCCCTTCGCAAGGCACCACAGCAGCGGAAAAACAACCGCCCCCATGCAAGTAATCAGCACCATCGGAAGCTCAATCAGCTGCTCCAGCAGCAAAATGGCCGCCGTCGCACACAGCAAATAAATAGCGAGTCCCATCGGAAAGGAGGCCCGTCTTCCGTGTTCCTTCTCCATGCCTTGGCCTCGCTGATTCTCGATCGCTTTCGTGGATCGCGTGACTGTCGTGACTTCCGTGACTTCCATGGCTTCCTGGCCCAGCTCATCTGTCTGCGCTGCTGCAAGCTCACTTGCCTCATCCTGTGCACGCAGCTGCTTAAAGTCCACAGCCAAGCTTACCAACAGGCTGATCAGCGACAGCCCGATCAAATAGGGCAGCAGCGCTGACCAATTCAGCTTAAGCGCCGAGGTGACAAGCGCCATTGCTGCAAAATAAGGCGACCAGCAAATCGCGCCTCCAAAGCCGCGATTCAAGGCGTTCGCCAGCAGCCCGGATAAGCGCCCGGAGCGGGGCTTAACGAATACCAAATGATAAACGACGGGAATAGACCCGACGTTTATAAACCCGCCCATTATATGCGTCATAAGCTGCGTACCGATGAACAGGGCTGTCGTGCTGCGCATACGCGTTTCATAGAACCGCTTCAGAGCAGCAACATAATCCGGCAGCCGTACCGGAATGCCGAACAAGGGAGCAAATACGAATAAGGTAACCAACGTCGCATTCATACTCGCGGCTTTAAACCAATATGCGACATCCGCTTGCTGTGCCAGCATCAGGACGACCCCGCCAGCTATAAAAAAAAGACTCAGCCACAGCGCGATTCCTTTGAGCTTAGGCAGCAGCAGGAGCACCGCCATAAAGGAAAGTCCGCCCAGCACATAAACAAGCGGCCCCCACTGCGTAAACTGCTGTAAAATAAAAACGGCAGCGAGAGCGAAAATAACTGCTCTATCGATCACTGCCTTTGTCCCAACTGTCATGACCTTCGCCTTCTCTTCTGCTTCTGCTCTCTAGTTGAACTTCCAACAGCTTAAGCTTAAATTGCCGTACTGGTAGCTGCGGTGAAGCAACGTTGCTTGACGGTTCTTATCACCCGAGCCCATAGCCAGCAGGAGCGGGATAAAATGCTCGCTCGTCGGCACTGCCTCCTGCGCAAAGGGAGCCAGCTCCCTATAATTGAATAGTGCCGGGAGATCCCATGCCTCAAGCTTGCTCTGCAGCCAATTATCGAATGATTCCGCCCATTCGTCAATGCCTTCAGACTGCCAATTCAGCTTTCTGAGATTATGGACGGTTCCGCCGCTTCCAATAATCAGCACATCCTGCTTCCTAAGCGCAGCTAATGCCTTGCCGATCTCATACTGCTGCTCATTGGTCAAATAACGGTTAACCGAAAGCGCGACGACGGGAATATCCGCATCCGGATAAATCAGCTTGAGTACGGCCCAAGCGCCGTGATCAAGTCCTCTCTCCTCATCCAGCACACTTGGAATGCCATGTTCAGCGAACAAGGCTTGAATGTCTTCACTGAGCTGGCGTTTGCCTTCCGCCGGATACGTCATCTGGTACAGCTCATCCTGAAAGCCCGAAAAATCATAAATCGTGCTGTACGCTGGAGCAGCGCCCACTGTCTGAACCGTCTGCTCCCAATGGGCGGAAAAAAGGACAATCGCTTTCGGCTTTGGCGTCTGCTCCTTAAAGCTTTTCAATAGAGCCGTATAACCATTATTCTCCAATACAATGGACGGCGCGCCATGGGCAAAAAAGTATGCTGGCATCATTGTGCTTGTTCCCCCTTGTTCTCAAGTAGCCATGCAAGAAAATCCCGTTGATTTTCTTCGGACACGCCATGGTCGGTCGGATAAATCTTAAAGGTCAATTGCGGCGTCAGCGCTTGAAAATAATCCGCTGTCTCGTGTCCAATTCGAATCGGAAATACGGAATCAAATTCACCATGCGAGACAAACACGGATACGTTCTCCAGTGATTGCAAAACATATTCGTGTTTGACGAACTCTGGCACATAGCCGTTCAACGCAACAATGCCTTTCAACTGGTCCCCCATCGTAAGGGCAAGCGTCATCGATAAAATCGCACCTTGGCTGAAGCCAAGCAAATAACGCTGGCTCGCATCAATCGGGTATTTTTCCGTTGCATAAGCAATAAAACCTTCAAGCTGCTGCACAGCCCGGTCAAAAATGTCCCGAATCGGGTTGCCGAGGCTCTTCAGCTCATAATATTGGTAACCGGCGCCCAGCCTAAGGTCGCCTCGGATGTTAATGATGATGAACTTGTCCTCTAAAGGCGCTACAAGCCCATGCATATTTGCCTCATTCGAGCCTTTCCCATGAAGGGTGAAAATAACAGGATAGGTTTGGCCTGCCTCCGCATGCGCTGGCAGGTGAACATCATAATGATAAGCGGGGTTCATAGTGGCCCTCCTCAAAATATTAGTAATAAGAATTAAAGTTCTGTATTACAAATATATAGTGAAGCTATAGCTTTGGTCAACATGAAAATCGCTGCGCCCGCTTCTGACACATGCAAATAGCGCGTGCTGATCGGGGATCGGCACGCGCTGCTTGGTTTCTTTTTTTTATAAACAAACTACAATGTTTCCAGCAGCGCTTTAAGCTCAGGATTCAATTGCAGAACATGCAGCACCATTGTTAAAGCCTCCGCACGGGACGCTTGGTTATTCGGCTGGAACGTTCCGTCGCCAGCTCCGCTGACGATGCCAGCTGCCGCGGCTTTCTCAATTTGCCCCTTGTTCCACACTTGATTAATGTCGGTGAAAGCAGGCACACTCGCTGCATTCACACTATCAAGATCAATAATTTTAGCAAGGATTGCGATTATTTCAGTACGGCTAATTTCCTGATTCGGCTTAAATGTGCCGTCCTTATAGCCTGAAATTACGCCTGCTGCATGCAGGCTTCCAATCGCCGCTTCCGCCCAGTGGCCCGAAACATCACTTAGCACGCTGCCGCCTGCAGCAGGGCTGGATATGCCAAATAACTTGGAAATGATGGCCGAGAATTCAGCGCGGGTAATGCTTGCATTCGGACGGAAGGCATTGTTCTCATATCCATTAACGATGCCGAGCTTAGCAAAGACGTCAACCGTCTTATTTGCCCAGTGGGAGCCGGTATCCGTAAATGGGATGATTGTTGGATTAGCTTTAGCTTCATCTACTTGCTTCGCAAGTCCTGTGATCACATCATCAATCTTGACGACTTTATCATTGAACTTTATTTGGGGCGCTGGCACCGATGTCGGTGTCGGCGCTGGCGTTGCTGTAGGCGTTGCTGTCGCTACAGGCGTAGTCGAAGAGCCGCCTCCATTGCTTCCACCACTAGCTGGCGCTTGAACAACAACGCTATGGGAGGCAAACACAGCCGAACCATCGGCCGCCGTTGCTTTCACAGTAACCGTACCTGCGGACACGCCCGTCAATAAGCCGCTGGCATTAATGGAGGCGACACCTGTACCATTTTCAACCGACCAAACGATCGATTTGTCCGCTGCATCCACAGGTGCAATTTCTGCTGCCAATTGGATGGTACCGCCAGTCTGAACAGCGGCTTGCCCCGATACCAAGACGGAGTTTACCAACACAGGTGTCGCTGTTGGCGTCGGCTCTTGTGTTGGTGTTGGTGTTGGTGTTGGTGTTGGTGTTGGTGTTGGTGTTGGTGTTGGCGTTGCAGGCACATTTATCGTTATGTCCTTGCTCCCTACAATACCAGTGCCGTCAACGGCAGTTGCTTTCGCTGTAACTGTTCCGGCCGATACGGCCGTCAACAGCCCGTTTGCATCAATCGTCGCTGAGCCTGTACCGTCCACAACAGACCAGACAACCGCTGGATTAGCCGCATCGATTGGAAGCACTGCTGCATTTAACGCTAAAGATTGACCTACATCGACCGTATCGATACCGCCAGACCCACTGACCTGAATATCTGTTACGACATGAAAAAAGTTATCCGTAATCAATTTCGGACCAGAGTATACAGCTAATTGTGCCAAAGTCACAGGAACATTAACATCGTTATTTTTAATTAAAAACGTCACGAGTCCGCTATTCGTATAGGAGGACATCCCCCCGAATATTGAAGCATTCGAAATATAATCAGGATCCATATCATAAAAGAGTAAATTCGGATTACTCGTATGAATAAATATTTCTGTTCGTCCCGTCACGAGCTCGTCATCCGCATCATAAACAGAAAAAGTGACACTTGTATAATCCGGATGATTGACATCCGTATGTGGCAGCTCGGCCAAAGCAACATAATCTACAGCCTCTGTCGGTTTGTACGTTTGAATGTTGGATAATGATACGGATTGGCCGCCATAAGAACGTCCGGGAATCCAGCTGACCTGACCATCCGTTACATACCCGCCCATCATCGTTTTATCAGCATAGGTATTTACGGTTACCGATGTTTCCCCTGCGTTAACATCCGGAACCTGTGTGACCGTTCCATCGGAATACCGTATAAATGCATGTTCTGAAGCGTCTGGCAACCCACCATTATAATAGACTGTTACAAGGCTGCCCGAGGAGATACAACCGCTTAACAAAGCGAGAGTCAAAATTAAAACCAAACCCAATTTCATTGTTGAACTTTTTTTCATTGCTTTCCCTCATTCCTTATCGTCTTAATAAATGCCCGTTAGCACTAGTATAGCCCTTGCCAATGACAGGAAAATGACAAAGTCTTGGACAACGCAAAGAACCCTCACTTTGAGGGCCCTTAGGTTATGTTACGGATGCTATACGATGAGGAAGAGGAGCTAAACCAAAAGTTAAGGAAACTTTTTAACGCCCATCACATGATCGAGCGGAATATATCCGATTTCCCTGCTGTCCGAGCTATGATTGCGATTGTCGCCCATGACGAAAATATGCCCTTCAGGAACGTTCCATTGCTGATCCGAAACAAAATTCATCGTTTCATTCAGATAAGGCTCGTCCAGCGCCACACCGTTGCGATAGGTTTTATGATCCTTAAACTCCAGCACATCGCCAGGTTTGCCTAGCACTCTTTTCACATAAAACACGGCGTTGTCATTCGTATTATTTTTCATAAAAAGCTGAAGCAGCGGGTGCTCCAAAAGATCATCTGTCAAATCCCGTTCTCTGCTCACCCGGCTGTCGATCACGACCACATCGCCATATTCCGGAAGCTTGGACAACGTGTGCGAGATTTTCGAAACGTAAATTCGTTCCTTATCCTGCAAAGTCGGGTCCATTGAATGACCGTCAACCTTATAGGGCTGAATAACAAATACACCAATAATTAATGAAAGTACAACTGCAATGCCGAAAGTGCTGACCCAGCTGCCAATCTCCTTCAAGGCTTTCATCTTAATAACGTCATCCTCCTCTTTCAAAGACTCCCTAAATTATACCATTTACTCTACTACATGAAAACCTGAAGCCAGGCAGGGCAGCTTCATGCTTTTCGTTTCGTGAATCTGCTCCCTGTACAAAGATAGATTTGGCGGACACAGCAGACTCTATTTCAACAGATTGACGGGTTATGGAATAGGCTGCGGACTCAGGAGACGCTAATGTGCTGCAAATTTGGTCATTCAGCGGTTCTTGTTTGTTAGACCGTTTTCTACCCGTTTAGAAACGCAATTAAGGCTTTATTAAATGACTCGGGATGCGTCGCATTAACGCCATGCGGACCGCCTTTAATTAAAGCAAGCCTGCTGCCTGCAATGGCTTCGTGCGAACGTTTTCCACTTACTTCGAATGGCACAATAGCATCGGAATCGCCGTGGATAATGAGCGTCGGTACATTTATTTTTGTTAAATCATCGCGAAAATCGGTGCGCCCAAACGCCTTGATGCAATCCAGCGTCCCCTTCGGTGAAGCAAAAGCGGCAATATCGCGGTTATACAAGCGAGCCGGCTCGCTTACCAAATCCGACTTTTCCCCAGCGGCAAAAAAGTTCTTAGTAAATCCATCAAGAAAGGCCAGACGATCCTTCTTTACCCCGTCCTCGAACTCCTTGATCAGGGCATCATCAACGCCGCCATCAGGATTGCCCTCGGTTTTATATAGGTATGGCGGGACAGCTGCCGCCAAGACGGCCGTGAATGAGCACCACCGGTTTTCCTGTACCCCGATCCTCATAAAAAAGCTCAATAGGAGCATTATTTTCCGATCCAACCGTTAATTTTGTCATGTGAAGCACCCCTTCCAAGTTTGGGTTACAGCCTTGCAAGCAGCTCTATTCATCCTGACACCGGGTGAAGAAAGGACAGATTTCATACGCTGCGAGCCATTGCTGCAATATTATTCCCCTTATAGAGGACCTCCCAAACATTGAAGAGGCGGAATAGGAGGGTCCTGCAAGCGTTAGCTTTTTAAACAACCTCTTCATACTGCTCCATTATTAAAAGTGAAATTTTTACAAACCTATAGTAAAATAGACTAGTTCTTTTTGTAACCAAGAAGTATATGGGGGTTAATTATTGAATAAAAGTCTAGCAGTAAAGTTGTGTTCTTGTTGTCTTATCATCCTGTCCATTTTGCTTAGCGCCTGCTCAATCAAGCAGGAAAATCCGCAAGAGCAGCGTCCCAGCGCAATCCCAATTGCCGAGCCTCTTATTAGTTCCACAATAAGCCCTACAGCTAGTACTTATCACCATTCTTTAAGCGACTACTCTGGCAGTTGGACAGATGCAGTATTTAATCAGTATCTCTGTAATAATTGCTTTAGTGGAATTGATATTTATAGTACAGACAGCGATACAGGCAGCTTGTCTTTCTATTTATATAATCCTGATCGTGTGATGGACTCGTCCACAGAAATCAAGCTTACAGACAATGAGGGCTCTTTTCTATTGGAAGATTATGCAGGAAAAGGAACCGGCACGATAAAGCTGGAACCTGATCGCGTTATTATAACTTTAAAAATGGATACCGATATAGAAGGCGTTCTAGAGGCCTATAGTGATGAGCGAACCTTTGTAAGAGACCCCTATAAAGGACTGACTTATCTGGACCCTCTCGCTCTAATGACAGACTACGTTAAAGACAAAGATGGGCTTAACCGCTTGAATTACATTTATGATAATTCAGCGGAATGGAATGAAGAACTGTATGGCACTGATGAGCTGAAGGTTATAGTCGGTTTAGATGACAAGGGAGAAATTACAAAACGATTCACGGTGAACAGATTGACGGGAAATATATTAGAGCTACCCTTTTTTTGAGTATGTCCCTTACAGGAAAAAAAAGAGCCCGCTCATTACTGAGCTGGCTCCAACTATAAATCATAAGTTATAAGTCATCTATTCCAGTATTTCATTCGAAAATGCCGCTTACAGCTCAATTACCGTATATTTAATTTCCTGCTCTGAATTTGGCGCCATCGCATGCAGCTCGTGATCCGGTGACTCCCAAATAGGCTTGACAGGCACTTTATAGCTTTGCAAGTTCTCATTTGTCCGCCGCACGGCGTAAGCCTCTGCCTTGCCTTCAACCATCATCTCTATTCTGTTGACGTTGTTCAAATCGACACCTTCGTTAATGGACATGCCCGCCAAATCAACGGTAGGAACCTTAATGGACCAGACGGATAACAATCCTGGCATAATTCGGGTACGACCATCACCTACTACGCCGCCTGCCTTAAAGCTGAGCTTCTCTCCATCAGGCTGAAGGTTCACTTCATATTGATACAAGCCTAAGCTGCTTTTATGAATAAAATCATGGCGCTTCGCTTCTCGGTCAAGGAAGGTAGAAGACCCGGAATGCGCAAAATCTACATGCACTTCCCCGTCCGTCTCACGCGCTCCAGGCAGCACAACCCGGCAGCCGCTCACCATCATATGTGCTTTTCCGGCGATTTTGCTCCGGATGAGAAGGTTGTCAAGCGATAGAGAGAATACAGCCGCGTCGCCTGCGCGCATCGCTGCAAACTGCTCTGGGAATGTCTCCTCCTTAAAAATAAATTTGATATTTTCAAACGGCTGAATAGCGCTATCCGAAGCATTAAGCATATTTTTCAGCTTGACGATTACATCGGCATGAATCCCGCTCAGCTCTGCGACATGGCTGTCTTTGATTTTTGGGAAACGCTCATTGCCCAATGTCATATAGCGGAATGCCTGATATTCCTGATAGAGGAAGTCAATCAAGGCAAGTCTAGCCTGACTGAAGCGTTCGAAAATATAAGTATGGAACAACGGCAAGCTAGCATCCATACCGTCTCCCAGGTTTTGGCGCAAACGATCGTCATTGGCTTGCAGCTCGATCAGCTCGGCCGCCAGCTTCTCATCCTCCAGAAAATAGGCGCTGTAGGCCGACGCCTTATTTTGATAATCCTCGACAACATTCAGGAATTCATAAAATACCGTGCGGTATTCCCCCGCTTTTTCGGGAACCTTGCTGTAAACCGGCTTCAGCAGCTCCTCAAATTCCTCCCTAGTCATCGTCATCAGCGTCGAACCATAACCGAACCGTTCTTGTGCCCTGTTCATCTGCTTCGTCAGGTCAACCAAGCCTCCGCCCTGCTCCCATAGCGCGCGGCCAGCAGCAGCGGTCTTCTTGACCGAATCCAGTGATTTGGATAGCTCCTTCTCCTTCTCCTTCTTTTCCTTTTTAATCGACTTATCGCTTTTGAAGGCTTCGTCAATGATAATCGTCTTGCCTTCAGACGTGAAATTGCTAATAGCCGATCGCAAAGCGCCGCCCACTTTGAGTGCTCCTACTACAGGAGCCACACCCGTAGCCAATGAAACGCCCGTGACAATTAAATCAACCGTTATTTTCAACGATTCCATGCGAAGCTCGTTTTTCAGTGCCTCGACAAAAGCGGTCGCTTTCTTTTGCAGCTCCTCACCTTTGCTTTGGACATCCTTCAGCATCGCATCGATATTATGCTTAAGCTCGTCTCTTTCTTTAATGAGCCATTCCCTGCGTTTAGTAATTTCTGCGGCTTTGTCCGCGGATTGAGACATGGCCTCCTTGATTACCCCGACCCGGCTGTCCTGATTGGCCTGCACGCTTAAATAATCTTTATATAAGTCCTCCGCTTGCTGGGCGGCCGTTATTAAGCTGCCGCCAAGCTCCAAATAGCGGTCGAACGGCATAAGCGGAACCCAGTTCCATGGATGCCCGAAATAATCAAGTCCTTGGCTGAGTTGGGCAATCAGAATGGCGGCTTTGTTTCGCAGGGCAAGCCATTGAAGCGAAACCTCCAGCATGCGGCTTTTGAATTCTTCAAACCGATGCGCCTCATCCTCATGCACCTCATGAAGCGCAGCGTAGCGAAGCTCTTCAAACCAATCTGCATCCGGCATTGTTTTAAGCATCCATTCGAGCAAAATCGCCGCTTCATTCAGACGCTCCTCGCTGGAGACCAGATAAGCGATGCCGGCCTTATGCAGCGTAAGGCTTTTCTGCTCCAGAGACCCCATTAACCGCTGATCAAAGTAAAGCAGCTTGGGAGCATCCTGCCTATGGATCACTTCAAAGCTACCGAAGAAATCGGTATATTCAATAAGAGCAGGTTTACCCTCGCTATTAATTCCACAACGCCCCGGCCTGCCATCTGCTGCGGGAGCTTTAGAGTCGCCATTCTTGCCATTTGTTCCGTCTGTCCCGCTTTTCGCTCTGTTTGTCTCACTAATAATATAAATATAATTTTTGTCCATCCATGCCGGTGCAGGCTCTTTATCATAAAAACGGCCGCCTTTGCCGCCTGTTCCGCCGCTTGCTCCCTTGCCCGGCTTTGCCTGTTCACCGGCCCTGCCCGCCCGGCTCTCCATCTTAATGTAGTGCTCATTGGCCGATACTACGTATCCGACAATGATATCCCCTCCGTTGCCGCCATCTCCCGATTCTCCGGCATTTCCACCGTTTCCGCCATTGCCGCCGTCGGTGCCTGGCGTTGGATCGTCGGGAAAGAAAATGTTGAATTTGTAGTCTACTCCATCAATGCCGTTCGCGCCTTTGCCCCCGTCTCCGCCCTCCTGTCCACGCCCGCCTTGTCCGCCGTTAGCGATTAGCTTCAACTCGCCTTTCAGCTCAAAACGCTCCGCTGCCAAAGTAATAGCGCCGCCATTATAGCCGTTTGAACCACGTTCCCCATTTGCACCGGATAATCCCTTATCGCCCGGCTTGGCTCCCGCAACACCCGTTTTAGCACGATTTTCCGTAGTGAAATTGATATTAGCTGTTGGACCTGACGCATCGATAACAGCCTCTGCTTCTGAAGAGATAATACGCGCATTAATTGTTATATCTCTTCCCTTTGTTTCAAGCTTGCCTGCTAGACAAACGGTATCCGCATGAATGACATAATTGCATGTGGTATCCCTTAAATCCTCATATGTCAAAGTCAAATCAGCAGCTGTTAAATAAATCGTATTGCCCTTCTTACCTCGCTGAACATTCGAATACTTTAATTGATTAGCCAGCCACTCCTGCTCCATATTCTGCTGTGCAGGCCTATTGTCACCAACCATATTTTCTTTCGTTGGCATTCCCTTCGCCTCCCTGTATTTTCCTCATTAAATAGCGAAAAACCAGATTACTTCCATTCTTCTATCGGCTATATTCCTGTAAAAGCTTGTAAGCTTTCACTAAATTCATCATATCAAATCGTTCTGAACGGATATTGAACCATATTCTCCCTGTCAGCCATTTGATGAAAGATAATACTTCAAACGCACCAGATGAAGGCGAGCATAAGCCGAAGAGGGAACTGCTATGATAACGCTTGTATCGAAGGCCATCACTGGATATAAAAAAAATGAAACAGGCTGCCACGGGGCAGCCTGCTGTTTATCTTCATTTTACTTTTTATGGTGTGAACAGCAAATTCAAATTATTGACGATTCCAGGTGTATAGCGCTCACCGCTGCCGCCTTCACCAAGCATGCCGTCGGCACCGTCGCCCCAAGCCCATAAGCTGCCATCAGCTTTTAGAGCATAAGTGGTATTGCTGCCGCCCCCGTTAATCACGAGGACATCAGATATACCATTGATGATCCCTGGCGTGTTTGTATCATTGGTATGGCCGAAACCTAACTTGCCGCTCTGGTTACTGCCCCAAGCAAATACATTTCCATCTTCATCCTGTGCAAAAGATTGATAATTCCCTGCACCAAGCAGCGTGATTTTGGGTAGATCTTCAAGTTCAACTGGAAGCAATTGATTAACATTCGTCCCGTTGCCGACTTGGCCCATTTGATTAAAGCCCCAAGCATATACGCTTCCTGTCACGCTTAAGGCAAGAGCATGCTGGTTGCCCATCTTCATGGAAACGATATTAGTTAGTCCCGATACTTGAACCGGAACATTGCTGCTTGTTGTCGTCCCATTGCCAAGCTGACCATTTGTATTGTCTCCCCAAGCCCATACGGTTCCGTCAGCTTTTAAAACGTAAGAGGAAGCGTATCTAGCTTGGATTTCGAGCACATGATCCAAGCCTGGTACTTGAACAAGCGGTGAATAATCTCCCCATGTCCATACCGTTCCATCACTTTTCAACACAAGTGAGTTCGTGCCGCCTTCTGCTGAAATAGCAATCGCATGATCAATCCCGTTCACTTTAACTGGCGTATTGCTTGATCCCCTGCCCCATTGCCATACGTCGCCTTTCGAGGTCAGAATCAGGGAATGGCCAAAGCCAGCTTGTACGGCAATAATATCGCTTGGCAAGTTAGGCACTGTAAATCGGTTAGGGGAAGCTGTCGTCGTCCCGTCGCCAATTTGCGCATTCCAGTTAGCACCCCATGTGAGCACTTGGCCCATCGCGTCCAGCACTATAGCATGGTTCGATCCTAATGAGAAATGATTTTGCGGCAAAATAGCAATTTCATTCACTTCATACTCCAGTTCCTCAGAGTCCAGACTCGCCCCCCGCATGGAATCTGCTGCATGAGCGGTTATCGTATGTGTTCCCGATGCTAAAGCATTCAGTGCAAGCGTCAGAGTATCCGTTATCGCCGTACCCGAGGCCAGAATTGCCGTGCCATCTGTATCGTATATGGTTACCACGCTGCCAGCAGTCAGTTCGCCAATCGTAATCATTGGCAAGTGGTTCGAATACGAGCCATCTACTGAAATGACAGGCTGCCCCATGACGCTTTCTTGACTTACCGCTTTCGCTGCCTGCCCTGTTGTAGGAGCCGCTGTATTTTTCGGTGTCACTTCAAACGTCATATATTTGCCAGCATCTTCGCTGCCAAGCACATAAGTAAGGCTTGTCGCTCCATCAATTGCCGTATAATTAATGGTCTGTTCGTAGTCATCCGAGCGATACCACTGATAGGTTGTTCCCTCTTCTGCATCCCCATCGGTATCCCAATAGTAATAATCCCCTGTTAACGTTTGGCCTACTGCAGGTACACCTGTCACTTGGACTCCTTCTACGTATGGAGCAACGGGAGCGTTTTTCACTGCGCCCGTAATTGCACTTTTAACAGTATCTCCAATTGTTGGCTCTGCCGCATTCACAGGTGTAACTTCGAAGGTGATGTAATATCCCGCATCTTCCTCGCTCAGCAGATAGGTTGAATCATTTGCTCCGTCAATTTGCGTATAGTTTGATCCATTCTCATCATCCGAACGATACCATTCGTAAGCTGTTCCATCTTCCAAGTCGCCATCTGCATCTTGGTAGGTGTAGTTGCCCGTTAGCGTTTCCCCAACAGTCGCTGTCCCGCTAATAAAAACATCGGATGCCGTTGGAGCCTGCGGCACTGGTGTTGGCGTTGGTTCCGGCGTTGCTGTTGCGCTTGGCTCCGGCGTTACCGTCGGTTCAGGCGTTGCCGTCGCGCTTGGCTCTGGCGTTGCTGTTGGTTCTGGTGTTGCAGTTGGCGTTGCGCTTGGCGTCGGCGTTGCTGTCGACGGCGCTGGTGTTGATGATCCCGTTGTTACAGTTGCTGTTGGAGCTGGAGTAGCTGGCGGATTTTCAAAAGTCGTACCCACTCCTCCAGTATTAATGGTAGCCAGTACAATTGTACCTTGGCCTAACATTTTCACAACCGTATCTAGGACAAGCGTGTTGACTCTGCTGCCTTGGCTGAGATTCACCGTCGAGCCAGTTGCCCCTGAGTTGACATTCAACTGCTGGACAGTACCTGTCGGCAGGTCAACCTGAATTTGCTGAGCGCTGACATTGACCGTGTTGAATGAGCCTTGCAGGGTTACTTTCGCACCTGCTGGCAGTACTGCATTTAAGTTTACATTGCCAAAGCCTGCTCCTGAGCCTGATTCTTGAATAATCGCAGGAGAGTTAACCATAACAAGCGCAATCGTTGTTGTGCCTTCCGACACGATACGCACAGTTCCTGTACCTGATTTTTTGTCGATCACAATATCAATAAGCACCGAGTCGTTAAAATGGATACTGTTCTCGCCGCCGCCTTGAACGGTTACGGTTCCCGTTACTTTGACGTTGTTCAAGAACGCATCGCCATTGCCGATGCCTTCGCCCAATAACAGATCGCCATTAATGACCATGTTTTTCAGCGTTACGCCAGCTGCGCTAACAACGACGTTCTTATTAACCGTCTCAACTCCAGCAGCTGGACCATAAGTTCCCGCCGCGTCATAAACGATCGCTTGCGACTCCATTGCACGGTTCAGCGTTACTACCGCTTCTGCGCGAGTAATAAAGGCTGCCGGTTTAAACGTATTATCTGCGCTGTAGCCCTTCATAATTTCCTTAGCTACAACTGCGCCAATCGCGCCCTTGCTCCAGCTGGCAAACTGATTCGCATCTGCGAAGGCTGCTGCCGTAGTGCTGGCTGCCGGATTGATTTTCAGCAGACGGATGACAATGACCGCAGCCTCTTGACGGCTAATCGGCTTAAAGGCTCCGATTGTTCCATCCGCATAGCCTGAAATGTAGCCTGCTTTTACCGCCTTCGCGATATCTGCATAAGCCCAGTTTGTAGAGGGTACATCGCTAAACGTAATTTCCGTTTGCTCGGTAAAGCCGAATGCACGATTGACCAGTGTTATAAATTCAGCTCTTGTAATTTGATTTTCCGGCTTAAAGCTGCCGTCCTCATAACCCGTAATCAGCCCCTTGCTGATCCACTCCGAAACTTGGCTTTGTGCCCAATGCCCTTCAATATCCGCCGGAGCAGCTGCTGCCGTAGTGGCACCAAATGCCACGCCAAACGACGATAACAATAGACATGCTACAACAGCTGACGATACGAGCTTCTTAACCAGTTTGTTTTTCACGATAGTCCTCCTAATGATTATTGCTTTTTATAGTTGGTTCTTTATTCCTACTAATTAAATAAGTATAGCCCTACTCAATGACAGCAAAATGACAAACTCCGACAAGGAGCATGAAACTCTGGAAGAAATACGGATCGTTTTTGTAGCAAGAGAAAAAGCAGCCTCCTCGGTTGAGGACAGCTGCTCCTATACTTCTTGATATATATTGATATAGCTTGACCCGTATGAGGTCTATCTTCTCATTAACTCAGCCACCAGCACCTTGATACTTGTTCGCACCATACATCCAGAACCTATAGCCTGCCCAATAACAAAGAGGGCCGACAAGTGGCACCATCCACATTGCCCACTGCGGTAAAAGCGTTGCATCATTAGATAAAAGGAATGCCGCTGGATAAAAACTAACAAAGGCGAGTGGTACAGCAACCGTAAGCAACAACTGAATAAACGTTCCGAATATCGGCAAAGGGTACGCAATAAAATCCTTTAATCTGAAAAATAGGGTAAACATAAAATTAGTTCTAATCCATATAAAAGAAACAGCACCGATAATGGTGAGGATTCCGGCATAAATCATAGCACCGCTGACAACGACTAGGATTAAGTAGATGTACTCGCTCAGCTTCCATTGCATATTCAGCTTCGAGATGGCCCAAATAAGTACAGAACCAGAGATTAAAATATGGGCGATGTACCCTAAGTTGAAGCCCCTGCTTACTAAGTATAAATAGGGATTTACAGGCTTTATAAGCAAAATATCAAACGTGCCCTGTTTAACCTGGCTTTCCAATTCACGCATCTGTACAAAAGAAAAGGATGCCCCTAGTGCATACGTAAAGAGACCGATGCTATACAAAAGGGCTATTTCCGGCCAAGTCCAACCAGCTATCGTGTTAAACCTTTGGATAAATAACCAGATTATAATATAGTCCCCGGCATATGCGATGATTTGAGCAAAAGCGGAAAGGATGAAATCAGCCCGATACTCCATTCTTTCTTTTAATAATAAACGAACTAGCTTGCCAAACAACTGCAGTGTCATGAATTTCCGCCTTCCTCTTTATCCGCCCTGCACAACTAAGCGACGCACGGCTCTAGTCCAAAGCCATTGAACGAGGACAAGTAATCCCACGATCCACCCTACCCCCATGGCAAGCACCTGCCATAGTTCAGTTTCCGTTATATTGCCTAGATATATGGCCGCCGGGACATAACCCATATATTGAAATGGCAGCATTTTCGCTACAGAAGCCCATGAAGGGGGGAAAAACCAAAGTGGCAAAAAAGAGCCAGAGAAGATAGTGATTAGGCCTCCCATCATCCAACTAAGAGCAAAATGATTCATAAACCAAAATGCTAGTAATGAGATTAGATAACCTAGAAGAAAAGAAATAATAAGGGCTAGCATCAGTGCCAATAAAAAAGCGAGAAAGTTTGTTAAGGTCGCAGGTGGGAGTATTCCGAAAAACAGCCCTGCTATAAGGAGAGACGGCGCAACAGTGAAGGCTAGTTGATAGAGGGAGTTGCCTAGCCCGTCAAAAAGCAAATATAACGGGTACGATAGCGGCTTGATTAATTCAGAGGCGATTCCACCCGATTTCAAGCTTCCATCCACTTTACTGCTTACCCCATTTAATAACAGGGCAAAAAGCAGTGTATTGATAATGCTGTATGTAATCATTTGTTCGGCCTTAATACCCGCTACACTGCCGCTACCAATAACGGCTCGCCAGATTTCAACCTGGATCAGGATCGTGACAAAGTTGCCCAGTAAACGGAGCCAAACTTCCGAACGGTAAGCTAACTGGTTAGAAAAAGCTTTCATTGCGAACATAAGATACATTCTCATTACTAACCCACCTTAACCAATTTGGCGTTTTAAATCGGCTTCAGCTAGTTGATGATATAGCTGCCGGATAACGGAATCGATATCCGCACTTTCAATTGAAGCGTCCTCAACGGGATACTTCGCTGCAATTCGACTCACAAGATCAAATACGCTGGCATCACTTTTTGCAAAAGAATAGGTTCTTCTTAGCCCTTCCTCTTGAAGCAAGGTTATTCCCGGCATATCGATTAAACCTGGCTCTTCCCGAAAATCAATGACAACTTGGCGTTCATTACCTAGTCTGTTGCGGAGCTCTGCAACAGACCCGTCGTAAACGACGCTCCCCTTATTCACCACAATCATTCTCGGACATATTTCCTCTATATCTTTCATATCGTGTGTCGTTAAAACGATGGTTACTCTTTTATCACGATTTACCGTACGCAAAAACTGCCGGATTTGGTCCTTGGCGATCACATCGAGACCAATTGTAGGCTCGTCGAGAAAAAGAATTTTGGGTTCATGCAAGAGCGCCATTGCAATTTCAACGCGCATCCGCTGCCCTAGACTTAACTGTCTTACTGGCTTTTGAATAAAATCCTTGATGGATAGCAATTCCACGCAAAATTCCAGATTGTTCTCGAAAGTTGCCGCAGGTATCTTATAAATGTACTTATGCAGATCAAAGGAGTCCTTAACCGGAAGGTCCCACCATAGCTGACTTCGCTGCCCGAAGACCACTCCAATTTGCCGGGAGTTAACTTTACGCGCTTGATGAGGCACGCTTCCAAGTACTCGCAGTTCTCCAGCAGTAGGCACCAAAATTCCGGTCATCATCTTAATCATTGTTGATTTCCCCGCACCGTTAGGGCCCAAATAACCTACCGCTTCGCCTTCTTTAATCGAAAAGCTAAGATGACGAACGGCCATTTCTTCTATATACTCACGCGTAAATAAACTCCTAACGGAACCAATGAGCCCAGGGAATCTTCTATACTGACGATAAGTTTTGGTGATATCATTTACAGAAATAATAGCCATACTACTATGACGCCCCCATTTTTCACTTAATGATCCCTAACCTCTACGACGGGCATGCTGGTCCAAAAATCCTTATGATACGGCGGCGCCGTTTGCCAATGTGGAATTCTGCCCAGCAAATTATCTATGACCCCTATAAAATATCCAATATAGTCGCCACTTCCAAGGTTTTCATAAGGCAAATAAATAATCAAGTTTCCATTATCGTTTTGAAAATGAGAACAGCCTCGCAGGACATCTTCTTCTCTCACATGGGCAAATTTAGATCTTTCAACTGGCTGGAGCCTGTTGTTTTCTTTACGAATAATGACTTGATGTGTGAAATAGTCTGGGCAATCCAGATCCGGATCGACCAGAAAAATCATTATTTCCTGATTTTCAGTAAGGTTATTTAAAGTTGGTTCGGAAAGGTTCAAACGGAGTACAAGGCGGTTTGCCTCATATTCAAAGTTATAGCGCAGATCAAATTTATCATCGTTTACTAACAACTTCCGCCACTGCTTATCGTTTGTTTTTATGGGCCCGCAATAATTGATATTATGATCGCTAAACGCTGCTTTTTTACTCATTAAAGCGATCATTTTCTTACGCTGCCCGCCATCAAGAAACAATCTCTCTGTTATGCTGATATCCCATTCATAAAATGATTGATTATGATTTAAAGCTTCGTCTGCTCTTATATAATCTAGAAATGAAAGATCGACGCCGGCAAATATCTCTTTAATTTGCTTTATAACTAGAGCAAACTCTCTGTTCAATTCATACTTAGCTATCCATTTATTTACGTTATCCCAATTTACCATTTGCTCATATTTTTTAAAAAACATGACTATATCCATATAGTTTTTAAGTGCTGGAATTCGCTCATCGAAGCCCTCGGCATCATTGAATGCATTTTCAAGCAAGGCGATACAGCTATGCTCGAGATCTAAGGTTTTCACATTTTCATTACCCTGAATATTCATATATTGCGTGGATTCCAGAAAGGAAGTAATCTCTTTAATGGATTGATGCAGATGCCTTCCCGTCTCAAGTACAACGTATCTTCCAGAATGGGTATGTTTCCAGTATTCGAAAAATTCATGGCTATCTGGAGCTTTCAATATTGGCTTATCCAAATAAAAGAAATCGTTTGGGTCCTTCCTGTCTATGTGATACGTGTTTTTATTTCCTATGGCACTATGAAAGCCGCATACACGCAGCAACTCATTAATTTGATCCATCTCATGTTCATTAATGAGCAAATCTATATCCCGAGAATCCCTCTTATAAGCATCCTCATATATGAGGATGGATAAGGCAATTCCCTTGTTTAATACAATATTTATATTCATTTCTTTTGCTTTATTAAATAATAATTTAATTTCTTGTATTCTCTCATCAATAATTTCCACATGGTTTTGGTATAGGGTTTCACACGATTTTTTTAAGCTATCCGGCAGGACAGGAGATATATTTTGATAGGTTAAGGCAAAAATTTTATGCTGCTGCAGCAAATTCATTAAAATGGACCAATCCACATCCTGAAAACCATCAGCCGTTAATGGATGATTATTTATTACACTTTTTGACACTTCCAATAATGCCGCTTGCTCTCTCGTCAATTTCATAAATCCTCCATCATATTAATGCGTTTTCAAGGGTTAGAAGCTTATCTTTAAACTTTTTCACATTGCCAAAAGCCTTTCTCATCTTTAAATCTTCTGGATTTATCACCCTTGAATAAGGCAATATGGCCCTGCTTCTAACAATTAAGGAGAGCGTCATTTTATTGCTTGGAATGACTCGATGGAAGCTGCCCGCTTCAAAAAAATAAGTATCGCCCTCTACTACCTTAGAGCTGCGGGTTAATTCAACCTCTACTTTATCCATCTCAAGTTCCGTGACATTATATTCCTCATGGGTATATTCACCGCATAACATGATGACCGCAAAATTAAACCTATGATCATGTATGCTTTCAAAAGGCCATTTATTTTGCGGCCAGTAATGCAAGCGACCACGAATTCCCGAATTTTCGCCGCTCCACAGTACATACTTTTCAAATCCCAAAGGATGAATTTCCATGAGTGACGCTAAATTACCTAATTGATCTTCAGATTCTTGACGCAATTCTGAAAGCCATTCTGTAACTTTCTGTAGATTCACCTGTTCCTTTAGCAAGCCGCACATCAGCTCTAATTCCTTTTTGCTTTCTAAGGTAAATGTACGATCTATAACTTCAACAAATTTATTTAATACCATACGAATATCCTCCCTTTGTGCTCATAATCGTTTCTAAATGTAATATAATTTCAGAATGAATAGCTTGGGGGTCTCTTTCCCCATCCATGATTAAGGCATCTTCAGGCAATACCGTTCGAAAAGCTTCCCTTACATGAATAAAGATAGACGGGTCTTTTTCTTCATATTTTAGGTGCCCATCCCGGGCCTGTATTCTCTTAATGGTTATTTCGGGCTTAATATCTAAAAAAACAGTTAAATCTGGTTTGCGTATGGAGCCATAAAGATTTTTAATATCATTGATATCCATTCCCCGAACTTTGAAATAGGCATAAGAACTGTAAATATATCGATCAGATATAATGTTAACGCCCGACTCCAAGCGCTGCTCCAAATCATACATATGGGTTATTCGGTCAGCAGCAGACAGCATCGCAATGACTCTCATGTCAGGGGCATGTCCATCATCAAGATAGGATCGTACCCTCGGATCATTTCTATATTGATCAGTTGGTTGCTTGGTGTTGTATAATTGCACATTATTAAGCTCAAACCATTTGGTAAGCATTCCGATTTGTGTAGTCTTCCCTGCTCCATCCAACCCGCACATTGCAATTAAAAGTCCACTCAAAATGTCATTCCTCCATTAATGTCTATTGAAGCTCCCCATATATATGAGGAGTGGTCTCCGAGTAGGAAAGCAATTACATTAGCGACCTCCTCAGGTTTGCCAATTGTGTTTGACAGCGTTTTTTTTCGATGATAGTCACGGCGCTCTGACGATTGCACCTTGGACATGTCCGTATCTATAATTCCCGGCAGTATGGAGTTAACTCTTATTCCCTTCGGAGCCAATGAAAGACTAAGACTTCTTGAAAGCCCAAGAAGTGCCGCCTTCGATGATGCATATGCAGGGTCCCGACTTCCAACTTTAGCAGCTGTACTTGAGGTGCAAATAATGCTGCGTAAACGATCACAGCCTTGTTCTAGCAATAATTGCACGATAATAAATAAAGAAGTTACATTTACAGCGTGAACCTTCTGCCATAATGATAAATCGTATTGCGATAGACTGAGGTTCGGATATATTCCAGCCAAATGAACAATACCCGTTATATTTTTCAAATCATCTTTATATAAGTCGAATGCTTTCCTTATTTGATGCTCGTCACTTAAATCGCACTGTATAGGAATGTCCACCGCTGCACAGCTAGTCTTCAAATCCATACCGATGACCTGAACGTCCCGCTCCTTTAACTGCCTGATTAGCTCTGAAGCTATGCCTCCTCCAGAACCCGTTATTAAAATTTTGTCCAATATATCACCCTTATACATTCATTTTCATTCTATCTCTTAATAGATCTTGCTCAGGCTCTTTCGATTTATTGCTCAAGTATTTCAGAACCTTCTGATCCGTCCCGTCATAAACTAAAGCAAATCTATCAACGACATGAATACCTGCGTTACGTGTAGCCTCATATTTCTTTTTATTATTTCCTATAAGCCTAACTTGAGTTATGTTAAAATGATTGAGTATGGCGATAGAAGCTCTGTAATTTCTAGCATCCTCCATCCCCGTCCCCAATTGGGAGTACGACTCAACCGTATCAAGTCCTTCATCCATCATATTGTAAGAAAGAAGCTTCGTGGCCAGGCCAAAACCTCGTCCTTCATGGGAGGCATGATAGGTAATAATTCCTTGTCCCGCTGCACTAATCAACTCCATAGCCTTGTCCAGCTGCCATTTACAGTCACATCGAGTGCAATTAAACACTTCGCTTGTTATACAAGCCGAATTAAAACGACATAATACTGGACCTTCCCAATCTACTCCATTGCGTTTCACTACTGCTAAGTGTTCAACGGCTTCTGAAGGCGCTTGCAAAAGATCTGTCATACTAAAACGATATAAGTCCATCGTTCCAAAGATGGTATGAATCTTACCTTTAACCACATGATTGATTACAATATTACTGACCACGATACTTCACCCCTTCTATTCAAATATTTCCAACAATTAGATATAAATAGTATAGAACGTAAAAGATGTCAATCGATACCTTTACAATCGGTTAATTTTTCATGCGGTTATTAGTGGTCATTTCTTTAGAATGTCCCATGGAGTATTGTGATAAAAAAATAAAGGGCTTCATCTCCGCTTCCGAGATAAAGCCCTTCTATTTGAATTTCATCATAATATTTCATAATAAAATGTATTAAACATCTAAAAAGTTAATGGCTAAGCCGTACCTCGTTGATTTTATCTTTAGACTCTCTAGCAGCCTTCGCAATAAATTCATATAGGATAGCTTCTGTTTTCTTCTCTTCCTTTGCACCGTTATAGATGATGCCTCTCGATGAGGAAACCAAGGCGCCTAATCCTTTTGCATCAAAAAATGGCTTTAAATCATTAGCCGTTCCGCCTTGTGCGCCGAAACCCGGAACTAGAAAAATAGAGCTTGGCAATACTTTCCGCACCTTCTCAGCTTCCATTGGGTAGGTTGCCCCAACAACGGCGCCAATAAAGGAGTAATTATTTTCCCCCAATGTTTGCTGCGCCAGTTTGTTGATATCATCAGCCATTTTAATATAAAGCAATTCTCCGTTTTCCAGCTTAACATCTTGTACTTCATGTGAAGAGGGATTAGAGGTTTTCACTAGTAAAAATAAACCTTTACCGTTTCTTCCAGCTTCCTCGATGAAAGGGAGGTAACCATCGCTGCCCAGAAAGGGGTTAACGGTAACCATGTCTCCTGCAAGAGAGCCATTCCCAAGGAATGCCTTTGCATATGCACTTGAAGTAGAGCCTATGTCTCCACGTTTTGCATCATTGATGACGATTAAATTTTTTGATTTGGCGTAGGCAATCGTTTTCTCTAATGCATGAATTCCCTCGCTGCCATAAACCTCATAATAAGCCAGCTGTGGCTTTACAGCTACTGCATGCTCGGCTACTGCATCAATTACAATTCGATTATAATGATAAATGGCTTCACTAGCTTGTTGGTTGCTAATCTCATCGTTATCCACTAAAAAATCCGGGAAGTATTGTAAATCGGGATCTAACCCTACGACTAATACAGAGTTTTTATGTAGGATCTCTTCAATAAGCACATCAGCGAAATTCTTCATATTCTATGCTCCTCTTATAAGTAATCCGTTAGATTTGGCCGGCTCAGTGATTTATTGTATCACACAATGAATACACTGTCTTCCAAATCTATACAAAAATTCATCTATATCTTTATATATCCTCTTTGTGCTCTACTTTCAGTAAGTATTCAGTTCCCGCAGCAGCTGCTCATAGAGTACGGTTATCTCAAGCGATGGACCGACACCCATCTCATGATGCAGCATGTCTACAAATTTCATGTATTGCTGGACTAACGCTTCTTTGTTTTTCTGGAGAGCGTGGGCGCGCATCAGCAGCTTTATGGTCTCTTCATCCAGCTCGTTTATAGCAGACTGCTTAGCGAGCAGTCGAATTGCTGTCGCTGTATCTCCTCTAAGCAGCAAGGCGCTGCACAGCCTCTGGGAGAGAGCGATATACATTTGCGAGAAACGTTCGATCTCGCTCCACGCCCACGGATAGGCGCGATCTCCAAACAAATCCCCGACATAAAGCTGCTCCAGCTCAAGCGCTCGCCCGATATTCTCGTCAAGAACGAGTGCCATTTGCTTGCAGCCCTCTTCAAAGCTGAACATATCGAAGCGCGCCTTATTCAAATTCAGGCCATAATGAATACCGTCGGAGTGCAGGCTGCCCTTAAGTCCATTAGATTCAAGAAGCTTGCGCAGCTGGTAAGCGGTTGTGTTTAAATAGCTTTCCGCATTTTTTCGGGGCATGCCGCCAAAAATATCCTCAATCAGCCGCGCCCTTGAAACGAGGCGGCCTTTTTGCAGCGATAAATAGGCGAATAGCTCGGCGCTTTTGCTCGTCTTCCATTTTATAATTTCATCACGGGCACTGCGGATTTCCATTCTACCGAGACAATTGAACAGCACTTTGGTCGGGGCGGCCTTCGTTTCCTCGGTCGGCATAGTGGGAGCACCTTCGGATAACGCTTTGAGAATGGTCTGTCTAAGCCTTTCCTGCACGACGGGCTTCACCATATAGTCATAAGCGTAGACGCCGAACGCAGGTAGCGCATATTCCTTATGCGAGGTTACAAACACCAGCTTCGTCTGCCTGCCCTGCTCCCGTAACCGCTGAGCAAACTCCAGCCCGCTCTCCTTCGGCATGTTTATGTCCATAAAGATCATATCAATCTCCTGCTTTTGCAAAAAAGCGAAGGCTGCAGCCGTCTCCTGAAAGCTGCCCATAATCTCGACTTCGTCGATTTTGCCCAGCATTCTGTTCATAATCAGGTGCATCGCCAGTTCGTCATCGATGATGATGACCTTCATCCTGTCCCTCTCCTTTCCGACTGTTTATGGGGATAGACTTGTGCTGATGGAGGTAGAGGCAATGAAAAATAAAACGTACTCCCCTGCTGGGGCGCCGTGTCGAACCAAATCTCGCCCCCGTTCAAGTGAACGAATTCCCGGCATAAAGTAAGGCCTAATCCTACGCCGCGCTCACCCGCGGTTCCTATAGAAGGCACAGGATAAGCATCCTGCTGCAAGAGCGAATCCACCTGCTCCGTCGGTACTCCTGCGCCTGTATCGCTGACCGATATGACCATTTTGCCCTCCACATGCTCTGCTTTTAAACGAATGCTGCCTCCGTAATCCGTAAACTTAATCGCATTGGACAGCAAATTGCGAATAATGAGATCAAGCATTTCCTTATCGGCAAAAATAAACGTTTCCTGTGGAATCTCGGAAATAATACGGATGCTTTTGCTTTCACTGCGAACTTGCAAGAGACGCGCATTCAGCTGTACCGTCTGGGCAAGATCCCGCACCACCGGATTAAACACCATCCCGCCCCGCTGGCTGCGAAACCATTCGAGCAAGCTTTCTACGAGAGCAAACGTCTTCTGAATTTGCTGGCCCATCTCATGGACGATTTCATCGTGCTTGCCCCCGTAGTCCAGCAGCTCATCCTCCATTAGCTCCATCAGATTCAGCGATACCGCAAGCGGATCACGGATATCATGGGCCACTACGCTGAACATTTTATCCTTAAACGTATTAAGCTCCTGAAGCTGTTTTGCATTTTCTTGCAGCCGTTCCTCGTTGCGGACGCTTTCGGTCACATCGCTTAACAACAGGATCTGGCCAGCAGGTCTGAGCCGGTTGTCCAGAATAAAGGAGAGATGAAGATTATAAAACCGTTCATCCCCCTCCCCAGTAAGCCGGACTTTAGGAGCAATAGCGGGGCCTCGAGCTATTTTCTCAAGTAGAATGGGATATTGCGCGAATATGTATGTGGCCGGCTGTCCAATCCAGCTATTGTGGAGGCCTGTTATTAAATTTTTTGCTGATTCATTAAAGCTCGTGAGCGTATGATCCAGGTCGAAGATCATTACGGCATCCTGCATGGAGGCAAATACCTTCTGCAGTGCCAGAGGTGCCAATCGCAGCATATTAAACTGGTAAATGCCCCACATGTAAAATATGCCGGAGACTAGAAAACCAAATGGAGAAATATCATACGGCATGTTAAGAATGCCGCTTAAATAAACGAGAGTGAAGCCGTATGGACCCCACGAGCCAATAAACATAAGCGCAATTTGTTTTTTCATCCGCGAAGCCGATTTAAAGAACATTTGAATCAAGAGGATCATGCCAATGACAAAAAAAGAATAAGCGTATGCGACATGAAGCTTGTAGAATGGCCCTTTTTCCAAAACAACCAGCGGAAAGCCTTCTGAACGATCTAAAGTCATGCTTGTATAAAAGAGGTGATGCCACTCATTCGTATGGTGGGCTAGAAAATTAATGAAGGGAATAAAGAGAAGAAGAATGACGAGTTTTTTGGTGACAAGTGCCTGTCGTCCGGTATACTGCAATACCATAATGAACCACAATATCGTGCCAAATGGAATACCGATGTATTCAATATGCAGCCAAAACCGGATATCCTCCAAAGAATTGCTGACGATTTCAAAGGCGTAGCCGAAAGTATAAAAAGTACCCGTCAACATTCCTAATCCATAGCTAATGGCAATGGGAAGCTCTCTTCTTTTGAAGCAAAGATAGCAGATGATTAGGGAACAGCAAGTGACTGCCAAGAGCATGGCGGATAAATATAAGTTGTTATGCATGGCTGAGTGCCCCTTAGCAGATTATTCTTTTATGATGCCCTTCATATCTTATCAGAAGACTAGGAAAAAAAATATAAAAAAGAGCCAGTCCGCGAACGGACCAGCCTATGAATGGACTGGATTTCCTAATATGGCGAAAAACAGGGCCATTTCAGCAGAAAAGCAGCCCCTTGAGCAGGGACTGCTTTCTTCTTTTTTATAAATGGTTTACTGCCTTATTTGCTTTGCAGCGCCAAAATATTGAGCAATACCGTTACCGCTTCCGCTCTTGTTGTATAGGCTTGAGGCGCGAATTGATTATCGCCTTTCCCTTGTACAATGCCGGCTTGCTTCGCATAAGCCACGCCGCTTTTCGCCCATGCTGGGATGTCCTTATCATCTGCAAAACCAGTTGCCGCATTCTCATCAGCAGGAATACCTGCTGCGTTTGCCAGCATAGCTGTCATTTCCGCTCGCGTAATTTGAGCATTCGGATGGAATGCGCCATCAGCGTAGCCTTTCGTAATGCCAGCTTGTACCGCTTGCGCAATTGCTTTTTGCGCCCATGCACCAATTGTCGCCGTGTCAGTGAAGGTAAGTGCCGCGCCTTCTTCTTCCGGCTTCAACGTGTTCATCAGCATTACTGCAAACTCCGCACGCGTTACCGTTGCATTCGGCTTAAAGCTGCCGTCCGGATATCCGCTGACAATGCCTGCACCAATTGCTTTCTTGATATTTGCTTCTGCCCAGTGGCCGAAAATATCATTGAATTCCTGAGCTGGATTTATAGGATCGACAATAGGTTGAGCTACAGCCATAACCGCATATTTAGTGAAATGGTCGACCGCTACCGTAATCTGGTTGCCGCTAACCGTTCCACCGACTTCTACCCATGTTTTCTTCACTTCGTCAAAATAGAACACAGAAGCCTTCTGGTTGCTCTTCAGACTTGCTTTGTTGAAAGTAAACGTCAATGTAACAGGATTGCTGAAGTTTTCCGTGAAATTTTTCAAAATTTCAAAGACGGAGCTAGCCAGTGTTTCCTTATTTGTGAGCAGGCCTTGTACATTTTGCAATTTGGTAATGGAGATGATTAATTCTTTCGCTGTCGCATTAGCTGGAATCGAGACGATGACTTCGCTATTCAAGCTTACCTCGCCCGCTTTGCCAACTGGAAGCGTCAGATTACCATTCGTTGAGATAACTTTGTCCGTGCTAGGCACAGTCGTCGAACCGCCGCCACCAACAGCGCCACCGCCGCCAGTTGAGGCTGAAATCGTGTAGCTTGCGCTCATCACTTCGCTATTTGCTTTGCCGTTGGCAACAGCGATAGCTTTAATCGTCAGCGCGCTGCTCACGACAATCGGTCCACTGTACAAGGTGCTGCTTGTGGTTGGGTTGCTGCCATTCGTCGTGTAGTAAATAGCCGCGCCAGCTGTCGAGCTGCTCAGCGTCACGTTTGTACCCGCTGCAACGGCTCCACTCGCCGGATTTGCCACAGGGGCAGCCGTCGTTGTGCTTGTCGTTACCACTACATTGGTGGATGAAATCTGGTCAGCTTGTCCAACGTTAATCTCATACGTTCCGACCACTTCATTAGCACCAAGGGTAATGGTGTCGCTGTATGTGCCATTGCTAACCTTGGCCACATTAAAATATAGAATGCTGCGGTCAGGACGGTACACTTTAATAATGACCTCGGACAGGTCTGAGGTTCCTGTGATATTAATTTGGCTGCCAGGATGGATGCTGCCTGTCACCGGATTGACCGAGACAGCAGCCCATAAGGAGATGGGAAACAGCGATAGGCATAGACCAATGATTAGAGTTAAGCTCCATGTACGTATTCTCACTTCAGACATACCTCTTTTCTATTCAATTAAGCGTAAACGGCTAAAGCTGTCCTCTCGCGGCTAAGCTACCGTTTCGAGGGTGAAATATAAGCCCACTATCAATCCCAGTCACGCCATTCTTGGTAACGCTGCTCAAACTCAGTTGCATTCACTTCTGTTACAAGATTATAGCCCAGGTTGCTCGGATCGGCATTGTCCCCCGTAATGAGAAAAGCACGTACCGAGTAGTTCGGATTTGTTGCTGCATCTGCTAAATTGAAATGTGCGCGATTCGTCTGATAGCTATCCAGACTGCCAGTCGTAACAGAAACGGTATCCACTGGCACATCGCCGTTCATAAGCTGAAAAATAAAGGTCGCTTGATCATTATAACTATTGTTAGTGATGTTTCTTACGAATTTGACGGATGCGGTTAGTCCGCCGCTCGCCCTGTCAATAAGAGGCTCACTCATATAATAGGAATGTTCGGATTGATGAAGAGTAATCTCGTACACCCCATCTATCGTATCATAGGTCTTCACAATGATTTTATTTTCACCTTCTGACAACACGCTGGCTTGCAGCACAATTTCGCCGTCACTTTGACCAAAAACCCCAGGTGTATAAGTATAGCTTTCGCTTGGCACAGTCACTCCATTTACTTCAATAGAGCCCGGCGCCCATTGTGCGGTTGGAGGATTAACCGAAAGCGTTAAGGCTTTTCCAGTAAAATAGTAATCTTCATTATTATTTAAATATGGCTGGCGATTTGACACAACCGAAACGGGCATTGTTGTTCTTATTTTATCCCCTGTCAGATTGTCTGCGGCATCAAAGCTTATAGTAGCCGTACCTGTGCTAACCCCATTAATATAAAAATACCAACCATTTGGACTTGCAGAAGCTATAGCGGTATCAGAGCTTATGAAGTTGCTAAGCGTTACTCCATTGGGTGTATCGTAAAAATTGGCACCCTGCACAAATTGATTATAACCAGCTTGTATTCCAGGGAAAACATAGTTCCGATCGACCATAGGAGCCACCGTACCAACATGATTAGCTCCAACCGCTAGCGAAGTGTAGCCTACAACCTCTCCGCTTTGAGCATCTACTTCAACGATAGAAAGGATATCGCCAGCAGCAGCCGGTACAAAAGGATTATAGTTCAGGTTATAGCTATAAGCACCCTCAATCGTGCTGAACGATGTCCCTGTTTCAGGCACCACCTCTGCACTTGCCTTTCCATAGGTCGACCATACAACTGTACTATTTGAATTAAAAAGGCCCTTCACTTTCACTTTATCCTGTGTAACGATTCCTCTGTTTGTCTCCAAGGCAACTGTACTGAGATTCGGGCTCACCGAAACCGGAGCTAGAGCAGCCAAAGCCGTGCTTGGCAGAACAGACAGCGCTACGACTAGCGCCAACATCATAGACAACACGGTGAAGCTAGATTTCCCTTGCGCTTTTACTTTAAACCAACCTTTTAACATGAATCTTTCACTCCCCTGTACATTCTCGTATTCGGCATGTCTTTCAATGAGCAACCTTCCTGCCCACTATTCCAGCTAAGTATAATCCACCCCAATGACAGCAAAATGACAAACTCCGACAAAAGACCTCCTCTAATTGACCCATTTCAAATCTCTCGTCCCCCCTTTTATCCTAGGCGCCAGATTTTTATGAACAAAATATGAATAAGTAGAAACTTTTACCCTTCTTGCTTCGTCTTATTATCGATCCAGAAAATGATGGAAGAACGATCCAGAGGGGATATGAACGTTATGAGAAAAATGGTTTCCGCTCTAGCTGCTTTTGCAACGCTGTTTTTTGTGTTACTTCAGCCTGTAGCGCAGGCAGCAACAACCGATATTAAAATTTATATCGATGGACAAGTGCTGCAAACTGATCAACCCGCTATTATTATTTCGGGCAGCACCTTTGTGCCCTTGCGCGGGATTTTTGAAGCTTTAGATGCCAAAGTATTATGGAGTCAAAAAACCAAAACGGTAACCGCTACGAAGGGCGATACAACCGTTGTTCTTAAACTGGGTGCCAGAACGGCTACGATTAACAATACAACCGTTACACTGGACGCCCCTGCCCGTTCCATTAAAGGCAGAACCGTCGTTCCTGTCCGCTTCGTCAGCGAATCGCTTGGCGAGGATGTGAAATGGGATGCGAAAACAAGAAGTGTACGCATTACAACATCTGCATCCGTAAGTATTGGCGCAGCCACCTCGGTGAGTGTGTCCACAGTTAGCCAAAATGGAGACGGAAGAGATTTGCAGGTTAATTTCACACCTCCAACCGATATGACGAATGTGAACAGCTACCGCATACTCGTCGTTCCGGCAGACAAAGCGTCTTCCTTTAATTTGGCTAAGGCGCAAATTGTAGGCGGTACGAATTATACGGCGCTTCCTACATCGTCCGCATACCAAAACAATGTACTAACGGCTCAAACAAGAGATACAGACGGGGCGTTGCTTCGTTCTAATCTGCCTTATAAAGTTTTTATTTTGACTGTTGGCAATAACGATCGTTACGCGCTATCCAGCCCTTCTGCCTCCATTACGCTGAGCGTCAAATCGACAGTAGACGCTGCTTCGAATGTACGCATTAGCGATGTTAGCGACTTCGGCGACGGCCGTGACCTCTCGGTCAGCTTTACACGGGCTTCCAATGAAAGCAACATTTCCAGCTACCGGGTGATCATTGTGAAGACCGCCAATGCTTCCAAATTTGATTTGGCAGCAGCCAATACGCTTAATAGCTCCTATTACACGACGGTTTCCAAAACGGGCAGCAGTACGATGAGTACAGGCTTCAGCTCCTCGGCAAGGGACACTTCGGGTGAATATATTAAAAATGGCGTTGCCTATACCGCTTATGTCCTTTCCATGAGCAGCAGCGCAGGTACTACTGCTAATACCTTGTCTTCGGCTTCTTCGTCTGTGACACTTGGCTCTTCTTCCGGATTTAATCCGACGATTACGAGCGTAGCCGATGTCAGCAACTATGGAGATGGCCGCGATTTGCGCGTTAATTTTAATCGGGCATCGGATGAGTCCCGGATTAGCTATTACCGGATTTTCGTAGTAAGAGAGGCTGATTACGGCAACTTTAATTTAACAGAGGCGAATAACGTAGCGTCGGGAAGATATACCGATGTTTCTAGAACGGGAAGCAGCAGCTACAGCCAAATTCTCTCTTCCAGCGCAAGAGATGTGAAGGGAAATTCCATTATGAATGGCGTTGCCTACCGTGTGTTTGTAATGGGTGTTACGAATAACAGCTCCTCCTATTCCAGCACCTTGTCCACCGCTTCCTCCAGTATTGCGCTTTATAGCACAGGAGTCAGCAGTGTAACCAATGTAGGCGTAAGCGACGTGAGCGACTATAACAATGGACAGGATTTGCGCGTTTCCTTCACTAGAGCTAGCGACGAGAGCAGCTTGAACCATTACCGCATCTTCGTCGTTAGGACGGCAAATGCAAGCAGCTTCAATCTGGCTGCAGCAAACAATATTACAAATTCCAGCTATTATACGACCGTTTCCAAAACAGGCGGAAATATTAATCAAGTATTGCCTGCGACAGCGCGTGACGTTAATGGCGTGCTCATCCAGAACGGAGTCAGCTATCAGGTATTCGTCTTGTCCGTCGGCAACGGAAGCTCGACTAGCAACAATGCTCTGTCTGGCAGCTCAGTTCCGATTATCCTGTCAGCTAGCGCTGTAACAGCAGCAGCCAATGTTGCTGTCAGCGACGTAAACGAGCTTAACAACGGTCAAGATTTGCTTGTTGCTTTTACCAAAGCAGCCGATGAGACCAACCTGAACCAATACCGTATTTTCGTCGTTAAGACTGCTAATGCGGGCAGCTTTAATCTAGCAGCGGCTAACGCTGTGAGCAACGCCAATAACTACACGACAGTAGCTAAGACAGGCGGAAATATTAGCCAAGTGCTTGCTGCAACTGCGCGGGACGTTAACGGCGACCTTATTCAAAATGGCATCAGCTATCAAGTATTTGTATTGTCCGTTGGCGGCGGCAGCTCGGCAGGCACCAATGCACTGTCCCTCGGTTCAGCAGCAATTACGCTAGCAGCTAAAGGTGTATCTGCGGCAGCCAATGTGGTTGCAGCTGAATACAATGGCGGTCAAGATATCAAAGTCGATTTTACAAAAGCTTCGGACGAAAGCAATATCGACCATTACCGTATTTTCATCGTCAAAAGTGCGAATGCTGGCGGTTTTGACCTGAATGCGGCAAACCGGATTACTTTGCCTGATTATTTTACGGCAGTCAATAAAACCGATACACCGAGCAAAGTGCTTACTCGCAATACACGCGACACAGGCGGAGAGTTCATCCAAGCCGGCGTCAGCTATCAAGTGTTTGTATTGTCCGTTGGCGGCGGCAGCTCGGCAGGCACCAATGCACTGTCTTCTGCCTCTGCGACTATTACACTTCCTGTACCGCTGCCTCCAGCAGCGGCAGCAACAGCGGTTAATGCAACCCTGCTCGCGAGCGGCCAGGATATTCAAGTATCCTTCACGAAACCGGCTGATGAGCGAAATATCTCGCAATACCGCGTGTTTATCGTTAAAGAAGCAGATGCTAGCAGCTTTAACCTAGCCTCGGCAAGTGCATCCAGCATTTACACACCATCGCCAGCTGAAGCCATACTAACAATAAACAAAAACACATCGGATGCTAGTGGTCAGCCACTCGCTTACGACACCAATTATCGGGTGTATGTGCTTTCGGTAGCCAAAAGCGGTGCGAATGCGTTGTCCGATCCTTCGGCAGCTGTTCTGTTTCCAACGCCAGCTACCCCACCAGCGACACCAACAGCACCAACAACACCAACTCCTGACCAGCCTACAGGAGTTTAAATTTAATAGAATCAAGATGTACGCAAAAAAGGCCGGGAGCCCCTCAATGGGGTCCCGGCCTTTTTTTGCATGACATGCATCTCACCAATAGGAAGAGCATCTCTTTTATTAGCTGTTTTTTAATTTTTTAGCATGCCCGATTCCAGCTGGCACTTTATTGCTTGCAGGCATTTTAACGCCTTCCTCTTCACCTTGCTTGACACTTTTTATAAAGAAAGAAAGCACAAGTCCAATAACGCCAATTCCAACAATAACAAGATAAGCATCATTAATACCTTGAATGTTCGCATGTACCATCATTTCCTTGGAAGCCGTCTGTGTGCCGCTAGTCACCATCGTATCCGTCAGATGGGTTTTGGTGCTCGACGTCATGACGGTTACGAGCAAGGAGGTACCAATCGCGCCAGCCACTTGCTTAATCGTATTAGAGATAGCTGTTCCGTGCGCATTCAGTCTCGCTGGAAGCTGATTCAGACCCGCAGTAGTAATTGGCATTAGGAAGAGAGCCATACCGATCCGTCGTCCCGTAGACATCAGCAGCAAGTAGTTATAGCTGGTGGAGTCCGTCAAATTCACAAATCCAATCGTAGTCCCGATTGTTATAATCATACCCACGATCGACAACCACTTTGCACCAAAGCGGTCAAATAGCTTCCCGGACACTGGCATCATGAGAGCCATAAGCAGGGCTCCCGGCAGCATAAGCATGCCCGACTCCAATGCCGTATATCCGCGTGCATTTTGCAAATAGAGAGGAAGCAGCATCATATCAGCATACATCACCATAGTGACGGCGATATTAATAATGGTCGTTAAAGAAAACATATTATATTTGAACGCTCTGAGATCCAGCAGCGGACTTTTGGCTCGCAGCTGCTGCCACGTAAACACGGCCAAGGAAACAATACCCACTGTAAGTGAAACTACAACTTCTGTGTTGGACCAGCCTAGGCTGCCCGCCTTACTGAATCCATAAATGACCATACCAAAACCGATGGTCGAGAAGATCATTCCCCATACGTCGAGCTTAGGGAACAATCGTTCAGCTACATTTTTCAAATAAAAATGAGCAAGAATAATGACCAAAGCAGCAACAGGAATAATCGCCTGGAACATCGTGCGCCAGCTGTATTCCTCCATGACATAACCCGTGATAGCAGGTCCAACAGCAGGTGCAAAAACAATCGCTAAACCAACGACTCCCATGGCAACCCCGCGTTTGTCCGGAGGGAAGATGGTAAGAATGACATTCATCAATAACGGCATAATAATGCCGGCGCCAGCCGCTTGAATGAGCCGTCCAACGAGCAATATTTCAAATGAATTCGCCATCGCCGCCAATATGGTTCCTCCGAGAAAGATAACCATGGCTGATTGAAAAAGCTCGCGTGTCGTAAAACGCTGCATAAGATAGGCCGTAATCGGAATGAGAACGCCATTTACCAGCATATACCCGGTGGTGAGCCATTGAGCGACGGAAGCCTCAATCGAAAATTCGACCATTAGATGGGGAAGCGCGACACTCATAATGGTCTGATTCAATACCGCGACAAATGCCCCTACGATTAAAACAAACAACAAGGGACCTTTCTTAATTGAGCTGCTGTCAAATACAGTGTTTGTACTAATCTTACTCAATCCTTTCGACTTCAACTAATTGACAGTCTGTAGTATAATTTACTTAATGTAAAAGATTATAGGCGTCTCGTTTTATGATTACAAGCGACACCTTTTTCAATACTGTTTAATAGTTTACAAATATGTACGATATGTAGTTTTACTTCGTAATAATCTACAAATTCATTCCATCCTGTCGTATAGACGATTATTCTGAAAGTAGAAAGGACCGGTATTCGCATGACAACAAAATCTTCAAAAATGGATCCGCGCGTTATACGCACACGCCAACTGATTCGAGATGCTTTTCTCCAGTTAATTCAAGAGTATGATTTAGAGAAAATCACGGTGAATCGACTCGCGGAGCGGGCGACCATCAATCGGGTTACCTTCTATCTTCATTACAGGGATATCCCGGATATGTTGAATCAGATGGCGGACAACATGACCACGCACATTCGAAAGCTGCTAGAAGATGTGGCCGATCAATCCAGTACCGCTAAGGATGAATGGCCCGAGCTGGTCAGGCTTATTCAGCATTTTGCCGATCATTCAGCGTCTTACAAAATCATGCTCGGCTCCAGACGTCTGCCCATATTCACGGAGCGCCTTTCTGTGCTGATGATGGAATTTATTAAAAGTAAAATTGGCAATCATAATGCCTCATCCAAAACCATCACGCCCCAAATTCCGAATGATATTGCAGCCTGGTATGGCTCCTCTGCCTTTCTTGGCACGATCGTTATATGGCTGCGCAACGATATGCCCTATACGCCTGCCTTCCTTGCCAAACAGCTTTTGCTTATGGTGCCATTCAAATCTAATGCAGACAGCTCGTAGAACACCAATCCTTATTCATTCAGATTAGACGCGAGAAAGGCCGGGAACCCTCACTAGGTTCCCGGCCTTCAAACTCATGTATGAGAAGTTCTCTTTATTCCTCTCGCCGTTGTGGGCTGGAGCACTTTCACGCCAACCTTGACTATTTTCCAAGCAATGTACCCCATCATGCCGCCAACCGTGTTTAACAGCAAGTCGTCCACATCAAAGATGCCGATGCCTAGAAAAAATTGAGTCGATTCGAAAAATAAGCTTAGCAGAAAGGAAAGCATCACTACTTTTATACATAATGCCCTTTTAGATTGGATGAGCTCCGCCATAAAAATACCAAGCGGAATAAAGGCCAGCGTATTGCCAATTAGATTCGAAAATAAAATAGAGCCTGAAATCGATAATCCATTTATATCTCCTATATCTCTTGAAATCTCATCGAATAGCTTGAAGTTCGCTTGGCGCTCGTAAATGAGGTACGGGTGGTGCAGAAACGTTTTGAAATGATACCATAAAGCATCGAGACTAATGAAGTTCCATTTGAGCAAAATGATTTTAAATAATAAAAACAGATATACGATAAACGCCGCTCCTATAAAAAGTTCCCACTTATTTGTCTTATTTGCCGTCTGTTCCAAATGGCTTCCTCCTTCACCGTCACAATCTCGCCGTTCTATTTATAAAGCTCTCTGTCCGTCGCTGCATAGCCCAGCAGAACCAAGCATATAAAAATGCCCCACCTCGTCATTAACGCGTCCTCCTCTTGCCTTATACTTCTAGGATAGAGAAAACTAGTTAAAAAAAAGTGGGGCAAATTTAAAGTTTTTCTTAAATTATGAGCGCACAGGCAATCGCACTTCAAATACCGTCCGCACCACATTGCTCTCGGCCTTAAGAGTTCCCTCATGCTGCTCTACAATATTTCTGGCAATGAACAGGCCTAAGCCCGTGCCGCCCTCTTGATGCGCCCGTGAGCGGTCGCCCGTATAATACATTTCGAAAATATGCGGCAAATCTTCTGGCGGAATCTCCCCTCCATAATTGACGACTTGAATGACCACATGCCCGGTATCGATATGCCCATTCATATCTACATATAAGCCTTCTTTGCCATGCCTGGCCGCATTCGTCAACAAGTTCTCGAATACACGGGCCAGCAGCTCCCCGTCACCATAAATATAAAGCTCGGGAGCCACATCGATTCGGGAAATTACACGATTTTTCTCAAAAACAGGATATAGCTCCTCATTCAGCTGCCTGAGCAGCTCGCTGAGATCAATGTGCTCTTTCTGAACCGGCAGCTTGCCATAGTTCATGCGGGTAATATCGAATAGTCCATCAATCAGCTTCTCCAGACGCTGTGATTTATTGAAGGCAATCGTAGTGTAATGCTTGATCTGCTCATCGGTTAGCTGATTATCCTTCACGATCAAATCCAAATACCCCAATATCGAGGTAAGCGGCGTGCGTAGATCATGGGCCAAATTCACAACCAGCTGATCCTTGCTATTTTCGGCAAAATCCCCTTTTTCGACCGCCGCTTGCAGCTTTTCGCTGGCCAAATTCAAATCCTCCGCAATGCTGTTAAACTCATCGTTTGAGGAAATATGTACCCGATTGTCAAATTCCCCATTAGCCAGATGGCGGATTCCTTTGGAAATTTCATTGAAATACGTCCCATAACGCTTCGTAAACCAGAAGAAAAAAACAATAGCCAGCGGGATAAAAAGAATGAGGAACACATAAATGTCCCCAACCTCCCTCATCATCCTCCGGTACAGAGCCAATCGATCGCCCTCGCGAACGTCGACGTAATAGAGCTGCAGCATTTTATAAATGCCATACGTAATCGCACCGGACAAAAGCATGCTTAAGCCCAGCAGCATAATCATCGTAGTCCGAAAGCTTCGTCTGCTTTTAATCATTAAACGTGTACCCCACGCCCCAGATCGTCTTGATGAATTTACGCTTGGTCGTATCTTCTCCCAGTTTTTTGCGCAGTGTACGGATATGGACCATCACCGTATTGCCGCTCTCATAGTAGGCTTCGCCCCATACCTGTTTAAAAATGCTTTCCGCGCTAAACACCTGTTTCGGGTGGCTCGCCAGCAAATAAAGAATGTCGAACTCCTTCGGCGTTAATTCGACGTCCTCGCCGTACAAGGTGATTTTATGCTGATCGGGTGAAATCACGAGTCCGCCTAGCTCCAGCACCGCTTTATTCATGACGGCTGGCTGATTGAATTGCAGCGACCGGCGAAGCTGCGAATTGACGCGTGCCACCAGCTCCATTGGATTGAAGGGCTTGGTCATGTAATCGTCAGCGCCCATAACCAGCCCTGTGATTTTATCGAGGTCCGAGGTTTTGGCACTTAAGAAAATAATCGGCAGATGGTATTGCTCCCGAATTTTACGTGTGACCTCGTACCCGTCCATTTCCGGCATCATAATATCCAAAATAGCCAAATCGATCGTTTGCGATTGCACAGCTTGCATGGCTGCCTTCCCGTCGGCTGCTTTTATAATGTAATAACCTTCCTTTTGCAGGTGCAAGGCGACCAGATCCGCGATCTCCACCTCATCGTCTGCGACCAAAATCGTAATACGCCTCAAATCCAGTCACCCCTAACTGTCTATGCCTAAAAGTAATGAACAACAAGTGAAGCCATACGCTTTTTACTCAAATCGGCTTAACAAAGCCAATGCCTCTTCATGACCCGGCTCCAGCTCCAGAAATTGCTGAATATAGCTCAATGCCTGCTCGTCCAACTCCAGCTCAAAGCAGCTAATAGCGAGACAATAAAATACGGTTGAAACGACCTCATCTTGTTCTTGCTGCACCGATATTTCTAGAAAATGCTTGGACTCCTCGTACATTTCCATCTCAAACAGCAGCAAGCCAGCATCTAGTGCCAAGTCATAGCACTGCTCCATGACGTAATACGACGACCACATTAGCTGAATGCCTCTTAGCAGGTCCTGCATTTCTTCATCATTCGCATCCGGCAGCAGGCTGGCTATTTGCTTCGTGCTCTGAATGAAAAACTCCGCATCATATCCACCCAAACGCCAAAAGCTCAATAATGGTTGCAGCTCCATGCTGGCAAGATGGCGGTCAACCCACATTTTCATGCTGAAAAACTCGTCCGGGCCAAAGCGCTCGACAAATCGGCGGTAAGCTAGTCTCGTATTTGAGTAGGCCATCGGTTGATCCAAATGGAGAATGCAGCCGACATTTATATTTTTATAATGATGCGGGGGAAATAACGCCTGGGCTCCTCTTTGCTCAAACACATGCTGAATCGCATGGTAGTTGGCGGTTAAGGAGAAGCTGCCATGCAGAAACAGCTCCGGCGGCTCGGCAAATTTCCAGTTATCGAGCAGGTGGTCGCCCTTGTCAGCAGTTATTAATAGAAAGCCTGCCTGGGACAACCGATTCAAGCGCTCCAAGCAGGTTAAACCCGCGGCAGGAAATAATATATGCGAATCCTCCAGCTGTTCCTGATATACGGCAATGACATCACGGTAAGGATAGTCGTCTTGCTCATACTCGGGTGCCCGCCTGTGCTCATAATGCAAAGCGATTTGATCTAATAGTTCGGCTGGTTTAAGGGCATCCCGATTTTCAGGATATTCGACAAAAACATCCGCTTCATAAATTTGCCCGTCGCCTACATAGATTAATTCTTGTGGAATGCTGTCAAAAAAATAGTTGGCGACAATGACTAATGGTTGCTCTAAGTCCTGTTCTCTAATGATTGTGTCTGACTGGGCGAGGCTTAATGCCGTATCATGAACCGCATCAAATCGTGCAAAATCAAGCAAGCCTTCAGCGATAAAAGCTTGCAGGGCAGGATGCTGCTGCCAGGCTAGAACATTTTTCATAGCCAAATCGGTCATAATATAGCGGAAAGGGGGCAGGGATATCCCCGCATAGTCTCTCAGCTGGCATAGCTCATGCAGCACATGATAGGCGAGACGGCCTGCTCCCGCCCCGAGCTCTACAATAAACACAGGCTCTGAGCCGTTTCCCTTATTTGCCCGATCTTGGAGGAGTCCGAATATCATCTCGGCATAGGCCGCCGCAATCATAGGATTACTCGTTATATATTGAGGGACTTGATCATTGTTCCAAGCCTTCATGCCTTCTTCTTCAAAATATTCCCTTTGAATATGCCATATAGGCGCTTCACTAAAACGATAGCGTTGTGTATGATTAACAGTCATTTAAACGAATCCTGCCTTCTGAAAGTGATTGCATGCCATCTTGCCCGCCTGCACATTACTTATTTTCATAATATCCCTTTTTATGATAGCACATCCCAATCAAATACGCCGTTTCAACCGTCAAGAGTCCGACTGCCATACAAAAAAGGACGCCCAAATCGGCGCCCTAATAATTAATGAAATAGAATTACTTAATCTGATTCAATAAGTCCGACTTTCTTTAAATCTTTAATTTTCAGATACATCGTCCCTTTATACTTCTTGACATGTATGTCACTTAAAACAATATAGAAGGGCACCCGGAAGGGGTGCCCTGTCAGCTACTTTAAGTCGAAGACCATCAGGTCGCGACCTACTGTGATCGGGCCGGCGTAAATTCCAGCCATCCCCTCGATATACGCTTGCTCGGCCTCTGGATTCACCGCTGGTGCGGGAATATGATGCGTGAGCACGAGATGCTTGACTCCCGCCCGTTGCGCGATTGCAGCCGCTTCCAGCGTCGTCGTATGATACTTCGCAGGGTTTGACAGCGCCTTCTCGTGATTCGGGTATTGCGCGATCAGGGCGTCAAGCCATGACTTGTTGTACGCTTCGTGAACGAGCAGATCTGCCCCAGTCGCTTGTTTCTCCATATTGGCCACCGGAATCGTATCGCCTGATATAACGACCGTCTTGCCGTTATACTCGAACTTGTAGGCGATAGCCGGATAGACAGGGCGATGGTCCACTTCGAAGGCGGTAATTCGGATGCCCTCCTTGTCGTAGATAACACCCTCGTTGCATTCCGTATATTCGATTAGCGAGCCCGCTTCATCCGACAGATTGTAACTAATTCGGAGCTTGACGTCGAACTCGAAGGACTCCCGCATTTTACCAATGATCGCCTTCGTCGTCTCTGGTCCGTACACTTGCATAGGCACTGAACGACCTTCGAAGACACGTTCTGCGGTAATATGCGTGCGCCAACTCGTGATGAACACGTCGAAAAATCCTCCGTTATGATCGTAATGGTGATGGGTAAACAGGACATCGGATATCCGTTGAGGCATGATGCCCGCTTTGATTAGTTGGTCCACCGTAGAGCCCCCGCAATCAACGAGGAACGTCTTGTCTCCCGCGAGCACCGCTGCTCCGGGCTTCGCTCGCCCATAGAAGGCACGGGGAGAACCTGTCCCGAGCAGAACGACGGTCAGATCTGGGTGGTAGTCTGGCCTCAAATTCATTTGTGGCTGGATATACATCGCTGTCAGCCCTCTCATCTTCGTTTTATTTGCCTTCCTGTATCTCCTTCAGCAGCGACAGATCGTACAAGCCTGCCAGATCCAGGCCATCTGCTCCGACTCCCTTGATATAGCCGGCATCGACGGCTACCTGCGCCATTAGCTTCAAGGAATCTTGGTCGATGTTCATCGTCAGATTTAGATGAGACAGTGTGGCCTTGATCAATTCGGCATCCAAGCCCTTGCCCGTCAGTTCCTTCAACTCATCGCTAACGAGAGAATACGTGTCGCTGGGACTTTCCTTGATAAACTTAATTGCGTCCTCGTTGGCCAGAAGAACGGATTTGGCCAAATTCCGATGATCCTTCAGGAAGTCGTCACTAGTTACGATAATCGTAAGTGGATAATTCCCCTTGTTCGGCGGAATTTGATCCCAATCGACGGCGATATTACCGATGCCTTCATTCGCGATCAGCGTCCCCCATGGCTCCGGCAATAGCGCCGCGTCTACCTGGCCTTGCTTCATGGCCGTCAGCGTATCTGCCGGAGCCATCGCAATAAGCTGAACTCCGCTCTTATCCGTGGACACCTTCAGGCCCTGCTCCTGAAGAAGCAGACGCAGAGAGATCTCATTCGTGCTCCCCTTTGTCGGGATAGCGACCAGCTTGCCCGACAAGTCCTTGACGCTCGTCACGCCCGAGCCCTTCCTCGTCACTAGCACGGCGCCGCCGTTGTTCGCTCCTGACAGAATCTTGATGTTCTTGCTCCTTACATATTGGTTGATTATCGGGCTTGGCCCGACGTACCCGATGTCAATCTGGCCTGTCGCCATTGCAGTCGAGAAGTCGGAGCCGTTGTTAAAACCCTGTACCTCGATCTTCACATTAGCGCCGAGACGGTCTTGCAAATAGCCCTTCTTGATCGCTACGAAAGCCGGAGCATGGGTCACGTTCTTGAGCAAGCCGATCCGCACCGTAATGGGGTCGACCGATTTGGAGCTTCCATTGCTTCCCGAGCCAGAGGTCCCGCAGCCGGAAAGCAGAGTCAGAATCAAGACGATCATAAGACTCGAATAAGCCGCTTTTCTAAACATGCATCATTCCCCTTTTCCTAGTTAAGCTTACGTTTTGGCCGTATTCAGACCGTACTGGGTCCAGATCCGCTCCTCTATGCGCTTGAAGACGAGGTGGTCGGAGATCGTACCGAGAATCGCGATCACGAGTACGATGCAGAGCATAAGAGAGGTGTCGCCGAGGCTTCGCCCCTCCTCCAACAGCTGCCCCAAGCCGATGCCGCGCGCAATGAGCTCACCGGAGACGAGTGCCCGCCAGGCGAACGCCCAGGCCATACGCATGCCCGTAATGAGCTGTGGTATAGCCGCGGGAATCATCACTTGGTAAAAGAGTCGGAACCCGCGACCTGTTCCAAACATCTGCGCCGACTTCAGATAGATTGAAGGAATGTTCTTGATCCCACTCCGACTCGCAATCGTCATCGTCCACGTCGCCCCAATCGTCGTGATGAACAATACGGCGAAGTCGTTCAGCCCGAACCATATGATAGCGAAAGGTAACCAAGCGATGCTCGGCACCGTCTGCAAAGCGACGACGACAAAGCCGAACGTCTCGTCCAGCAGCCGGCTCCGAGCGAACAAGACGCCGAGTGTCATGCCGATGCCGCACGAGAGGACGAACGCGATGAGGATTCGCCTCAAGCTGCTAAGCGTCGCTTCGAGTAGCTGCCCATTTGCCATCCCATCGTAGAATGTCTGCACCGTCTGCAGCGCCGATGGAAAGCGCCAGCCCCAATGCATCGTCCTATATGCCGTCTCCCAGATTATTAGCAGTAGAATGAGAAAGAGGGCTTTTCTCCAGAGTGTAGTCATTGCCATATTCCTCCTTCGCCACCTTCTCCAGTTCAGCGGCCAATGTATCCATAATCTGACTCTCGATATGGTGCAGAAGAGAATCGCCAGGCTCCCGCGGCCGTGCCGCCTGTACGCGGAACTCCTTCTTAATCCGTCCCGGCCGGGTAGACATGACGAGCACTCTGTCCGACAGTATGACCGCCTCCCGGATGTTATGCGTGATGAACAGAATGGTCTTCCCCGTGCTCAGCCATATTTGCTCCAGCTCCTTATGCAGCAGCAGCCTAGTCTGTTCGTCCAGTGCAGCAAACGGCTCATCCATGAGCAGAATCTCTGGGTCCATGACGAGCGCCCGCGCTATTGCCACCCTCTGCTTCATCCCACCCGACAGCTCATGAGGATAGCGGTCCGCGAACTTCCCCAAATGGACAGCCCGGATCTGCTCCATGGCTCGCTCGCGGCGCTCCTTCTTTTTGATTCCCTTTTGCTTGAGACCGAATGCGACGTTCTCCAGCACGGTAAGCCAAGGATACAGTGCATGGTCTTGGAATACGACGATCCGATCAGGCCCTGGGGCCGTGACTTCCTTGCCATTCGCTTCTACTCGGCCGTAATCCGCCCGCTCCAGCCCTGCTACCAGGTTAAGCAGCGTGGACTTGCCGCAGCCGGAAGGACCGAGGATGGAGACGAACTCTCCCTTTCCAATCTTGAAGTCAATGTCTTTCAACGCAGTATAGCCCGCTCTGCCCCGTTGCGCGAACGTCTTACCTACTCCCTCTACCTGGATCATGCTCCCGCCCCCCCATGGCTTTCCACATCGTTACAAGTGCTGTTGGAACTCGTCGGTATCGTGAATGACAACCATTTTCCTCTCATAGCGAATGATGCCTTCCTCCCGCCATCGACCCAATGTCTCCGTAACCGTCTGCCTGCTGCAGCCGATGACATAGGAGATCTCCTCATGGGTAAGCGAAAGCGTGACGACCGTCTCCTTCCCCACACGAACTCCGAGCTGCATGAGTAGTTGAGCCAGCCTCCAAGCAACCGGCCGTGAGATGAGCGTCTCAACGTAACGCTGTGTCTGCAGCAGACGACGGGCGTTGACCACCGTTAGCGCATAGAGGGCATCTGGATGTCTCTTCAGCAAGCTGGTGAATTGGGAAGCCGGAATCGAGAGGATCCAGCTGTCCGTGATGCATCGCGCATAGCGTTGTCTCTTCTGCCCCGTCAGCACCTCGGCCGCACCGAACACCTCGCCCTTGTGCCTCAGGAACAAGGTGATGCTCTGGCCCTCTTGCGCAAACTGCGAAATCTTCACCAGTCCGTCCTGGACAAAATAGATATCCTGACTTTCTTCCTCGCTCCTGAAGATAAAGGAGTTCTTCTTCATGACACGAGAAGAGCCAAACTCCTGGAAGAGCTTTGCCAACGTGAGTTGCTCGGCTTCACCGCTATCCGTTACGTTTCCTTCCCAATAGGAGGACATACCCTCTTGGTCCATCGTCGTTCCACCCTTCTCTAGCTGTTGGTGAATTCAAAGTTTACCTATCGGTATTTGCAATTATAATCCATGGTTCAAAACAAAAACAGTCGGCTAGCCGACAAAATATAAGCCGTATCAAACGGCACGAGTGAGAAAGCTGTCTACAATCAGGTCTGGATCGCAACGTTAGTGAGGAACAGTCATATAAAAATACAATTATTCAGGTTTTCGTCGTATACTTGGCGAAAGTTAGTCTATTTCTAAGAGCACCTTGAGTCCTCTAATTTATCTGTCATTTACGAGCCCTCCATGAATGAAATAGGGCATACAGGAAATTATTTTACATAGAGAAAGAATTTGAAAGAGACAGGCTCAGTCGTATTTAGTTACATGGCACAAAAAAATGATAACTTCATTTTAAGTATTAAGAATATGGAGGCAAGGAAAAGATGAACTGGGTTAAAGTGATGCTCGTGGATGATGAAGTGCTGGCGATCGAGCATATGAAAAATTTAATATCGTGGCAGCAACTCGGATATGAGATCGTCTGCACGGCGAATAAGCCGTCGCAGGTCGTAAAATTGGCGCGGGAGCACCGACCGGACCTGATCATTATGGATATCGTCATGCCCGGAAAGGATGGGCTGGCGCTTAGCAGGGAGCTGCTGGCAGAGGGACTGGTGCTGAAAATCGTGCTGCTCACCTCCTACAAGGAATTCGAGTACGCCAAGGAAGCGCTAAAGCTCGGCGTCTCGAATTATTGGATTAAGCATGAGATGGATGCGGAAGCGGTCAAGCGGGAGCTTGGCGGCTTAAGGGAAGAGATCGAGAGCGATAAGCGGCTCCGAAAAAATGATCGCGGCCGATTGCTCATTGATTGGCTCGGCGGGAGACCTCTGTCGGACGCACAGTGGAGGACGGCGACGGCTGAGGTGGGCGAAGCGTTCGACCGGCTTCATCTGCTGGTGCTTGAGCCTGCCCGAATTACTCCGCTGCTGCCCGGCACGGCTATAGGTAAACCCGAATGGCCGACAGAGTGGCCCGATACAGGAGATTCCAGCCTGCTAGCGGCGATCCCCTTTCTAGAAAGCTGCTTTGTTCTTATTTACGGGGATAAGAGCAGCAGGGGTGAGGGCAAGATGCGAGAGCTGCTGGAGGAGAAGGCGGTCGAGGCACGCCGGACGATAGAACAGTTGACGGGCCGCTCTGCATCAATGGCGATGGCCTACGGTTTGCCAAACCGGGCAGACGTTCCGGCAAAGCTGGCTGAAGCTTTGAAATGGCTGTCGCAGGCCATATTCTATGCCCCTAGCCACCTGTTCCGGCTGAACGAGCTTCCGCGTGCAGAAGAGAACGCCCCCATACATTTGGAGTGGGAAGAAGGCCTGGCGAAGACGAAAGAACTGCTGCCGGGCCACCAATATGAAGCAGCAGCACGGGAGATTTCGGCTTTGTTCGCGCGAGCTTTGGCGGCAAAGGATGCGGTTGGCTTCGCCGATCTGTGCCGGCAGTTGGTCGCCGTATTGAACCGCTATCGCTCCACTTGCGGACTGCCTTCTCTAGCAGAAGCTTGGGCAGATGGCCCCGGCACAACAGCCGATTGGACCTCGCTTACGGGGATTCGCGATTGGTTTTTGTCGGAGTTAAATGCGCTTGCAGAAGCGACATCCGGGCTGCCCGCGGTGTCCCGTAAAGTGCGCCAGGCACTCGAGCAGATGGAACGGCATTACGGCGATCCCGAGCTCGATGCAGATGCGATTGCAAGGCAGCTCGGCATTTCGCGCGACCACTTCCGCCACTTGTTCAAGCTGGAGACGGGCCAGACGGCACTCGACCGGCTTACAGAAATCCGGATGGAGAAGGCTAAGCAGCTGCTGGAAGAGGGGAATCTCAAGGTGTATGAAATCGCTGACCGGGTCGGCTTCCGCAATGGGCAGTATTTCAGCCAAGTCTTTCGCAAGACGACGGGCATGACCCCGCTCGAATATATGGAGAAACGCAGGTGAACTTGCAATGCGCATGAGGATACGCACCAAAATTATCGCCAGCACCGTTCTAGTCGTCTCCATTTCGCTTATTCTTAGCGGCTTCTTCATCTATGACTACGCAAAGGACATTATTCGCGAGCAATCGATTAAGGACAGCCGGACGAAGCTCGCGCAAATTTCGTTCCAGTTGAAGAAAATTCAGGAGCAGGTCGTCAAGACAGCAGAGTACATCGTATCCGACGAGGAGATAACCGCCCTTATTAACGCGCCAGCAAGCGAGGATATTGAGGTGAACTATTTTCGCAAGCAGGCCGTACAGGAAAAGCTCGGGCGGTTCGTGGCGCTCAGCAATTTTATTCTGAATGTCGTGATCGTTGCACCGAACGAGGAAACCTATTCGAATTATAGCGGATATGAGGAATATTTCTCCGAGTACTTGAAGCAGGACTGGTTTGTGAAAATGAAAGATACACGCGCTGCCTATAGCGAGCCGCACTCCTTCTTCTTTATTAGCGGCAACCGCCAAGTATTTAGTTACGTGCTGAAATACCGTCCGATCGGGCAGGACTTAGAGGCGGATAGCTATCTTGTTATCGATATTGCCTATTCCGAACTATCCAACGTCTTCTTGCAAAGCGCTCAGGATTTCGAGCAAATCGAGCTGTTCACCGGCTCAGGGGCTTTGCTGTTGGAGGCGAATGAGAAGCTGCCGGATGCAGACCGGGCGTTTATGGCGAGCACCTTGCATTCCGGCCAGCCGTTCGCGGAGGACGCCCGCACCATCGTGTTGACCGACGATGCGATGAGCCAGGGATGGAAACAGGCGGCTTTGCTGTCTAAGAGCAAATTATTTATGAAAATTAATCGCGTTTTCTTTTTCTATATCATCATCATTATTACCGCCATTATCGTAACGCTCGTCGTCATGCTTCCTATTATCGTCAATCTAATGAGACCATTGATCCGGCTGACAAATGCGATGAAGCGCGTAGCGGTCGGCGATCTCGGGACAAGCGTCCAAATCCGCAGCGGGGACGAGCTGGAAATTTTGGGAACAGGCTTCAATCGAATGGTTAGAGACTTGAAAAGCCTGATGGACACTGCCGTACAGAACGAAACGGTGAAACGGCAAATGCAAATCGATTTATTGATGGCCCAGATCAATCCGCACTTTCTATACAACTCCTTGAACACCGTCATTTACTTGTCGCATGCCAATCGCGGAGCAGAAGCGGCCGAAGTGACGCAGGCGCTCATCTCTATTTTGCAAAACACGATCAAGACGGGGGAGGGAGCTGTGCGCGCGCCGTTGTCGGAAGAAAAGCGGATTATCGACAAATATACGGTCATCCAGCAGACGCGTTACCCCGGCCAATTCCGGCTCGTCTGGGAGGTGGATGAGACGCTGCTTGACCGTTCGGTTCCCCGGCTGGCGCTTCAGCCGCTCGTGGAGAACGCTATAGTGCACGGCATCATTCCGTCGGATCTGGAAGAGGGCACGATTATTGTGCGGGCTTACCGGGAAGGGGAACAGCTTGTTTTGGAAGTGGAGGACGACGGGCAAGGCATGACGGTGCCCGAGGAAGGCTGGAGGATGCAAATAGGACAGGTGGGACAAGAGCCTGAGCGTACGAGGGGAATCGGTCTGTCCAACATTCAGGAGCGGCTGCAAACCCATTTTGGCGCTTCGGCGCGGCTGGAAGTATTTAGCGAATGGGGAGAGGGCACCCTGATACGAATTAAGCTTCCTTGGATGGAACTAGCGTAAACGGCTGAAGCCGTCCTTTGGCGGCAAAGCTACCGTTTCGCGGAGAAATATAGAGAAAGGATGGAAAAATCATATGCTTTCCTATATTTCAAGCGTAAACGGCTGACGCTGCCCTTTGGCGGCAAAGCTACCGTTTCGCGGAGAAATATAGAGAAAGGATGGAAAAATCATATGCTTTCCTATATTTCAAGCGTAAACGGCTGACGCTGCCCTCTGGCGGCAAAGCTTCCGTTTCGCGGGTGAAATCGACTTGATCACCGGATTTTATACGAAATCACCGTTTTGGCTGATTACCGCCTAACAGGGTCCTGAGTTACGATAGCAGTGTAAGCACTTACAAAATTATTTTAGGGGGACTCACCAACATGAACATCAAAAAGAAGGCCAAATGGGTGGGCGGTTTCGTATCTGTGCTGATGCTGACTGGGCTGCTCGCAGCCTGCGGCGGCAACAACACCACTGGAGACAACGGTACTGGCAACAACGGAGGCACTGCTGCTCCTGCGGCGTCGACTGCGGCCAGCACCGATCCAACACAGATTAGCGGCACCGTTAAAGTCTGGGATTGGGATGAAGCGTTTCAGAAGGGCATGATCGTAGAATTTAATAAAAAATATCCGAACATCAAAGTCGAAGTAACGGTCGTTAATCCGAACGATTACTTGCAGAAGCTGCAAAGCGGTATCGCTTCCGGCTCTGACGTTCCGGACGTCATTCTTGGGGAGTCGGCCTACCGCGGCAAGCTGTTTGACCTTGGTGTGCTCGACAATCTGGAAGCGGCGCCTTATAACTTCGATAAAAGCACCATTATAGATTACGTTGTGCCTTACGTCTCTAATTCCAAGGGCGAAGTCATTGCCGTTGATCAATCGCTAACGCCTGCTGGCTTCGCTTACCGGAGAGATTTGGCGAAGCAATACTGGGGCACAGATGATCCAGCTGAGCTAGAGAAAAAGATTTCCACTTGGGATGATTTCATCGCTGCCGGCAAGGAGCTTAAAGAGAAAAGTGCTGACAAGGTGCTCATGTTCCCTGGTCTGGGCGACGCCTTTCTCGCTTTGAAAGGTCAGAATTTTGCTTCCTACGTAAACGGCACAGAAATCGATTTGACGAGCAAGCTGCAAAAGCCTTTGAACCGCTTGTTTGAGATGCGTGACGCTGGCATTATCGGCAAAAATGAACTGTGGACGCCAGCTTGGTCTGCTTCCATGGCGAAAGGCGAGTTCATGTTCTATCCAATGGCGCCATGGGGAGCCAAATGGCATATATCCGCGAACGATCCGGACGGTTCGGGACGCTGGGGTCTTCTCAAAGCGCCAGAAGGCGGATTCACCCGCGGCGGAACGGCGATCGGCATTTACAAGGACAGCAAAGTTAAAGAGGCCGCTTGGGCATTTATCCAATACGCTTACTTGTCCGATGAAGGCTCGGCCTTCAACTTTAAGACGTTCGGCAACATGACCAGCTCCAAGTCGTTCTATGAAACCCAAAAAGCTCTCATCGACGCGCCGGGGCCTTATGATGAATTTTTCGGCGGTCAAAATCTTGCGAAATACTTCGTCGAAAATATCGTTCCAGATATGAAAGGCGAAGCACAGTCCAAATACGATTCCGTCGTAGACTCTGTGTTTAACGCGCTGTACCCGCTATGGATGAAGGATGGATCGGTCACTGCCGACTCCGCGCTGCAAAAGTTCATCCAAGAAACGAAAAACAAAGCGTCCGACGCGACCATCAAGTAAATTTTGGGAAAACGAGGGATGACCGTGAATGCGGAACGCATAATTAAGACTTCCGCCGCATCCAGCAAACGCAGATGGGGGCCACGCATGTGGCCCTATCTTTTCGCCCTGCCTTTCGTGCTGACGTATGCGGCGTTTCAATTGTATCCAGTCCTTTACTCATTCGTGCTCAGTCTGCATGACTGGAACGGCATAGGCGACAAGACGTTTATCGGCTTTAAAAACTATGTGCAGCTTTGGACGAATGACCCTTTGTTCATTAAGTCCTTGTGGAACACCCTGATTATGATGGCGATGTTTATTCCAGTAACCTTGATTTTAGGGCTCACGCTGGCGTATTGGACTTTCCATTTGACGCGCGGCAAGAGATTATTTCAGACCATTAATGTACTGCCATATATTACGACTCCGGTAGCCATCGGCTTTATTTTTTCCTACATGTTTGACTGGCAGACCGGTCTTGTGAACCTGCTCCTTACGAAATTCAGCCTATTGGAAGAAGGTTTTTACTGGCTTCAAGACCCATGGGGCTCCCGGGCTATTATTGCTCTAATGGTCATTTGGCGCAATCTCGGATATTTTATGATTATTTTCATGGCCGGCATGACCGTCATTCCGCAAGACGTATACGAAGCGGCCAAGATGGATGGCTCTACGGGACTTCATACCTTCCGCAAAATTACGATGCCCTTGCTGCGAAATATTATCGTATTTCTCGTCGTCACCTCCGTTATTAATGGATTGCAATTGTTCGATGAGCCAAAGCTGCTTTACGGCGGATGGTCGGGCTCCGCACAGGTAGGCGGTCCTGATAACACAGCCCTCACTATTATTTGGAAATTTGTGGATGAGTCATTCGGTTCCAATACACGTTTCGGCTATGCTTCGGCCATTGCCTACTCGCTGTTCCTGCTAATCGTATTATTCTCCATTCTTAGCTATAAACTCACAGCACCTAAGGAGGACAAACGATGAAAACAGCCAGCATGTGGTTTTGTCTAATTGTCATCTCCCTGCTCTCGCTCTTTCCGTTCTATATTATGATCGTGATGGGAACGCATTACAGCGAGGATTTATTCAAGGGAATTCCGATTCTTCCGGGCAACTATTTGGGAGAAAACCTGAAGACCGTCCTGCAGGCCGATTTTCTAAAAGTATACGGAAACAGCTTGATCGTATCCGTTGCCTCTGTCTTGCTGGCGACACTCACCAGCACACTCATCGGCTATGCCGTGGCGAAATTTGAATTCCGCGGTCGCAAGCTGCTTCAGACCTTCGTTATTATTACGATGATGGTACCGACCCAGGTCGGATTAATCGGTTATATTATTGAAATGAGACATCTCGGTGTCGGCAATACGCTGTGGCCGGTCATTCTCGTCTGGGCGGCATTTCCGTTCGGTGCATTTTTTATGATCCAGTTCATGCGCGATTCGATTCCAACCGATTTACTGGAATGCGCGCGTATTGACGGCTGCTCCGAGCCGGGTATCTTAATTCGCATTGTACTGCCGATAATGAAACCGGGCTTGGCGACGCTGGCAACGCTGGTGTTTCTATGGTCATGGAACAACTATTTGCTGCCGCTCGTCACGATTAACAAGTCCGAGTGGTACACGCTTCCGATCTTTATCTCAAATCTGGGTATTGTTCACCGGACGGATTACGCAGCGCGAATGACTGCCCTTACGATGACGACGATTCCCGTGCTGATTCTGTTTATTCTTGGTTCGAAAACGTTCATGAAAGGCCTGACCGCTGGTGCGGTCAAAGGCTAAACGTTATAGCAAGGCCACCAAGGCCAGCCAGCTATATTGTGCTTTCAATATGAGAAGGTGAATAGGCTCTCCCTACAGCACAGGTTTTATGACAAACTTGTCTGCTATAGGGGGAGCCTATTCGTTATTTTACTAATCTAGAAAGGTATCCGACATCCACTTAACAAAACGTTCCTTTTCTTCATATTGCGGGTAATGCGCCGATTCCGCATAAGGAAGGAATTCCTTGTGTTCAGCTTCAATGCTGTCAAAATAATGCCGAGCTGCTTGGGATGATGTCATAGCGTCTGGAATTTTGGTTAGTCTGGAAGCCCCGCCGTATTTATTAACATAGTCGCGAGGAGTCAGAGCATCACCATTCTCAATAGCTTCCTGCAATTGCTGCAGTTGAGCTGCATCCTCCGCATTTCCTTCTTGCCCAGCCTGTTCCAAAACGTAATGCAGAGCGTCGATCTCGCTTTCTACCGTATCCCCCATTTGACCGATTCCGATATAGGCTTCGTACTTTTCAGGAGCTCTGGAAGCAGCTTGCGTAGCAAGATAGGTGCCGTAGGAATGCCCGATCAGGATAATCTTTTCTTTGCCAAGCCGCTTTGCTATGTAATCCGTTACCGCGAGCAGATCCTTCACCAGCAAATCAGAGGAAAGGTTAGAATAGTCCTCGGAAAAATGATAGGATTTGCCGCTCGCCCTTTGATCGTAGTTAACGATGGTAAACTTCGTTTCCAGTAGATCCTGCATTTTTTTTGCAAAAGGAATTTCCGAAGCACCTGGCCCTCCATGCACATTCAAAATAACCGGATTATTCCGATCGTTGCCCCGAATCATAATCTCTTGTTTGGTACCGTTCAGATCCACGTGTTCCAGCACACTTATACTATTCTCGCCTTTTATACGGGGCGTCCATGTCGGGAAGAAGAGCGCTAGCAGGATTAGTGCAATCAGGATGGTGCTAATCATTAAGGCTGGTTTTAAAACGGTTTTCATCTCATGTGTTCCTTTCCATTCCATATCATTTCAGCTGATCATTCCATATTACTTCACTGTCGATCCTTCTAAATCCATCGCATGAATGAAATTGGGCACCGTCTCTGGTTGTATATAACCTCTAATTGAGCGCTTCTCCGCACCATGTTCAGTTTTTGTAGATAAGCCTCCTTTATAATCAAAAAGATTTTTAATCCTTGGGAGGTAAGTTATGAACGCATCATTCAAAAAATATGCAGCCGAATTTATTGGAACCTTCGTCCTTGTTCTATTCGGCTGCGGCAGTGCGGCTACAGCGGGAGCTGAGCTTGGCTATTTGGGCATTGCATTGGCATTCGGGCTGTCTATTGTGGCGATGGCCTACGTCATCGGACCGATATCGGGGTGTCATATCAATCCGGCGGTTTCACTCGCCATGCTTATTAGCCGGAAGCTATCGGGGGCGGATTTCATCGGATACGTGGTTTCGCAAATCGCTGGCGCTATTGCAGGCTCCGCCGTTTTGTACGCCATCATCGTCTCCGCAGGCCTGCCTACGACAGGGCTCGGCCAGAACGGTTTTGGCCCTGGGTACGGAATCGGAATTTCAGCACTAATGGCATTTATTGTCGAAATCATCTTAACCTTCGTATTTATTTATACGATACTGGGAGTGACCTCTACGGAGGGCAATGGAAATGTAACGGGCCTCGTTATCGGGCTGACGCTCGCTTTTGTCCATATTCTTGGCATCGCCTTAACCGGAACGTCCGTCAATCCGGCAAGAAGCTTGGGACCCGCATTGCTGCTTGGCGGCGAGGCGTTATCCCAAGTGTGGGTATTCCTTATTGCCCCGCTTGCCGGCTCGGTGCTGGCCGTTGCCGCTTACAAGTGGCTGAACAGCTACAAGGCGAAGCAAGCCTAAAATGATTTTAAGCTCGTTATGAGGGATTTCGGGAGGAAAGGGCTACTGGGAGGTTTTCCAGCAGCCCTTTTTTTATGTGTATTTTTCTATAAAAAAGACCCCCTCCATATAGGAGGAGGCGATCACTGGTATATTTTATAAATCTGAAGAAATTCCTCTGAAGGCTGCAGGCCAAGCTCATCAAACAGCAATTGCGTATAGTGCTCATAATAGCCGCTTATGGATTGCCGATCTCCCATAGCCACGAGGATTTTCAGCAGCAGCAGATTTGATTCATCTTCAAATTCATTGCGCGCTACGATTCTTCTCGTTATTTGCGCCGCTTCTCTATAACGCTTCTGGTCCAGCAGCCAGCTTGCGAGACGCTTCGCCAAGGAATCATAGATAATGGCCAGCCTCTCACGCTCGACAGCCGCCCACTCAAAGGATTTATCATCAAACAAATCGCCTGTAAATTGTTTCTCCAGCTCTATAGCTGTCGCTGCATTGGATTCATTGATTTCATATAAAGCCTTCGCCTGCTGCTCAAATTGAATAAAATCGACATCAGCCTGATTCAAGTCAATCCGATACTGCTCTTGCGCTGAAATGACCACCTCTTTCAACCCATGCGGCGACAAGACTTTTCTAAGCTGGTATGCCGCTGTACGGAGATACGTTTCTGCATTTTTAAGAGGCATTTCTGAGAAAATGTCCTCTAAAATACGGGTTTTAGAGGTGCTGCGGCCATGGTTGATGAGCAAATAGGCGAATAATTCCATGCTTTTTTTAGAAATCCATCTTACGGTACCTTCTTGCCTGCTGCTCACCTCGAAACACCCTAAACCACGAACCACTAGTCGATTAGAGGAGAGGTCCCCCGTAGGATGGGAAGAAGCATCCTGTCTGCTCGCCGCTTGTGTAATGGTCTGGGCTAAGCGCTTGCGGGTAACCGGCTTAACCATGTAGTCCAACGGATAAACATCGAAAGCTTGAATGGCATATTCAGAATGGGATGTCGTAAATACGATATCCAGCTTAGCACGAAGGGAACGCAAGCTGTGGGCGAGCTTGAGCCCATCATCCCCCGCTATCTTGATATCTAGAAACGCAAGCTCCACGTCATTTGCCCGAACAAAGTCCAGCGCCTCAGCTGCCTTCTGGAAGCTTCCAACAAGCTCCACGTCATCCATAGTGGACAACAACCGCTTCATAGCAAGCAGCATAGCAGGCTCATCGTCAACGATAACCACCTTCATCGCTCTGTTCCGCCTCTCACGCTGAATTGAAATAGGCTACCTTGTCCTAGTTTGCTTTCCACCCATAAATTTCCCCCGCCTAGTTTGACGAATTGCCGGCTTACAAGCAGTCCAAGTCCCGCTCCCTTTTCCCCTAAAGTACCCGTCAATGCGTCCAACTGCTGCTCACTAAGCAGCCTGTGAACCTGATTCTCGTCCATCCCAACTCCGTTATCGTGAACTGAAACGATTACCATGTCCTCTGATAGCTGGGCGTCTATATGAACGGAGCCGCCCACCCCAGTAAATTTAATCGCGTTGGATAACAAATTGCGGATAACTAAGCCAAGCACCTGCTGATCAGCGTACACATAAGTCTGTGCAGCAATGGTATGATGTACATTTATTTGCTTGGCCTCGCTTGTAATATGCATCAGATGGATGCACTCCTCCACAACCTCAGACAGCTCCAGCAGCTGTAGCCGGAGGGACACATCTTCCCGCTGACTGCGGAACCACTCCAGCAAATTATTGGCTATGCCGAGCATATTGCGGATCTGGCCACCTAGCGCCTCAACGATTTCCCGGTGATCGCTCTCCATTCTGGCTCTGTCCTCTTCTAGAAGCTCAATCAGTTGGAACTGTAATGCCAGTGGACTGCGGATATCATGCGAGACGATCGTAAACAGTTGATCCTTCAGCTGGTTAAGCTGTGCGATCTGCTCCAGATGGCGCTGCTTCTCTGTTATATCGAAGATAAGGGAAATACTGCCCTGCGTATGCTTGCTCTGCTTATGCAGCGGATACACGTTTATGCTGTAAATTTTCCTCTCGCCATTAAGCCAAGTGTCAATTTCCACACTGCCCTGCTGCATGGACATGCACAACTTCTGCCATTGCGGCCATGGTGCTAGCAGCTCCGCCATTTCCCGGTCATAAATCTCGGCATGGCCCAGCTCTAAAAACCACTGAACAGCCTTTTTATTGCTGTCGATGATCTTTCCTGAAGCATTCGCGATCAATATACTTTCCTGAAGCGTATCGAGCACGGCATCCCTGGCATAAGGAACAATAGAGAAAAACTTATACCGCATGGCAATGACCAGCATGATCATACCTGTAAATCCACAATAAACCGAGAGCCTTAGCAGCCATGACGACATTTCAGGATTCACGAATTTAATAATCTCAAGCACCAGAGGCAATGATCCTAGACATAGAACCCACATGCCTGGCTTGCGAAAATCATCTCGAATATTACGCACATAATGAATTAAAAAATAAATACATACAGCCACGATGCTGTAGCAAACTAGCGTAAATATGATGGAATAAATAGTTCTTGTCGTTATTAATTCGCCATTATAGAGCTCAATCGTGCGAAAAATCAAATGAAGCTCAGGGTTGAGCCACACCAGCAGCGACCATAGCACAAATACCGTGAACAGCAGGACCTTCCAGCGAAGCTTAATGATCTTGTCGGAACCGATCAAATAATAGACAAATAGAATTAAGAAAGGCACCATTAAATTAAGCATCGTATGCTGAATATTACGAAAAATCAGCTTTTCCGTTAATAGAGAACGGCTCTGCTCCATAATGATGGCACCGGAGAAAATCATTCGACAAATCGTCAAACCGATGAGATAGCCCACTCCGCGCACTCTTCTAAAACCATACTCCGATAATAAAATAATCCCCATCATGATTAATGAAGCAATCATAGAGACGAGCTCTATTGTGGAATCCATAAGGATAGTCCCTCTATATTTGACATAAATAGAATAATAACTTTTTACTCTCTTCATACAGTATACGAATACGAAACCATGGAGCGCAATATATGCCTCCTCCTATTTCATCAAAAAACCCAATTATTCGACAGCATGGGATAAGGGGCTAAAGCCGCAGCGTATAGAGAAAGTCAAAAAAAAGACTGGCCGAGCATATCATTAACCAATGACATACTCAGCCAATCTAAGTTATAAATCGGGGGATGGGCACTGCAGCATCGGGGGATGAGTACTGCAGCCTATTAAATAAAAATTTGTTGGATTAATAAAGAAAGTTCCAAAGCCGCAACAGCAGGGCAGTAGCTTCGGCTCTAGTTGTAAGTCCAGCTGGCACAAATTTATTGCCTTCCCGGCCCTCTATCAGCCCATTCGCGCGAGCATTGTGAACATGCGTTTTGGCCCAGGCTGGAATATTTGCATCATCGGTAAAGGAAGCAGCTTCCTGAGTGTCAATCTCCCACTTCATTGCCCGGGAGACCATCGCAGCCATTTCCGCTCGGCTTACCGTTTGCTGCGGCCGTAATGTTCCATCGGAATACCCTTCGAGAATACCCTCAGCTACCGCTGTCTGAACGGCCTGTTGTGCCCAGGCTGGAATGCTGTCCTTATCGCTAAAGGGCATCGCAATCGATTTATTGCCAATGGGAATTTGAAGGGTGCGAAGCAGCATAAGAGCAAACTCCGTCCGTGTTACGTAGCCATTAGGCACGAAGGCATCGGCACTCATACCCTCCACAATTCCAAGTTTCGCTGCTTCGCAAATATTTGATGCAGCCCAATGATTATTAATATCTTCAAATGTACATGCAGAGCCTGTATTTCCATTATCAGAAATACGATTAATCTTTAACGTATACGTTTTTATCGTTCCATCCTCGGCTTGAACCGTGATGGCGAACACATTTTCTCCCATGACCAAAGGTACAGAAGTTGTCTTTATTACTTGTTCTCCCAGCAATCTAACCGCTGCCATGACATGAGCAGGTGCCAATTGCAGCTCAACTTCTTTTGCATCCGTCTTCGTTCTATACTCCGTAGTCCCGGGTGTAAATACAGGCGACAGCTCTACTGCCTTACCGCCTGCAAAGACGTTCAAATAAGCTAGGTTTGCATTGCTAGAACGTGTTACGGATGGCGGCGTTGCTGCACTCACTATGCTAAAGCTTGCAGTTGCTGCATCAAGCGCATTGCCATATTCATTTTCCACTTCGCCTCCAGCCACATTCACCCTGTATAAGCCATTGTTAAGCGTGCCATTAAACGTCAACGTATACGTTAGCAAAGATTCATCAAACGTTGTCGTATAAGAAGTAAATGCTTGTCCGTCCTTCGTCAGGCTAATCAGAGGCTTTGCATTTGCAGAGGTGAGTGGAGCCCCATCATTAATCCAATATACCGATTCGCTCACAGTCACGGAGACTTGAGTAGGCGGCACAACGAATGCTTGCTGATCGGTAAAGCCACCGAATGCAGTGACGGGTTGTGCCGTGTTATACAACAGGCTGAGCATGTTGGATGCTGTATTGTCCAGTCCTGCGGCATTTACTGCTGCACCCGCACCAATCGATACCGTCACAGCTTGACCACTCGTCAGCGGTGTAATGGTCGCTGTGTAAGTCGATGCGTTAACGGAAACCAAATTAGATGCTGTAGCGTTAACGACTACAAGGTCATCCACGGTGAAACCATTTACATTCTCGTTGAAGAATATGTTCACCGGAAAAGCCGCATTCACGGTTTGGCTTGCTGAACTGGTTACCGTTACTGTCGGTGCCGTGTTGTCCAGCACAAAAGGATTGGATACAGAATTTACAATATTACCCACTTTATCTTTGGCTTGAATGTGCAAGTACCAATCGCCATCAACATTTGTTTGGCTTAACGTATCCTCGCTGCTGAAGGCCGTCCAGCCTCCCGTCGGAACGGCTGTTCCTTGCGTCCAAGCATACAGCAGCGAGGCAGGCTCCACGCCGCTTTGCGTGTCACTAACCGTTACTTTGCTTGAGACGCTTGTTGCAGGCGTTAACCCTCCATCAGTGCTGAACTTTACCACTGGTGGAGTTGAATCAATCTCTAGCGTAATCGTATACCTTTGATTAGGAAAGAAATAGGGCTCGACGCGAACAGGAATGACCGTATCAGCCGTCGCTCCCGCTACATTGATTGTCGCCGCACCGCCACTCAATATAGACTGATTGTTCACATACACCAAAATTTGGTCAGGGTCTGTCATCGTCGGTGTTATATGGGCACTGGACAAAGACTGCCCGTCATAATAATAGGTGTAGGAGGTAACAGTGACGTCAAAGGCTTCCGTAAAATCGCCCTCTTGCAGCTTCAAATCGATCAGCTTGCCCGGTACGGTGCTTTGGCCAAAATCGTCGTTACCCCAGGCAATGACGCTTCCATCTGCTTTCAAAGCGAGCGAATGCTCAGCGCCAGCGGCAATGGACACTACATTTGCCAATCCAGCTGGCACGTTAATCTGACCGCTAGCATTGCTTCCCCATGCGACGACGGTTCCGTCTGCTTTCAAGGCAAGCGAATGCTCAGCGCCAGCTGCAATGGACACTACATTTGCCAATCCATTCGGCACCGCTCTTTGGCCACTATTATTATTTCCCCAGACAACGACAGTGCCGTCCAATTTCAGGGCTAGCGAATGGTTGGCGCCGGCAGCAATGGACACAACTTGATCCAGTCCAGCCGGAACTGTGCTTTGACCGTAATGATTTCTTCCCCACGCGACGACCGTATGGTCTGATTGCAAGGCGAGCGAGTGAAATTCTCCTCCAGCAATTGCAATCACTTCATCGAGTCCGATTGGAACCGTGCTTTCATTATAAGCATTGTTTCCCCATGCAGTGACCGTCCCATCCGCTTCCAGCGCAAGCGAATGATTCGCTCCCGCCGCAATCGATGCTACATTTTCCAGTCCAATAGGAACACTACTTTGACCATTGCTGTTGCTTCCCCACGCAGCAACAGTGCCGTCCGATTTCAGTGCGAGCGAATGATTCGCTCCTCCAGCGATCGACTCCACGCTTCCCAGTCCAGCCGGTATCGCACTTTGTCCATCGCCATTGTCTCCCCAAGCGGAGAGGGTACCATTCGATTTCAAGGCAAGCGTGTGAGACCAGCCCGCTGCGATTCTGCTCCCTTTAATGGGCGAAGCATGATCCGCTGGAACGGTCCTCTGACCATTAGCGTTGCTCCCCCACGCGACCACTGTGCCATCGGCTTTCAAGGCGAGTGTATGAAACCAGCCGGCAGCAATCGCAACCACATCATGCAGTCCCGCCGGTACGTTCGTCTGACCTGCATCATTTTCTCCCCAAGCAACAACAGTACCATCCGCTTTCAGAGCAGTCGCAGTCGCCCTGCTTGCAGAGATCGATATGACTTTGCCATCTGCCGCTGCATTTGGAATTACCGTTTGACCACTAGCGTTGTTTCCCCATGCAACAATCGTGCCATCCGCTTTTAATGCCATCGCAAATAAGGACCCTGCGGCAATCGATACTACGTCACTCAGGCCAGCAGGGACATTCGTTGCGCCAGGCTGACCCCATGCAACGACCGTGCCATCCGCTTTTAATACGAGCGAAAACTCTTTTCCGGCAGCGATTGCGATCACTTCTTGCAATGCCGCTGGGGGTACGCTTGACTGGCCATATTGATTGTCCCCCCATGCTACAACCGTACCATCCGCTTTCAAGGCGAGTGAAGAACCTCCTCCTCCAGCAATCGCTGTCACCCCTCCCGCTGCTAATTCATTCGGCACTGTTATTTCGCCCGAGCTATTGTTCCCCCATCCGACAACTGTCCCATCTGCTTTCAGAGCGAGTGAATGCTCACTCCCAGCAGCAACAGAGATTACATTAGCAAGGCCTCTCGGTACATTCGTTTGGCCCCCACTATTGAGTCCCCATGCGACGACGGTACCATCCGCTTTTAACATGACGGAATGGTTGGCTCCTGCGGAAATCTGTACTCCCTTCACACTTCGCATGCCCTCTTGTGCTGCATAGACGGTGCTCTGCCCATAGGGTGTAAGCAATCCCATTAGCAGCACAAGGATAAGTACAAGGTAAACCGGCTTTCTCGATTGATTGGATGACAATATGTACGCCTTCTTTCATGCCAAAAATTTTGGTTAAAATTCCCTAGTTGAAATTTTAACAAATCCCCGTGAAAGAATAATGAAAGACTTGTTGCTAGGTCCTGTATGCAAACGTAAGCGAGCTGGATCCCGAAAGAAACCAGCGTTTCAACTTCTACCCTCTACTATCGAGAATGGCATAACTTGGAGGACACAGCATCCGCTAATTCAACCGAATCACTGGTTTTGGTACAGGCTTCGGACACAGGAGCCGCTAATGTGCTGCCTATCTTCATTTTGAGAGGAATGTGAGAGCAATAGCGAATCTCCTGTCCGCTTACGACCTGAAATGGGATTAAGAGCTAGAATAGCGGAAGCTCAGTCCGCCAAAAAAGGAATGAGCTTCCAAAACTGCGTGGTCTCAGTCACAGTGCTTTCTGTAGCTGTAGGTCTCTGCACTCCCGATAAGACAATCATTGAGATAGACTCATCCAGCTCTATTGACGGTACCCTTCCCCGCAAACTGGCTGTCCCTTACATCCAAGAGTATTTGAAGGACAAGCTCAAGTAGGATACATGTCATATTTTGGAAAAAGCTCTTGGTAATATGGGTAAACCAGTTTTACTGCCTAAATGATAAAAAGCAGTTATCACAAAAGAACACTTTTGTGATAACTGCTCCTATGAGTAAGCTTCGCAACGCACCGTAATAGTAGCCGAAATTACTCTTTATTGGAATCTCTCAATTTTTTTCGGGCAACTCCGGTATTATAGGCTGCTTCTATAACGGCCTCTCTTACCTTTTCCACTACTTTCTGGTTGAATACGCTCGGAATAATATACGTTTCGCTCAATTCTTCATCCGTCACAACGGATGCGATCGCCTGAGCGGCTGCAAGCTTCATCGCTTCATTGATTTCACTCGCCCGGCAATCCAAGGCACCGCGGAAAATGCCCGGAAAGCAAAGCACGTTATTGATCTGGTTCGGCTTGTCGGACCGCCCTGTCGCCATCACTCGAACGTAAGGCTCGGCCAGCTCTGGATCGATCTCCGGTACCGGGTTCGCCATTGCAAAGACGATCGGGTCTTTCGCCATGGATTGGACATCTTCGACCTTGAGAATATTCGGAGCCGATACGCCGATAAATACATCCGCTCCCTTGATCACTTCAGACAAGCTGCCTGTCTCCAGATGCGGATTAGTCAGCTCGGCAAACGCCTTCCAATGAGGATTGCCATACGGGATGTTCCGATTAATGGCGCCCTCGCGGTCCACACCAATCAAATTGCGCACGCCTGCGGCCAGAAGCATCTTCGAGCAAGCAATGCCTGCTGCGCCGATACCGTTCACAACGACTTTAATATCCGACATTTGCTTACCGGTAATTTTGAGCGCATTGAGCAGCCCGGCCAAGATGACCACAGCGGTTCCGTGTTGGTCATCGTGAAACACAGGGATGTCCAATTCCTGCTTCAAACGCTCCTCGATTTCAAAGCAGCGCGGTGACGAAATGTCTTCCAAATTGATGCCTCCGAATGCCGGAGCGATGGCCTTTACGATGCGGATAATTTCTTCGGTGTCCTTCGTATCCAGGCATATCGGAAAAGCGTCCACACCAGCAAATTCTTTGAACAGCATGGCCTTGCCTTCCATCACCGGCATGGCCGCCATCGGCCCGATGTCGCCAAGTCCGAGTACAGCTGTTCCGTCAGAAACAACGGCAATCGTATTGCGTTTGATCGTCAGCGAGTAGGCCTTATTCGGCTTTTCCGCAATCGCTGTACAAACTTGGGCGACACCGGGTGTATATACCCGCGATAAATCATCACGGTTTTTCACCGGTATTTTGGAGGTGATCTCAATTTTACCGCCCAAATGCACAAGGAAGGTCCGGTCCGACACATGAATGACTTTAACGCCTTGCAGCTTCTCAAGCGATTCGACAATCTGCTTGCTGTGTGCCTGATCGGATACATTAACGGTAATATCGCGGACGGTACTCGTACGGCTCGACGAGATAACGTCAATCCCCACGATATCCCCGCTTGTCCTTTCAATTGCAGCAGCGATATCGCCGAGAGAAGTTAGTTGTTTATCTATTTGCAGCCGAAATATCATATAGGTACTGGCACCACTTGTTACGGACATCTCGCTCTCTCCTTTGTGGGTCACTCTATTTCTAGAAATTTCTTCCTTATCTTTGGTCCAAAAGCTCTACTCCCGCAATGCCCGGGTTCGTCATCTCATACGGATCAAGAATGATTTGGAGCTCCTCTTCCGTCAGCACGTTGTAAAGCAGGCAAAGCTCACGAACCGGACGGCCTGTCAAAATCGCTTCTCGCGCAATTCGGGCTACAACCTCATAGCCAAGATGCGGGTTGAGCGCAGTGATAACCCCGACGCTTTTCTCCACGTACTCTTTGCAGCGCTCGACATTCGCTTCGATTTCCTCCAAGCAATAAGCGCGAAAAACTTTAAATACTTGATTCATCATGCTGAGGGATTGAAGCAAATTAAATACGAGTACTGGCTCCATGACGTTAAGCTCAAGCTGCCCGGCTTCAGAAGCCAAACAAATCGTATGGTCATTGCCTATGACCTGGAACGCCACCTGATTGACAACCTCCGCCATAACCGGATTGACCTTGCCTGGCATGATGGACGAGCCCGGCTGGCGGGCAGGCAAATTCAATTCCCCGAATCCGGCACGCGGCCCGGAAGCCATCAGGCGCAAGTCATTGGCGATCTTGGACATGTTGATCATGCATACTTTGAGCGCCGCAGACACTTCTGTATAAGCATCCGTATTTTGCGTAGCGTCGACCAAGTGCTCTGCATTGATAAGCGGCAAGCCGCTAAGCTCGGCAAGCGATTCAACGACCCGCTTAATGTAGCGGGGATCGGCATTGAGGCCCGTTCCAACGGCCGTTGCCCCCATATTGACCTCGTACAAGTGGCCGCGGGTTTGCTTGATCCTCTTAATATCACGCTCCAGAACCCGGCTGTAGGCCTCAAACTCCTGCCCGAGGCGGATCGGTACGCCATCTTGAAGATGCGTCCGCCCCATTTTAATAATGCCATCGAACTGCACAGCCTTTTTCCGAAACGCCGCCAGCATTTCCTCCATCGTCGCCAGCAGCTTATCAATTAAAACAAGTACGGCGATATGAATCGCTGTCGGAAAAGCGTCGTTGGTCGACTGGGACATATTCACATGCGTGTTAGGACTAACATTGAAATAATCGCCCTTCGTTCCTCCAAGGATTTCGATCGCCCTGTTGGCAATGACCTCGTTGGCATTCATATTAATGGAGGTGCCTGCTCCGCCCTGTATCGGGTCAACGATAAATTGCTCATGCCATTTTCCATCTATAATTTCCTGCGCCGCTTGCATAATGGCTTTTCCGGTTTCCGGGTTCAGCTGTCTAATTTCCATGTTCGCTTCAACTGCCGCATGTTTAACGATAGCCATCGCACGGATTAGCTCTTCATGAATGCGGTAACCTGTAATTGGAAAGTTTTCTACTGCTCGCATCGTTTGAATGCCATAATAGGCGTCTTCCGGCACTTCTTTAGAGCCAAGGAAATCTTTTTCGATTCTAAAATGAGCTGACATTGGACATTCCCCCTTGTTATGGTCTTACGAACTTTTTTTGAGCGTCTCCAAATATTGTTGTCCCTTATTCTGATCATATTGTTTCTCCCATTTCGCCATTACAACCGCGGCGATGGAATTTCCAAGGACATTGACTACTGAACGGGCCATATCCAAAATGCGGTCAATACCCGCGATAAAGGCAAGCCCTTCGAGCGGAATGCCAACTGACCCAAGAGTGGCCAGCAGAACGACGTACGAAGCGCCCGGCACCCCGGCAATTCCTTTCGAGGTCAGCATCAGTACAAGCACCAGCATAATTTGAGAGCTGATCGGCATGTGAATGCCGTACATTTGTGCGATAAACAATGCCGTTATCGCTTGATACAAGGTCGACCCATCCAAATTGAACGAATATCCGACCGGGATGACGAAAGAGGTAATGGATTTAGGAACTCCGAACTTCTCCATCTTCTCCATCATCTTGGGAAGCGCTGTTTCGGAGCTTGCTGTCGAATACGCGAGTATGAGTTCATCTTTCAATATGCGAATGATCGATATGAGACTAGTTCCGCATAGCTTCGTAATCAGGCCAAGAATAAGCACTACAAACAGAATCATGCCCACATACACGGCCAATACTAGCTTCCCCAAAGGAAGCAGCGAGGCAATCCCGAATTTAGATACCGTCATGCCGATTAATCCAAAAACGCCGATCGGAGCAAATTTCATAATTTGATTCGTTACCCAAAACATCGATTCGGCAAGACCTTGGAAAAAAGCCAGAACCGGCTTCCCTTTTTCACCGATGGCAGCAATGCCTAGACCCAGAAATACCGAGAAAAAGATGATGGCGAGCATATCGCCAGCTACTAATGATTCGAAAATGTTTTTTGGAACAATGTTTACAAAGGTATCCATAAAGCTATGATTGGTCACCTTTTCCGTTGCTTCCACATAACCCGAGATGTCCGACTTGGCTAACCCCGTCATATTAACGCCAGCTCCGGGCTGAAAAATATCCGCGATGAGCAGGCCGAAAACAATGGCTGCTGTCGTCACGATTTCAAAATAAAGAATCGTCTTCCCGCCCAGCTTGCCGAGTTTTTTAATATCTCCAACACCAGCTATTCCGACAACTAGAGAGGAGACGACAATGGGAACGACAATCATCTTGATCAATCGTATGAAAATGTCCCCCGCCGGCTTCAAGTAGCTTTCGATGGTTGGGTTGCCATAAAAGATAGCCCCTACAGCTACCCCTAATACGAGGCCGACTAAAATTTGAAAAGCCAAACCAAATTTTTTCATCATGCTTCCCCTTTTCTGTAGGTTATTAAGCGCTTTCATATTGTATAATTTCGCTATTCCTTTGAATGGTTTCATTGTACAGGCAAGCTACACAAATCTATTTAAATCTACATATTCGTTATAAGAATTTATTAATTTCGGCATAATGAGGAGGAAGAAAGAAAGCTTTTTACGGAGGAATATGGAAAAAGATGTCGAATGACTGTTACGTCGTGCAAGAAAGGAGGCTGGGATGTAGCATTGAAAGACAAATGGCTTTTGTTTCTGCTGATGGTTGTTTCGGTGCCGCTTGCGGGGGAATTGAATTTTTATCCGTTTCATAATGATTTTCGGGTCAGTCTGGGAACGCCCACCTTCTTTCTGTTTTTACTCTGGCTGAGGTTTCCTTCCCCTTTTGTCTCAGGTCTGCTTGTCGGCGCTGCGGTTACCTTTTTTCGCACGGGGCTTGAGGTGGCCATCGAACCGGCCAGGAGCTGGGACGCTGCTTTTCTGCACCACTATCCGGTATTCTTCTATTATTTGACCTATGCGGTGGCATTTAGAGCTGTACGACTGAATCGTTATCATAACCGCCCCATTGTTCTCGGCTTATTAGGCGTGACGATTGAAATTGCTGCATCGTTGGCAGAACTGCTGATGCGCTATTCGGTTACGGAGCAAGTCGTGAGCTTCTATACTTGGAATCAAATTTTGCTCATCGGGATTTTTAGAAGCTTCTTTGTGCTTTCCTTATTCAATCTCGTCATATTGCGCCAGTCGAAGGCGGCCGAGGAGCTGACGCGCAAGGAAAACGAGAAGATGCTTCTCCTTATCTCGGAGCTGTACGAGGAATCCATTCAATTGAAGAAAACGCTGCACAATGCGGAGAATATCGCCCGGGACAGCTACGGGTTATATCAATCTTTAAAAGCTGAACAACCCGAGCCGCTTGACGAGCTAGCTCAAAAGGCTCTACAAATTGCTGGACAGGTTCACGATATCAAAAAGGACAATCAACGCATTTATGCCGGGCTGTCCGGCTTAATATCGCACGAAAGCGACTATATGCCATTGGAAGCCTTAGTTGATATTGTTCTACGATCGAATCAGAAATATGCCCGCTCGCTCGGCAAGCAGATCGATTTCTCGCTGCATACGGAAGGCGCCTTTCCTTTGTGTCACGTATACGTTTCATTGTCCTTGCTCAATAACTTGGTCGTGAATGCCGTCGAGGCACTAAATGAAGCGGGGTCTATCCGAGTGGAGGTTAAACGGGAGCAGGAAGCTGTCGTTTTCCGCGTAGCCGATAATGGCCCGGGAATTGCACCCAAGTATCGGGAGAAAATCTTCATACCCGGATATACGACGAAATACGATAAATCCGGCAACCCTTCTACGGGAATCGGTCTGGCTTATGTCAAGCAAGAGACGGAGCGTCTGCTTGGAACTGTCCAAGTTCAAGCTGGGAACGATGAGCAAGGCACTATTTTCACGATCACACTGCCTGTGGGTCAAATAGGAAAGGAGGAGTCGAAGGATGCGTTTCTTTATAATCGATGACGATCCGGCCGTACGCTCCATGCTGGAGCAAATGATTGAGGATGAGGATTTAGGAAGTGTTGTAGGGGAAGCCGAAGACGGAGCGTATGTCGATAATACGCTGCTCGACCTTAAGCAGGTGGATATCGTTCTGATTGATTTGCTGATGCCCATTCGCGACGGCATAGAAACGGTTCGAGAAATATCAAGCAGCTTCAAAGGAAAAATCGTCATGCTGTCTCAAGTGGAGTCGAAGGACATGATCGGCAAAGCCTATTCCTTCGGAATTGAACATTATATCACCAAGCCGATAAATCGTTTGGAATTTATTTCGGTCATACGCAAAGTTTCCGAGCTGCTGCGATTGCATCAATCGCTTCGAGATATTCAAAAGTCGCTCAGTGCCTTAGGCTTAGGCGGCGCAATAACGGAGAAAGAGGCAGCCTCTCCTGATAAAAGCATCATCACTTGCGGAAACTATGTGCTGTCGGACCTTGGGCTAATCGGCGAAGCCGGCTGCAAGGACTTGCTGGAGATGCTCGATTATTTGTTCCGTTACGATAGCGAGCATCCATTGGAGCAAGGCTTCCCTCCGCTTCAAGACACGTACAAACAGCTCGCCTTGAAAAAACTCGGCCCCACCGCTTCTGAGACCGACTTGAAAAAGGAGGGAAAAGCCGCCGAACAGCGTGTACGGCGAACGGTGAACCAAGCGCTAACCCACTTGGCCTCCCTGGGGTTACTTGATTACTCCAATCCGAAATTCGAGCAATACGCGAATAAGTTTTTTGATTTAAGCGACATCCGCAAACGGATGAAGGATATAGAGGATGAAGAATCGGCGTCCATTAGCATGATCAGGCAAAACACCAAAAAATTTATTCAAGTCCTTTATTTTGAATCCAAAAAGTTAATGACCCAGCGATAAGTGGGCGCCGGGAGCCACTTGCGGGCAAGGCCCTAGCTAAAAACGCAGCCTCATTGGCTGCGTTGATAAAGGCTCCCCGGCCATTATCTCTGAGAGGGAAGCAGCTTCCCCTCATTCACTGTTTGTTTGGCAGGCACTAGGGCATGTATGCAAATGTAAGCGCGACTAGAGCTAGATCCAGAGACAGAGCCAGATCAAGCCAAGCCCAGCATGTCACACGTATTTCCTGTACTGCCGAGAAGATCAGTCCCCGTGAATATGAACTTGTGTACTGAAAGGCAGCTTCATGCTCTTCGTTTCAAGAGTTTTCTCCCAGTATCAAGATAGGTTCGGCGGACACAGCAGCAGCTATTTCAAGCGGATCGAGGGTTATAGCACAGGCTGCGGACTCGGGAGCCGCTATTGCGCTGCAAATGACCATTTTGGAGGGAGGATTAGGGCGATAACGGATCTCCTGTTCGCTTATGGCCAGAAATCGTAGAAAATGCCAGAATAGCGGAATCTGTGTCCTCCAAAAACCCTATTTCAGCAGCAACCCTTCCGTTTTCTATACGTCATTATTTGCTGATCCTTATGCCAAAGTAAAGACCGCTTTGGTTGCAGCGCCCCGCAACCGCTGGTTGCCGCCCTTTTTTCGCCTATGAAGTGAACCAATAGCCGCCATCCCGCTACAGTTTTGCTCCGTTCTGACGTATACTTCTATATAAATAGATACTAACGGAAGAAGTGAGGGAGCATGATTAATGTCGAAGAATTAGCCGAAATGTTTGCGGGCCGTTCCTATGATATAGCTGAAGTCCATCGGTTCGTCATCCAGCCCGACAACATCCTGCGCGGTTATAAAACAACAAGACACGGGCTATTGTTTCCCATTCGTGGAGAAGCCCGATTACAGGTGGATGATGCCACCTATGATCTGCAGCCGGGAGCGATTTTTCATTCACCCCCGAACAAGCTGCTGAATTCGCATGTGACAAGCCAATCGGTGTATGAATATTATCTCGTGTTATACCGGCTTGATAACCAGCAAGACACGGATAGTGCCCACACATGCGATACCCATTTCAGACTAGAGCCGGGTGTCCACTCGCGCGTACATGAACATTTGGCCATGCTTCATCAGCATATGCATTCCCCAGGCGGGATTGGAAAGCTTCGAGCTAAGGAATTGTTTCTTGGCATTATGCATCAGGTGCTCGTAGGCTGCAAGCACAGAGAAAGTGGTGAAAGCGGCTATCCGCCTGACAAAACAGCGATCGAAGAAGCAGTTGCCTATATTAACGGCCACTATATGCATCCATTGACACTGGGCGAGCTTTCCGAGCTGCATGCGATGAGCCCAAAACGTTTTTCTTATTTCTTTCATAAATATACCGGATTCCGCCCGATTGACTATGTCATTCATTATCGAATGGAACGAGCCAGCGAGCTATTAAAAATAGGTCAATTCCCCATCCGCGACATTGCGGGAAGTGTCGGCTATTCCAATCCGCTGTATTTCAGCCGCATTTTCAAGAAGAAGTTTGGCTTGTCCCCTTCCGCTTATTCCGAAAAACAGGAGCATGAACATTTATAAACAGGAACTAACAAATCCCCCATGCTCCCGCTCCTTCTCTCTCCCCTTTGATAATAATCCATATCCCATTTGTGATTTGTGCATTCGCAAGCATTCCGGTTCTTGCTATACTACATATTGATAATAATAATCATTATTGATTAAATGAAGGATCAACAACAAAACGAGGTGAATAGGCATGATAAATGAACAAGAATTATATGACCTAACGATTATTGGAGGCGGTCCCGCCGGATTGTTCGGAGCCTTTTACAGCGGGCTGCGGGAAATGAAAACCAAGATTATTGAATTTCAGCCCCAGCTTGGCGGCAAGGTTCATGTCTATCCCGAAAAAATGATCTGGGACGTAGGAGGCGTGACTCCGATACTGGGAGCACAGCTGATTGACCAGATCGTAACGCAGGGGATGACGTTCCATCCGGAGGTGGTGCTCGGCGAGAAGGTCACCTCGATTGACCAAAACGAAGACGGCCATTTCGTCTTGCATACAGCGACCCAGCAGACGCATCTGTCCAAAGCGGTGCTGCTCGCGGTTGGCGGGGGCATTTTGAAGCCCATTAAGCTGGAGATTGAAGGGGCAGAACGGTTCGAGGTCACCAACCTGCACTATACCGTCAAATCATTGGCCCGCTTTAAGGATAAAACCGTATTGATCTCAGGAGGCGGCCATTCTGCAGTAGACTGGGCCAATGAGCTCGCTCATATTGCCAAGAAGGTTTATTTGACCTACCGGAAGGATGCTTTAAAGGGACATGAAGCGGATGTGACCCGCCTGCAAAAAAACGGTGTGGAATGCCTGCTTAACAGCACCATCGACAAGCTGATCGCAACGGAGGATCATAGCCGGATCGAAACTGTGCTGCTGAACCAGAATGAAGGGGAAAACCTATTCAAGCTGGCAATCGATGAGGTCATCATCAATCACGGCTACGAGCGCGACAAGGAATTGCTGGGCAACAGCAAAATCAATATCGAGCTGCTCAATTATCAGGTTGCGGGAACACCATCGAGCGAAACCTCTGTGCCGGGCCTCTATGCCGCTGGCGATATTCTGCATCATGAAGGCAAGCTGCACCTCATAGCGGGAGCGTTCCAGGATGCCGCCAATGCCGTCAATAAAGCCAAGCAGTTTATAACACCAGATGCTAGCGCTAACGGGATGATATCCTCGCATAACGAACTGTTCACGGAAAAAAATCGCGATTTAATGAAGCATCTTTATACAAAATCACACACTTAATCTGGAGGATTCCTCATGAGCAAACTGCTCGGACTCATTGTTTCCTTTTTTATTCTGACCGCTCTCATCGCCGGTTGTTCTGGCGCAAGCGGAAATAATCAGCCAACAGAAAGCGATCCTGCTCCAAGCGCGAGCAGTCCCTCTCCTTCTGGAAGCGCACAGACCGCCGATACAAGCGCAGACGAAGAAAGCACTGCCGCAGCCGCTGCCGCTTGGCCAAGAACGATTACCGATGGCGCGGGCCATGACGTTGTGCTAGAGGAGCAGCCCAAGCGCGTAGCGGTGCTTCATCCTTTGTATTTGGACTACTTTTTCGCCTTGGACACGCCTCCTATTGCGTCCGGCAGTGCGGCAAGCGCGCTCGCAGAATACGCTACACTGAAGCCTTATGCCGACACAGCCGAGGTTATTGATTTGGGTAGCGGACGGGAGCTCAATCTTGAGAAGATTATCGAGACAAATCCGGATGTCATTGTGACCTTTAAAGGGCATATAGACGCCCTTTATGACGAATTGAGCAAAATCGCTCCGGTCGTTCAAATCAATTACGCAGATACATGGGAAGAGGCCACCATGCTTAGCGCCCAAATTGTAGGCAAAGAGGAATTGGCAGAGCAATACATTAAAGAAACGAAAGAAAACATTGAAAAATCCAGGCAGCAGCTTGGCGCTTTGAAAGATAAAACGTTTGCCCTGCTGCGGGTTGGCGATGACGGCACCTTTCATGCCCAAGGCACAAACAACACGACGTACTACAATGAAACGACTGGCTTTGGCTTGCTAGTGCCGAAAGGCTATCCCGCAGACAACGATGTGCTTTCCGTGGAAGCTCTGTCCGATATGAATCCGGATTACATTATTTTTCAGCATGATATAGCGGTGGCCAAAGCCGCCGTTAAGCAAAACGAGAGCCTGGCGGTATGGCAATCACTTGAGGCAGTCAAAAACAATCATGTCCTTTATTTCGACAATTCCCTTAATACAGGAAGTGTGCTCGCTGTTCGGCTAGCCGCAAACCACTTTATGGAATTGGCCGCCGATCAATAACACGAGCTTCTTATCCCCCATTTGCCCCTTACATGAAAAATTGAAAAATCAGACCAAAAAAGCGTCAAAAGCACATCACTGTGCTTTGACGCTTTAACTACTTTTAACTATACATTCTCGCTTGACGTGCTCTTCCCATGACGGCCAGTATCAGCAAAATAATAGTCGCTAGCAAGTAATACACATATACCCCTCGGTCCAGACCTTGCGGTGTCGACCCTATAAAATCCACAGCCTCCCACTTGTTCAAGGGACCCAGATACCACAGCAGCATAAATACCACTTGAAACAGCTTGCCATTCCCAGACCATATGCCCAACGCTACAGCTAATGTAGGTATAAATATTCCGCCAACGACCATAGCCTTTAAGCTTTCCCATTCGCCTGCAATAAGAAAATGAATGAGCGCTCCGCTGCCCGTCAAATAAGCAACGATAATTCCAGCAAGCCACAATCCGATAAATGTATTTCGAACGGGATGCACCGCTGTGAAAATCAATGAATGGGTACGGTAATCCGTTTCATTTGTCCCCATAGTCGACCAAATGAGGATAGGCAGCAGCCATGTAAAAGGTACAACATACGCTGTTAAAGATTCTATCGGCAGTACTAAACCTAATACGATCATAACCAACGCTGCCAAGTACCACCACACGCGTTGCCCTTTGAGCATAAGACGCAGTTCCAGAGCTAATGTTTTAAAATAGTTTGGTTGCCCCTTTGCAGCAGCATAAGGAGTTAGCTTTATTTCTGTTTCCTTCCTATATGCAGGCTTATTGTGCGGCTCTGCTTTTTTAGCTTCATCGGGCTTGCTTGTTCTGTTTATTTTAACGTAACGTGTCAGATCAAATCGGTGAAAAAAGAATGAAGCCACTGTTACGATCATTACTGCCGCAGCAAGCCACATATACCGTTCTAAAAACATCTGGATCGTCCAATGTACGCCGTTCCAGTCGTAGGTTAGCAGGTCTCCCTTCAAGGGGCTTATCCCTGAGACATGGCCTCCATGGCTATTAGGAATCCTTTCGTTTGCCTCGCTCGACATGTTGGTAATAATCGGTGAAATTCCGAACATATCCTGGGTGGAGTGAGTTGCCTTGGTCGAAAAAATCAGCGAAAAGATCCATATCATAAAATATATTAAATTGCCCAATCCCTTACGCAGCCCAGGTACAGCTTCAAAAAAGATGGCAACTGAAGCCACCAAAGCCATTGTCGGCAATGTCGAATACATAAATGGTAGCCATAAAGCGACCAAATCAACCGCGTAATCTTCCCCTCTAATGAGCTGCATGGCAAGCGCAGATACCATTAACACAGCAACGATAGACAGCAAGTAAACGAAGTTGCTCCACATTTTGCCCATGGTGTACATCCACCTAGTAATCGGAGTCGTCGCAATGATTTGCCCAACCCCAGTCTGCACATCTCGTTCTATCGCATTTTTCACTAGAAAAAACGCCGGAAGACTTAATAGCATGGATGCTAATACCGCGACTCCGCTACCGACCCATGCAGAGTTATATAGGCCGCGCATCGATTGCAGCGATAAGGTTAAATAATTTTCATCACTTGAAGGTATGCACTTATATACGAGGAAAATGGAGAGGAGCACTGTAATCAAAAAGCTATAGCGTCGGACCCTTTCCAAATAGTCAGCTTTCATCATATGAAAGAGAATACGAAGCGAGGTCATGCTGTTGCCCCCTGCTTGTGTGCTGAAATGTAATACAAATATGCATCCTCTAAAGTCGGCGTAACCAAGCGGCTCTCCGCAGAAGGCTGAGTATCGGCAATAACCCTTACACGTACCCCTTCACTGGTTTGAATGGTGCTGCTGACCAGCAGTTGTTTGCGTACCTCCATCCATGTATGACTCGGGATCAGCCACTCCCACACTTTGCCTACCGTTGCTGCCAATAGTTCGCTTGGAGCCGCCTGTATGACACTTCGACCTTGATTGACAATGGCGATATCGGTTGCGGTCGCTTCAATGTCGGATACGATATGGGTGGATAAAATAACAATACGTTCTCCAGATAATTCGGATAGCAGATTACGGAACCGAATACGTTCCTCAGGATCAAGCCCAACTGTGGGCTCATCAACAATCAGTAGCTGAGGATCGTTCAGTAACGCCTGTGCTATACCTACTCGTTGCCTCATCCCGCCAGAAAAACCGTTCAGCGGTTTTTTGCGAACCTCATGCAGATTAACCAGGTGCAGCAGCTCGTCAATTCTTTTTCTTGCGATTTTATAATCCAGCCCTCTGATTGACGCCAAATATTCCAAAAACTCAACCGCATTTAAATGCGGGTAGACGCCAAAATCTTGTGGCAAATAGCCTAAAATGTGCCGCACAGCATTGGGTTCTTTCGTAATATCGATGCCGTTCCAGCTCACCTTGCCCCCTGTCGGCCGAGTAATGGTGGATAAAATTCTCATCAACGTCGATTTCCCAGCACCATTCGGGCCCAGCAATCCCAAAACGCCTGTTGTTATCTCTAGAGATAAGTCCCTGAGTCCATAAAAATCCCCCTTATATTTCTTGCTCACATTTTCAATGATTAATTCCATAAATGCACCCCGCCTATATGTTAATTAAATACCTCTGCAACTTACTTTAACTAAAAATTACCTTTTCCATATCTGTCTTAGGTTCAATTCATTACTGGACTTGGGTCTCGGAGAGAACGGAGGGGAAACGTTAGGGGGTGCACTGGATATCGACCATGTGGGTACGAACGTTGTCATTACGCAATCCGGAAACGGACTAATCAAGATTGGCGAGGTAAAAGGGACCACAACCCAGAATAAAAAGCGGTAGCGGTAAAGCCATCGCCGTTGACTAGGAAAGGGGCTTTAGCTGCGATCAACAGGTTCTACTTCAAGATATCGTATCATACTTATATTGCGAAAAAACTTGCCCCTACTTATGGTACGGTTCCGCTTAAAGGTCATCTATGTGTTCAAGGATTAAGCGCTCTCGCCATCGCATCTATATAGCTCTGACTGGCGCGTTGACTGACTTCCGCTTGTGGAACCATCATTTCAAAGCTGTGGAAAGTGCCGGGATACATATGAAATTCGACGTCTACACCCGCTTGCGCAAGTCGTATCACATATTCGATCGTCTCATCTCGAAACAAATCGAGCTGACCTATGCACGTATAGGTAGGCGGTAGCCCTGCCAAACTTTCCGCTCTCGACGGTACCGCATATGGAGATAACTCGCTGTCTTCTGTGTGCTTACCTAAGTACATGTTCCAAGCCTCCAAATTATTCGTCCGATTCCAGATTGCGTTATCGGCCGTAATCTCATAACTTGACGCCGTAACATTTCGGTCGTCGATCATCGGATACAGCGGCATTTGGAAAATGAGGGCTGGACCACCCTTGCCACGGGCCATTAGAGCAAGAGCTGCAGTCAGACCACCGCCCCCGCTTGCACCTGCAATCGCGATCCGATTCAGATCGATGCCCAGCGACTCAGCCTCGCCCGTCATCCACGTTAAGCTGGTATAACAGTCATTGATAGCAGCTGGATAGGGATGCTCCGGAGCAAGTCGATAATCAACAGACACGACGACGCAATTAGCCGCTTGCACAAAACGTTCGCACAATGCATCGTCCATATCAGGGTTCCCCAGCACATAACCTCCCCCGTGAATCCATAACATCGCCGGAAGCTTAGCATCCGTTTCCGTTCGCTCACTTGGTTCGTAAATTTTGACCCGCACCTCCCCTTCTGCGCTTGGGATCATGCGGCTTGTCGTGCGTACATGCGTTGACCCCTCAATAGGAGAACTCGACAAATAGCTCCTGCTCAATTCTAAATTTCCCTCCAGTTGAAAACCAGGAAATTGTGTTAATATCGGCCTTAATTCCGGTAATACCCGACTTTCGAGATCCATGCAAATTCCTCCAATATCATTCAATGTACTTTCAAATGTCCATCTCAGCTTCCCACTTGGCTACTTCCTCCCGAACTCGGGGTGCTACCTCTGTTCCAAGCAGCTCAATGGCTCTCATTACCTCGGCATGCGGCATCGTGCTTAACGGTACATACAGCATAAAGCGTGTAACGCCTACATTTTTGCGAAGGTGAATGATCTTCTGGGCAACCGTCTCGGGGTCGCCGACATACAGTGCACCTTCGAAGCTGCGCGCGGCATCGTAGCTAGAGCGATCATAATGCGCCCATCCCCGCTCCATGCCTAATCGATTCATACCTGCCATGGTAGAAGGAAAAAATGTATCTGCAGCTCGCTTCGTATTCTCTCCAACAAATCCTATCGAGTGCGCCCCAACCTTAAGCCGCGATTCGTCATGGCCAGCGTGCGCCGCTGCTTTCTTATAAAGCTGCACGAGCGGTGCAAAATCCGTTGGACTTCCACCAATGATCGCCAGCATCAGTGGTAGTCCTAACAAACCTGCACGGACAGCCGACTCCTGTCTCCCCCCGCTGCCAACCCATATCGGTATTGAATCCTGAACGGGCCGTGGATATACGCCCAAATTGTTAATCGCTGGCCGATGCCCGCCCTTCCAGGTTACTTTCTCGGATCCCCGTATTTTAAGGAGCAATTCCAAATGCTCTTCATACAGCTCAGCATAATCGTCCAAATCATAGCCAAACAATGGGAAAGATTCGATAAAGGACCCTCGGCCCGCCATAATCTCCGCACGTCCATTTGAAATGCCGTCGAGCGTAGCAAAATCCTGAAACACACGCACCGGATCAAGGGAAGAAAGCACTGTCACAGCGCTGGTCAGCCGTATCCGTTTCGTCTGAGCTGCAGCCGCAGCCAGTACAATAGCTGGTGAAGATGCCGCATAGTCCTCCCGATGATGCTCACCTATGCCAAACACATCAAGTCCCACCTGATCAGCAAGGACAATTTCCTCGACAACTTCACGCAGCCGCTGTGCGTGACTGATCACTTCACCCGTGTGAACATCCGGCTTGGTTTCTACAAACGAGGTTATACCTATTTCCACGAACACCCGCTCCTTTAATCAAAAAGTTTCTATTGCATTGAGAGAAATTAATTCAGATTGATTTGTAGCTGCAGTTTTATGACGATGAATCTGTACTCATGCGACAGAAGCTTACTTTATTGCGGCAGCCGTAGTGCGGAGAGTCATTGCCCAAAACAGCAGCGCTGCAGCACTAACAGAAGCCCCAAGCATGCATACTCCTTCCCAGCCGTAATGCGCGTAGATGTGGGTCGAAGCAATGGAACCACCAGCACTTCCAATCGAATAGAACACCATATACCCGGCGGTAAGTCGACTACGAGCCTCTGCACGCAACGGGAGGATCATCGTCTGATTCGTAACATGTACGGCCTGTACGGCCAAATCGAGAAGCACGATACCAATGACCAATGCAAACAGCGATTGTTCTGTATAGCTGATGAACAACCATGAAACCAATAACAAGGTTAGAGCAGTGCCCGTCGTTCTCTGTCCGTAACCTCGATCAGCAAGCTTCCCCGCTCGAGCTGCAGCTAACGCTCCAGCTACACCTGCAAGACCGAATGCTCCAATTGCACTGTGCGAAAGCGATAATGGTGCAGAGCTAAGAGGCAGTACGAGTGAAGTCCATAAAATACTGAAATCAGCAAAAATCAGCAGAGCGAGAATAGAACGGATACGTAATATTCGTTCTTGAATAAATAACCTAAACACCGATCCTAGCAGTTGAGGATAGGACAGTGATTTCACCTCGCGTTCAACACGAGGCAGTACCTTATAAAACATACAAACCATAACAAGCATCAGCGCTGCAGAGACCATATACACGGATCGCCAACCCGCAAGATCGGTTAATATGCCTGAAATGGACCGCGCAAGAAGTATGCCGATTACGATCCCGCTTGTTACCATGCCAACGACACGTCCCCGTTCAGCAGGCGCCGCCATAGTTGCCGCGAACGCCACAAGAGTCTGCGTCACAACGGCTAGCAGGCCCACCATAGCCATACCTGCAAATAGTACGGTGCTGTTGGCCGCTGTTCCAACGATAACCAGAGCTATCATGGACAATAACATCTGACCGATAACCAAGCGGCGTTGGTTCAGTAAATCTCCAAGCGGTACCAAGAGCAGCAGGCCCAATCCATAAAAAATCTGCGTGATGGTAACAACGATGCCAATGATAGAATAGTCAATACCGAACTCACTTGACAGCCGATCGAGTATCGGTTGTGCGAAGTAGATATTGGCAACCGACATCCCGCAGGCAACCGCAAACAATAGAGTCACATAGCGAGACATAGAAGCAGGTTGCTCTGAATCAGACCCGATCAGCGGTGCCTGTGACGAATCTGCCTTGCTATTGGCGTTGACTGCCGCCATTTCTAAAACCTCCTCTGTTTTGTACACACCTTTCCCCCTTCATATGACATGATAATAAAAATAACATACTAATCGGTACGTTATTATCCCCAGTAAATATAGACCGCTGTTATACTTAATGTCAATAAAAAAATGATTTTACTGGTCATTTCCTTATAAATCTTCTCCTTTGTTGAAATAGACCCGGCTTCATTTGACAAATTATCCGGCTAAATATAAAATGATAATATACTTTTTGGTACAGAAAAATCGACAGTTGAGATGTCCGGAATCATGGAGTAATGAACAAAAATTCAAGATTAACGAGGGGTATTCATTATGGCAAGAACCCGTGAATTTGATGAACAAAAAGTATTAGAAGCAGCGATGGAGCTATTTTGGGAAAAGGGATATGAAGCTACCTCATTAAGCGATTTAACTTCCAGAATGGGGATTCAACGCCCCAGTATATACTCGGCCTTTGGAGACAAGAAAGAATTGTTCGAAGCTGCGCTACGAAGATACACAATGTCCCGCGCATCCGAAGTACGAGCTAGACTACAGAACCATTCTTCTGTAATAGAAGCTTTTTCCGCTTATTTTGAAAGCGTGGTTGTTGAGGAATATGCAGAAGATCGAAGTCGGGGCTGTTTTTGCATCAATACCATGGTCGAACTTGCGCCCCATGACGAGAAATTTGAAATTCTCACCAGAGAACATCAAATGTACCTATCTGTCATATTTCAAGAGACCATTGAACGAGGTATTCAATCAGGTGAGCTCAAGCGTGGTATCAATGCGAAGGCTTTGGCGCAGGCGCTAATCTTATCGTTAATCGGACTAACCGTAATCTTGAAATCTCGTCCAGAGCGATCATTTGTTGATCAGGCGATAGCGGTCACACTTACACTGCTTAATTCGAATGAAGTCACCCCCGTTAAATAGATTTTTATAAAAGTGATCATAGCATGGATTCCAATTGTAGTATTTGCTAACTTAGCCATAGATCTATCCTCTATTTACCATCACTTGTGATACGGTATACCACGCTGTCTGTAACGGCAAGTTTTTGGGCACCTTAACAGGTGCCCTTCGCATTATTTAACGCCTAGCAGGCTTATATAACCTCTGCTCGCTCTATTTTTTACCCAAATTAATCATCTGAACCAACTTCTCCGTGCAGCTCATTCATATGCTCGCTATGGGTCTCTCCCCAATCGTTAAGTGCCTGCAACACCGTGCTTAAGCCTTTGCCGTATTCTGAAATGGAGTATTCCACTTTCGGCGGAATCTGGTTATACACCTTGCGATAAACGATGTCGTTATACTCAAGCTCTCTTAATTGCTGCGTGAGCATCTTTTTGTTGATATCCGGTATTGCTCTGTGCTAGGTAAAGGTAACTTTTTGTTAGCTATGTTTAGTTAAAGTGCCTACTTCCTTAAATGAATGACTAAGGTCTATTATACCTTTAGCAAGTAGCGAATACGCAGCCAGGAGGAGGCTTTATTAATGAATATCGTGTTATGGATCGTTCAAGGTCTGGCAGCACTGGGTTTTGTTTATTCAGGGTGGTTGAAGGCGTTTCAGTATGAAAAAGCCAAGGCGTCCTGGGCTGGGTAAAGGACGTTTCAAAAGCGTTCGTGGTCTTTATTGGGTTAGCAGAATTGCTCGGGGCAATTGGAATCATTTTGCCTCAAGCGACAAATATCTTGCCTGTACTGACGCCAATTGCCGCAATTGCATTTGCCGCAGTCGTTCTTTTTGGCGCTCGCTGTATTTGTTGCGGTCAGCCGTTTTTAGGCCGATGCTCTTCGTGAGGCATAATCCAACTTTTGGCTTGTTCCTCCAATTGAACAACGGTTTCTTCGAATTTTTTTATTGGAAGGTAGCCCAAGTCATTTCTTATTTTGTTGCAATTATACGTCATTCTAATTGGGTTTCCATCGGGTACTATGAGCGTTTTTTTCATAGCATGCGCAAGACGTACAGTAAACTCTCTTTCTGTATAGTTTCCGTCCACAGCGTTGTAGGTCTGATTTACTGCCGCAGGATGCGTCGCTGCTAATACGCACATCTCAGCTAAGTTATCCGCATGCACCCATGGTGTCAAATCCTCAGGATGAATCCAATCCACCTTTTCTACAGCAGCAAGCTTTGCGACCAGCTTGTCGCCCCAGTGGGAGTTTTTTTCGGCACAAATAATGCCTGGGCGCAAAATGACACCTTTTAGTCCATTAGCCATTGCATCTTGTAAAATCCGTTCCGATTCACATTTCGTTGAAGTGTATACCTCAGAGTGGCCATATGCTAAATTGCGTGCTTCATCCAGCTCCACATCTCCTTCAAGATGACCATAAACAGATACAGTGGAAATATGTACGAAGCGTTCAACTCCTGCCGATATAGCCCCCTCAACCAGATTTTGGACCCCATGAATATTAGATTGCTCAGCAGTGGCTCTATCGCCACCGAGATACGCCGCAGCGTGAATGACAATGTCAACATCTTTTAGCGCTTCCTTAATCGCTTCCCTATCCGTTAAGTCTCCAATTATGGGTATTATGCCAAGATTATTGCAGAGGTAAATTTTTTCTTTGTCACGTATAAGCCCTTTGACTTTTGCCCCCTCTTTGAGGCACTTAGTCGCAATTTTGTCCCCTGTAGTTCCCGAAACACCTGTTACAAGAACAACTTTATCTTTAAGTTTCATTTAATTTCTCCTATATTAAGACAAGCGTTCCTCTTAACCAATGAATTCCACACTAATTTTCCGCAAAATATGCCCTTTAACTGCAATAATCATGTCTGAGGTTATAGCTTATTAAATTCCACTCCGTATTTATTGAAGATGGCCTCGTACTTATTTTCGAATATGGCCCACCGATTTTCCGCTCCGTACTTTTCCTGCAAAGCCTTCAAATATTGGTTAGCCGCTGCTGTATCGTTCGATTGCAAAAGCAGATGAAAGCTCTCTTCGCCCAGATGCAAAAATGGACCCGAAATGTAATAGTCCACAATGGATCTAGCACTGGTCATCGTATCATAGAAATGAATAACTTCTTCCAAACCGCCTAACAGCGTTTTTCTCAACTCATCCCTGTCCGTATCAGGAGTAATTGCGAATCGATCTGGAGCAGCCGGGGCAATTTCCCCGATTCTTGCTCTGAAGTGACACTCCGCTTCCTGAGGAGCCGTCAAAATCTCTTTCGATCGAATTTGCGCCAACTTCGCTGCATAAATGCCGCAGTTCACATAAAACATAACATTTTCCGCCGAATTGCCCGAGGATTTTTGGAAATTGAACATGTAGATGAGGCCTTCTGTCGTTTTACTGAAATTCAAACTTTTCTTGGCAAAGCCATGCTTAGCAAGGAACGGCTTTACATCCTGCTTAATCAGATCGTTAAATAGCTGCTGCAATACAATTCCTCCTGTCTGACTTTTCATATTACTGCCAAACCCGGTTATATGACGAAGTCCTGTGCACGTTTGTTATTTTTATTATAATGCTCGTGTTTCCTGAGTCCACCTCCTTTTTACCTGAATTTTGGAAATGATTTTTATAAGGGTATCCTATTTTCGCTGTCACTTCTAACTTGATTCGCCATGCTGTCGGTAATGACAAGATTTAGGGCCATCCTTTGCGGGATGGCCCTTTCTTTGATCTCGTATTTTTTGCAAACAGAATAAGTGGATAGACCCCTTCAAATTGCGCTTTTGCTTATTTTAATATTCTTTTTTAATTACAAAAAATGAGCCCCTAATGGTACCAGCTAGTTTAGACTTCTGTCTGGCAAACTTAAACTTCTCTTCTAGCTCCTTTGGTATCTCCATCCCCTCAGAAAGCTTGAAACCAACAGCCCGCTTCTTAGGGTCATCAACCGTATACATGATGTTGATTGCAAGACCATCCTCATAAAAGACATAGGCAAATTTGATATTTTCCACTTGAAACTGCGACGTTTCTAAAGGTTTGGCCGCAAATTCAATATCACGTTCTTCTTTCAAAATCCGGTTCACATATTCAAGAGTCTCTTGGCTTTCACCAGCTTGTACAACCGTAAATTCATGCTTGTATTTGTTCATGAAATAACGGGCTTCATTAGCACGTAATCCAGCCAGTGCTTCTACTACAGGTGAAGACTCTAAACCAACTGTAGATACATTTTTAAAATCAACGATATAGGACATTTCCATCTCTCCTTTTATTTTATTATTTCCAAAAAACTTGCTGTTATTTATGAAACAGTTCAGCTAAACGGATCTATCGGCAAAAATAGATGTATTAAGCATAAAAACAACCTTTGCTCACTTTAAATGTAAGCAAAGGTTGTTCGATCTACAAGATTACTTATCAATAATGTCCGTTATTTTCAACATTCTTGCAATTAATGCCGTGACCTCCGCACGCGTCATTGGTGCTTTCGGACTGAGAACCTCTGGTCCATTACCTTGAATAATTTCCGCTGCGATCAGTTGGGCAACATCTGCTTTTGCCCAAGCAGATACGTCAGGCGCATCCTTGTATCCAGCCAGTGCCGAAGCTGCTTGTTCTTCACTCAACGCGGCTCCCGAGTCTATCATACGGTATGCACGGGCAATCATCGAAAATCCCTGTTCTCTAGTAATTTCCTGATTGCCGTAGAAGCTTCCATCGTTGTAGCCGCGAACGATACCGAACTCATTCGCAATGGCTACGGAAGCACCGTACCATGCTGAATCCGTAACATCCGGGAAAATATTTTGCGGTGCATCCTGACGCATTAAGCCCAGACCCAATACAACAATGTCAGCAAATTCCGAGCGCGTAACATTGCGGTTCGGCGAAAACGAATTGTTGCCCGTTCCTTCAAGATCAAGTCTTGCTGCAACATTGTTCGTGTCCATTTTGCCCCAATGGTTCTTCACATCGTCGAAATCTCGCGGATTCCAGATGACCGAATAGGAACCATGGCTGCGCAAGTCGTTAATTTGTGCGTAATAACGGCCATTGATTTTCGCTAAAACCGTCGGCACATGGAATACACTTCCGTCCGAATTAACAACGACACCTGTCGTGATACGGTTCGGATCGATACCTTCCGGAAGAGCGATGTACTTAGGCGCATATCCACTCAGTTGCTCAGATCTTTTCGTCTTACCGCTATTCGTGAAGGTCAAGTCGAGATCAACCGGGTTAACCAGCAGTTGGTAACCTTGCGATGTCGCTTTATTCTTAGCGCTCTGAATCAATGCATCCGCTGAACGGGAGATGTTGATTTGAACGGCTATATCGTTTAATGCGGGGTTCCCCAATTGCTTGGACACCGAGTCAAGGTCCATCTTTCCGCCAGGAACAGGATAGATTGCCAGCTCATTGCTGATTTCGAGGTTTGCCTTTTTATCAGCCAATGTTTTCACAGTTCCTGCCGTTAATCCGTCTACTTTAAGATCGCCATTTTTAGGTGAGTGGATTACAAGTTTCTGTCCGTTGCCTTGTGCCAGGGACTCGTTCAGCTTGTTCAGATCAACTTGAACCGACGTTGTCGTACGGTCTTCTAAAGTTGACGTTTTGCCGGTTGCAAACGTGCCCTCCTTGTCGTTCACAGAGGTTTGGATTCCCGACTCATCCGGCTTTGTAGGTGTTATTGGAGTCGTCGTGCTTCCGCCACCAGTTCCGCTATTGTTTCCATTTGATGTTGAAGCCGACGTGCGAATCTTGGCGGACGCGCTGATGGTGGACGCGCTTTGTGTCACTGTTGCTTTCACTCGCGTTACAAACGAATACTCCGTATCCGGCGTCAGTCCAATGAACGTCGGGCTGCTTTGCCACGTTAAGCCGCCATCCTTGCTGTACTCCTGGCCGTCAACGGCCTGCAACGTGATGCTCGTTGCGGTCTTACTATCCTCTACCGGAACGCTAGGTGCCGGTGGACCATCCACTTTCGCGACCGGTGCCGTAGCCTCGCTTGCTACACTGCCAGTCGCATGCGTGCCATCAGCTATAACCTTCACGGTAATAGCCTTGCCGATATCGTCTTCAGTTAACGCGTAGCTGGCACTCTCCGCTCCCGGAATGGCGACTCCGTCGCGATACCACTGGTACATCGTCGCGTCTTCCGTCGTGTCCGGCGTATAGTTGATACCCGATAGATCGGCCGTCAACGTTTGACCAATCTGGGCTGTACCCCTGATCGACACGGTGCCTCCCATTACCGAATATTCCGGTGTTGTAACTCTCGTGCCACTTAAGTCTGTTGTAGGAGGCTCACCGATCATATCTTCAGGAACTGTCACAATTTGATAGGTGGTCCCAGGGTCAAGGTTATAAAAGGTTAAATCTGAACCCGTACCTGTTTTCCAATCACTGACCACATTGCCTTGTGCATCAGCTATAGCATATTTAACCAGAGTCGATGAAGGGTTTACAGTAATTGTTGTTTTACCGGGATTTACCGAATCTTTTCCTACTGCAACGTTATCATTTACTGTCGGCAATGTAATACTTTGCGTCTCAGTAACCGTACCTGGAGTTGTTGTACTTGCATTAAATGTCGTCGAAGCGGCAACTTTGTAAGTACCACCAGGCATTAAAGGTTGAAAGACAATTGGGTTTCCGTTGCTTGGATACCACCCGTGTGAATCGGCCATAATTTCATTGCCGTTTTGATCATATGCTTTATATCCTGTAACCGGGTTCCCGTCCAGATCGGTAACGCTCATCACCGTACTTACGTCAAGAGGGGTTCCAATGATTGTGCCGGAACCGTTATAAACGGAATAAACTGCTGACGTTACACTCTTGATACCGCTTGAAAAGCTTGCAACATCTTTTGTGGCATTGATGACGTTAATGACACCAGAATCATACTCAACGATAACTCCTGGATCTTTATATTGGCTAGTAACACCGTGTGTATTATTTACGGGTAAGTATCCTATTTTAGTATCATCTTTGTCTAGCATAAGTGTAAGATGGGTAGGGATTCCATTTGGCAGAAGAGTTGCTTCCAGACCTGTTTGCTGATTCGGGTTTGTTACATACCTTGTTTCGCTATAAACAGAAGTGTCCCAATTAGGTCCTTGAGTTTTAGTAGCGCCTATAAAGCTTAAAAAATGCCAAATCCCTCCATCCCCCGCCCAGGGACTTTGACTTTTAAATTCTTTAAACATACTGGCAATCGCAAACATTTCACCAGGATTGTCTGCTGTCGGCTCTACAAGATGTCCGTGATTGTTTGTTGCAATATCCACAGCATCTTTAAAACCCATGGTATTCTGTCTTGCCACATATACAAAATGACGTCCATTGTAGGTACGTACAGATGTTTTTCCATCGTTCAATGGTTCTCCTGGCGCTACATTTACTGTTACACTTTGGGTTTGACCTGAATTTTGTGTAAATGTCAGATTTCGAATAATGGCTTGAATTTCTTCATTAGTTGTACCGCTTGAAAAATTGAATACTCTATTTGTAGGTGTAGATTCGTCAGTAATAACGCCACTAATGTTTATGCCATTCGTCAACTCGGTAATACCGCTTGAAAGAGTTCCAACAGTAATTGTGCCATTATTTACAGTCACAATAAAGTATCCGCTCTCTTCATCAAGTCCTCCAAATGTAGCATTGGATAGCTGATAGGTTGATTCGGATAATCGAACAGGAGTACCAAGATCAAATGTTGGTGTATCCGCCGCTCTTGCCTCTAACGGATAAAAAGGCATCGTCGTCAACACCATAACGATTGCCATTAGAAAAGATAACATGCTTCGATTTTTTAATTTCATCTTTGGTTCTTTCCTCCTAATGAAAGTATTGAAATTCTCCCCGCCATGGTCAGATGATTATAACGCTATCTTGTCATGTCGCAACACCCCGTTCTGAGTTCAACTAAACAAATAGCGGAGAGAGACCGTAATGAGCGGTTTTCTATAAACCACATTATAGACAAAACTTCTAACCAAACTCTAACCACAAATAATAGATTTGACGGAAGTGAGCCTGCTCTCAACTTCGGACCAAAAATCCAACCATTTCCTTATTAAATAGATATCGTTTCTTACCGATATAGATATAGCATCAGAAATATGGATTCAATGTTCGACGATTGGGGGCTGCGTACGAATGAAGGTCATGTTGATAGACGATGAGCGGCTGGCGTTAGTCAGGTTGGAAAAAATGCTGGGGGAATTTCACGATTGCCAAGTAATCGGCTCCTTTTCGAAGGCAGAGTTGGCGATCAATCATATTGGCGAATTCAAACCCGACGCCGTCTTTCTGGATATTCATATGCCGGGATTGAATGGTTTGAGAGCAACCGAGAGAATACGTTCTGTCTCGCCGGACACGAAAATCATCTATGTGACAGCCTATGACGAATACGCGATTGAGGCATTCGAACTGGATGCGACCGATTACTTAATGAAGCCGTTAAGACGCGAACGCGTGAGCCGAACCATACAGCGTCTACGGGAGCGCGTTGTTGAGCATAAATTGGAGTCTCCGGAAGAAGGTTTGTTGTACCATTGCTTGGGTGCCATGCAAATCCGGAAGCCAAACGGGGAAATGGAGTTCCTGAAGTGGAGAACGACGAAAGCGAAAGAGTTGTTTGCCTACTTACTGCATCATCGCGGGAAACTCATTAGCAAGAACGCCTTGCTGGAGCTGCTGTGGCCGGAATTGGACGAACGCAAAGGGCTCGCCAACCTGCAGACAAGTATTAATCGGATTCGGAGCTTATGGAAGAATACGTTCGGAGAAGGCTATATATCCATCCGATATTCTCAGTACGGATATGTCCTTGAGTCGAAACAGCTGCTAATCGATGCGGAGGAATGGGAACAAGAGCTTCGCCGATTAAACCCTGTGTCCATTGAGCAGGCCCCTGAACATCAGCGATTGCTCGATATGTATCGCGCTAATTTTTACGAAGAGGATCATTATGTGTGGGCGGAGAGCGAACGCCAAAGGCTCAAGGGACTATGGTTGCAACATGCCCAGCAGTTGGGGCAATTCTATTGTTCTAACGACATGAATATGGAAGCGCTTGGGGTTTATCATCAAATACAAAAGCAGGATCCTCTGAATGAAGATAGTTACCTCACGCTTATGAATATATATGCTCGGCTGAGTGACGCCGATTCTGTTCATAAACAATATGAATTTATAGTTCGAATATTGAAACAAGAAGTAGCGACCGATCCCAGTATTGGCATATTGGAATGGTATACACGATGGAAAAAGTCAGATAAAAGCGTGGTGCACCATTAGACGATTGGACGCAATCTGTACCTGAAATCAAGCGCGTTACCTGGGCTGCATGGAGTCGGTTGACAAAAAAACCGTTCGTCCGATCGTTGTACCAAGGGATTGAACGAACGGTGGTGGGACTTATTAAATCCTATTGATAACGCAAGTGTAAGCGCGAGTGTTCTTATATTTATGTTTGGTTCATTTACGGATTTAGGCTAAGCCTTTTTCCTCCCAATTTTTGGAACTACAAAACTGACAATTGTGCCTTGATTCGGAACACTTCGGATTTGCAGTCCTTTGCCGTATATTTGTTTCAATCGCCGATCCGTATTGAACAAGCCGATTCCCGCCCTTCCTTCCAGCCGACTGTCCAGGATACGCCTCACCGTTTCCTCATCCATACCTAAACCGTTATCTGCAACCGAAATTTCCGCATCATGTTCTTTTTCAGTAATTCGGATATGAATCTCTCCACCTTCATCACGACTTAGTAGGCCGTGTCGTATTGCGTTTTCGACAAGAGGCTGGATGCTGAGCGGGGGGACTTGCAAATGAAGCCTTGAGTCGACCTCCCAGCGAATGTTTAATCTATCCTCAAAACGTTCCTTTTCGATATACAGATATGAGCGGACAAGACCAAGCTCCTGGTCAAGTGAAACGAGCCGTTCCAAATTCCGAAAATCGAAGCTTGCCCGCAAGTAGTGGCCGAATGCTTCAAGCAAAGCGCTCATTTTATCATTATCGATTTCGCTGAGAGCGGCTATTGAATTGAGCGTATTGTAAAGAAAATGTGGTTGGATTTGCGCCTGAAGCCAGGCTGCTTCCATGCGCAGCCTTTCACGCACCGATTGCCTCAATTCAGTCAATGCCCGCACCCTGGACTTCAATTCCATCGCATCAACCGGCTTCGTTACGTAATCGTTGGCGCCAGACAAGAATCCGATATCTATATCTTCCGGTCTGCTACGAGCGGTCAGGAGCAAGATGGGTAGCTCCGAAATGGAAAATCGCTCACGAATAAAGCGGGACAATTCATACCCCGACATATGGGGCATCATAATGTCGGTAATGATCAAGTCCCATTCTCTGGTATCCAAAATGGCAAGCGCTTCAGATCCACTTACAGCTGTGACGACGGTATACTTTTCCGAAGCAAGGAGATTGCTCAGTATATTTAAATTGACGGCATCATCGTCTATGACCAGAATGTTTGGCCAATCAGCATCGGCCGCCGACTCCAGTTTGGTAATGTCAACGCGAGGTCCCGAGGAAACAGTAACGGCCGCTTCTGCATAAACGGCCGTTACCGGTGCAATCATTGCAGTCTCGCTTTGCCTGCTCGATACATCGGAGAACGGCAAGGCTAAGCTGAATACTGAACCTTGGCCCGGAATGGAGCTAACCTCCAACATGCTTCCATGCAGCTCCACCAGTTGCTTGCATATACTTAACCCGAGCCCGAGCCCATTTCCAATCGCCGTTATGCCAGAGTCCCCCTGCTCGTAAGGAGCAAACATCCTTTGCTGTGTCTCCAGATCTATCCCCATGCCGGTGTCGGCGACGACAATATTCGCCTTACCGTCCTTCACCTCAGCCTTTATTGTGATTTGTCCTTGATCTGTATATTTCACCGCATTGTGAAGCAGGTTGAACAAAATTTGCGTAAGCCGGTTTTCATCGGCCATGACACTAGGGAAGTTAACCGGAATGTCGTTGACGATACGAACCGGCTTGCCTTCCGTCAAGAAACGAAGCATATCGGTTACACCGGATGCGACTCCCTGAACGCGGACACTCCCTATGTGCAGGCGGATCCCATTCTCCTGAAGTCGTCTCATGTCCAGCAGATCGTTAAGCATGTATGACATTCGCTTGCCTACGGAAATAAGCAGCTTCATGTTCTCTCTGTTTTTGTCGTCTTTATCGTTAATTCCGGTATCCAGAACGGTCTGGGCGATGTTAAGTATGCCATGCAGCGGATTCCGCAATTCATGGGATGTGTTTGCCAGGAAATCGTCTTTCAGCTTGTCCACTTTCTGCAGCTTCTCGGCGAGCTTCGCCGTTTGGGTGGTAACGTGGAAATAGCGTTTGAACCAGAAAGACGCAAAAGCGAGGAACGCAACGATCAAGTCAATCGGGTAATAACCCATTGCGAGCAGACCCTTAAGATAACCCCCAATGATATTAGTCAAAATGCAGGTTAGACCAAAGACCAAATAAATGGCATTCTTATCGCTTATCAGGGCTGTACGCAGCGAGAACATCAGAAAGTACAAACAAGCTATTAAATCTATGGTGTAGTATACAGCCAATGCGCTCAGCCCATATCCCGCTGGCAATAGTACAATCGCCAGTGTAGCAATCACGCAGAGCAAGGGGAACCATCGGAACACCCTGTTCTCCTCATGCTCCGGCAAGAGACTTTTGGCAAACTGCAGCAGGAAGGCGCCTACTCCAATAAAGGACAGAAGGATGAGTTTAATGGACCACTCGTAGCTGAGGGCCGGCAGCCATGCCAGCAAAAGTTTATCGTCGTCGAGCAGTGTCATGACAATAGTACTAACAACGAGCATAAAAAAGTTGATCAAAGATTTATTCCGTGTTCCGATCACGTAAAGAATCAAGGCATACAAGGCATGAATCATCAGAACGACAACTACGACTATCTGCATGTTAACGGAAAACCCTACTTCTTTTTTCACCGCTCGTTCACTGCCGAACTTGATCGATCCAGTCACACCGCCTCTTATGCTGTTGTCATAATTCGCGGCATGTACGACAATATCAATTTCGTCAGTATCGGCCTTGAAAATAGCGGTATAGGGCGTGCTTCGGGCTGTATACTGCTGTTTGTTCTTTGCTGGTTGCCCATCTTTCGCCAATAGACGACCGTTTACGTATAGCTCGGACGATGTAGCCACATTCGGAACGCGGATGCCATAGGTTAGTTCGTTATCCAGGTCCACCTTGACGCGCAGACGATAAGAGCCATAGCCATATGGCGAGTTGTTCGCGGATAATAACGAGTCCCACTTTCCGGGAACCGGGATGAACATCCTCCCTTCTCGGGATGAGAGTGTGTTCGACTCGCCTTGTTTCACAAATTTGCCGGGATAAAACTCCCACTCTCCGTCTAATGTAATCGTGCGATCATTGGTGAAGTCGAAACCGCGCAAATCCAACTCGCCCCGAACCGCATGAGGGTGATCCGGCGACGTCAGAAGAAATGCCCAAATGATTCGAATCAGGATTAAGGTGATAAAGAATGACCCTGTAATAAGGACCGCTTTTCGTTTTGTCATCATAATCCAACCTATTTCGACAAAAACCAGGAAATCCCTTTGATGATAACTATTAAATCTTGAAAAATGGAACATATGCTGATAATCACAGCTTCCATACCGGGTATTGATGGTCGTATCTACAATGCCCTCGACGATGCGCCGATTTCCGTTGCAGAGTTGCTTCAGCTTCATAATAGCGAAATTTTGTCGGAAGCACTGCATCAGGATTATTATCCATAGGACATGATCGTTGATACAACACGTATAAGAAAGGAATTACAATATCGACCGATTTACCCGTCGTTCTATTCGGCGAAAGATACAGGGGCATTTTAAGGACAAGGATATAATACCACAGAGTTTCGGAGGCAAAAAAATCGCGTCCTCCAAGTGGAGAACGCGATATGAAGCAGTTTGATTTCGTGTTTCAATATCGTCATTAACGCTTTCGGGCAACCACCGCTAACCGGCCGTTTTCGGTCGAGTACTCGCACGTGGACAGCACAATAAGCTTGTCGCCATACCGGGCTGTTACTCCAGTGTCATAAAGAGCGAGTTCATTGATGTTCTGAACATACGAATCGAACTCGGCGGACGTACTTACATTCTCAATCTGGTAGTATTTAAAAACGTCGTCCGATTTGCGATAAACTTTTGAAAGAATAACGGCAACTATCTCATACTCTTCCTGTTCGTAAAGCGTGCTGAACTGGAACGTAGCATGCTCTTTATAAAAGCTTTCGTTCTTGTACTTCATTAAATCTTTAAACATCCAGCCGCTTTTCATGTGATGTCCATGAATCAGCAAAATGTCCGAACCGTTAGTCCGGCTATGCGCGTCCAAAAATGGGAGGCCGCCTTTGTTTTCCTTTTTATCGAAATCATGATTGAGATAGTACTCCGCATCCTGTTGATTCTGCATGACTGGGTACTCAATTCGGGTGCCGTCAATCTTCAGCCAGCCGACGATGTCCGGGTTCCTCTCGTAAAGCTCTCGAAATTCGGGAAGCATGACCGGCTCATTCGCCTTATTGAACAAAAGGGAGGGGAATGCATCCCCTCCGACTTTGTCCGACCCTTCCTCCCAAACTTTTGTCAGTTCTTCGATTTTCTGCTGCTCAGCATAATCCCGCAGGAGAGTTCTCGCAGCACTAACGAGAGAAAATACCAACACAAGGAAGGAAACGGCGATAAGAATTTTTTTAGTTTTGCTCATTTTCTTACCGCCTTTCCGATCACTGGATGTGCTTTTTCTTCTTATTACCGAGTAGACAGAACCCGATCGTCATCAAAGACATCAGCGCCAAAGCCATATAGAAGATTGGCGGTACGCTGTTGTCGCCAGTCAACGGAGCATCGTCCAGCTCGTTGTTACCGTTGCCGATTTCATTGTTACCGTTGTCGGTTCCGCTATTACCGTTGCCGGTTCCGCCGTTACCGTTGCCGGTTCCGCTGTTACCGTTGTCGGTTCCGTTGTTACCGTTGTCGGTTCCGTTGTTACCGTTGTCGGTTCCGCTGTTGCCGTTGTCGGTTCCGCTGTTACCGTTGTCGGTTCCGCCGTTACCGTTGTCGGTTCCGCCGTTACCGTTGTCGGTTCCGCCGTTGCCGTTGTCGGTTCCGCCGTTGCCGTTGTCGGTTCCGCCGTTGCCGTTGTCGGTTCCGCCGTTGCCGTTGCCGGTTCCGCCGTTACCGTTGTCGGTTCCGCCGTTACCATTGTCGGTTCCGCCGTTACCGTTGCCGCCGGTTCCGCCGTTACCGTTGCCGCCGGTTCCGCCGTTACCGTTGCCGCCGGTTCCGCCGTTACCGTTACCGTTGCCGCCAGTTCCGCCGTTACCGTTGCCGCCGGAACTGATCGGCTTCATTGGCACATCGTATTTTACAATGTCAAAATCGACAGAAATCGTATCACTCCTGTGCGTTTCGTATCCGTCCTTCGTTACGATCAGATAGTAATCCGCTTCAGGAAACACCATGTAAGCATAGAAGCCATTTGCGTCGCTATCCTGCTCCGGGCTCTCATTGTCGTGCGGCGGAAAATTCGGAACCTGAGGAAGCGTTACTTTCGTATCCGGAATGCGGCCGTTATCTCTATTCCGCTGCGTATCCGCATAATACAATGTAACTTTGGCTCCATCAATTTTCTTGCCAGTGTTGGCATTTCCTGTCGTTTCATCATAAACCGTACCGTAAGGGTCGACCAATTCCTCGGAAATATTCAACTCTCCGTTAGCCTTCACGTCCAGTTGCGTCACTTTGAGGAGCAGTTCCTCGCCGGTCTCAGCTTTATAACGAACTTCCATTGTGTACTTCTGCTCGCTTAGCCCTTCCACGGAGAAAGTTCCGTTCAAAGCCATTGGGAATGCCTTGGGACGACCGTTCTCCATAATATAATTGCCGTGCTGATCCTTCAAATAGATATGCATATGGCTGGTAAACGAATCGTTGAATAGCTCTTTCGCTCCATCCGGCTGCTTGAACAGAACGATCCCTACCGCCGTAATGTCCGCCGGAACGGTCTCTTCCGTTACGCTGCCGTCCACATTTGCTTTTTGCGTGAACTCGACAGGGACATCCTTCCCGCCTATCTGATACCTCTTCGTATATGTGATCGTATAGTCGGTATCCGCTGTGACTGGGACCGAATATTCACCCTTCTCATTCGTCTCCACCTGAAGCTCCTTGCCTGTCTTCAGATCGGTCACTGTAATGGGCGCATTCGGAATGGCTTCTCCTGTGTTGTTGTCACGCAGTACGCCTTCCAGATACGGGCGGGTATTGACAAAGTGTGCTTCGGCCACTTTTTTCTCCGGAATGGTGCCTGTGCGAACGAGACTTTCGGGATCCGTCACATAGCCGTCATTCGTATAATCATCTTGGGTCACCTTATACTGGAGATCTGTCGGAAGTCCTTGCACAACGAGCGTCTGGCCATCTGCAAGCTCGAAGGTCTCTCCGCTCTTAATTGTGCCCTTGCTGCCGTCTGACTTCTCATAGGAGTAGGATTCGCTCTCTCCTTCGCCTGTGAAGGTGACCGTGTACTTGAACGGCTTCTGTTTGTCTTCGTCTTTGCCTTTAACCGTGTTGCTGATTAGTAGGCCGCCCTTCAAGACTCGCAAGTTCGTAAACGGGGCAACTTCATCTTTGCCCTCCACGATTCCGGTATAATACCGTTCCTCAGGAATGGTCACGTATTCGTCGGCTGTGTATTCCTTCTGGGTAATGGTATATTTCAGACCCTTAGGCAGATCCAAAATATCCAGTGTCTCTCCATCCTTGAGCCTGAAGGTATCACGGGACTTGATCGTACCTGTGCCACCGCCCGACTTCAAGTAAGAGTAGCTTCCATCCTTGCCTGTATCCTCAAAGATGACGGTGTACTCGAACTCCTTCGTCTTGTCGCCGCCGTTGCCCATGACCGTATTGCTGACGGTCAGCTTGTTAACGGTTCGCTCATTGATGAAGTCCACCTTGTGGTCGCCTTTATTCACGATTGTTCCGGACAGCTCTCTCGTATCCGGCGTGATGGTATAACCGTCAACGGTCGTATAATCGGCCTCCGTTATGGTATAGACCAGATCCGCAGGCAATGTAGGGAGCGTCAGAGATTCTCCGTCCTTGAGGGTAATCTTGTCTCCACTCTTAATCGTGCCAGACGTATTATCCGACTTCTGATAGGCGTACTCTCCGTCCTTGCCTTCGCCGGTGAAGTTCACGGTGTATTCAAAATTCTTGGAAGAGTCGCTGCCGTTTCCTTCCACCTTATTGCTGATGGTCAGCTTTCCTTGCGCTGGCGTAGGCACGACCAACGGATTATCAGAGGTTACTTTCACACCGTCTACCCAGATGGGCTTTCCAGGCGTATTCCCTACGTAAACCTGATAAATTCTCGTAGTTGGCAACCATGTCGTTGTGTCAATATAAGTTTCCTTCAGCTCATAATACCCTGGATCTGGGAATAGCAGATTAAGTTTTCCTCCGCTATCGGTTGTTCCTTTAGCGACTTGAGTTCCGTCGCCTTTCTTATAGAGCGTAAACTCTACGTCTTTTAGCGGATTGTTGTCGGGATCTACCTTTTTCAGGGGCAGCAGGGCATTGGAGCTTGAACTGCCGGCCACGTCTGAACTGTCCAGCGTGCTTTCACTTTTGGCACTGACAGATTTCAGCTTATCATCGCCCATCAGCTTTACCTCGTTGCCCATTTTATCGCCAGCATTCGCTTTAGAAGGATCAACCTCGGTTTGGTACACAAACTGGTAAAACTTATTAGGGTCGTCCATTTTAAATAATAGAACCGTGGTGCCGCCCTCACCTGGCCCGGCCTCCACCTGAACTTCTGAATTCGGGTCGCTGAGATTCAGTGCAGCACCGTCTCGTTCAAGAGCACCGCCGGCAGTCAGTTTAGCAGGATAGACTGCCATACTAGGCGCTGTCAGCACAAGCTTTCCGTTTACTTCATAGCGCAGATTCATACCTGCACCTAGGGTATCCTGTAAATAAACACCCTGCTCCATGTTGAATGGCGGGGTATAGTTTACCGTCCATTCCAGCACCCCTGGAACTGGCTTAGTTACCGATTTGCCCAGAGTCTGAATAGGTACAATAACTTTGCGCTGTTCGGTGAGAACCTTCTCTTCTCCGCCCCATGTCATATGTAGGTCGGCTTTGTTATACAGCACCTGCTTGTCTGTGCCGTTGGTGGTGTACTCCTCTAAATATTTCTCTAGAGCCGTATTGGAAGGTCTTGCCTTAACCAGAATGACATAAGGGCTTTCCAACTTGGAGAAGGTAAAGGTGCCTTCATTGCCGCTATGGGAGAAACTCGCCACATGAGCAGGACTGTTTGGCTCAATGATTGACACGGCGTTGTTTCGGACCCCATAGCCAGTGCCGCTGACATTATCCGAGTAGCCCTTATAAAGCTCATAGTCCTTTCCCTCTCCAAAAGGAACGAACTCCCAACCCTCGGGCAAGGTGTCCACCAGCTTAACATCGGTGATAACCCGACTTCCGCCGTCTTTCGCCATTTCGACTGTGTTGTAGCCCGGCATATTGATGCTTAGGCGGAAGGTGACCGTCTTAGTTATTCGGTCATAACCAGCTAAGGTGTATGCATCGCCGCTTGATGAGCTGTCATAACCGATATAGCGTTGAACGTTGTTCGGAGTATACCATGTGTCAGCCGTCCCATCCCCCTTAATAGGGTAGGATGCCGTAAGCATATCCTTGTTCAGCATACGCAGGTGAAGGTTGGCGCTGTTTTGCGCTTGCTTTACGGTTTCGCCGTCAATGAGCAAAGCCCGATTCCAGATTGTTTTCCCTGCGTTAATATCCTGTCTGAAGAGGATGTCTGTGTTGGTCTCAAGGGCACGGAAGCTGAAGGATGAAGCTACTTCGGTATAACCGGTCACCTTGATCAAATCAGCCACCACTTTACCGTCCACGGTCAAAGGAATATTTTTCATGGTCAGGCTAGTTGCATTGGTCTTCAAAGTTCCCGACTGGTATTGCTTCCAAAGCTGCGCAGAATTGACGTTTCCTTTGATTTTCGCAATCGTTTCCGCACTCACTTCGCCCGTTTCATCCACAGCGTTGTCCAAGACGTTCAAATCTCCGCCATGCACCAGCACATCGTATACCGCAGCATTTGGCAAAGCATACTGTGGCGTTAGATTAACGGTCCATGTGATACTGCCCAGGTTATAATCCTCCATCGTAATAGCGCCTGTTTTTGTAAAAGTGTGCGCCCCAATGGTGACAATTGCCTCGTCAGTCACTGCGTTAGGTCTTGTGCCAGTCATTACATCGTTGTTCTGTATGCCATTTGGTGTATCCAAATTCCAGTTGGCACGAGGATCGATTCTGAAGCTGGAACCGCTTTTCACCTTGCTCTTAATTACTAATTCTACTTTACCGTTAATATCCCCAAAGGAATAAACTCCGTTTGAATCTGGTGTAATTTGTGTTTCTTCAGATACAGTGCCATCTACCGTTGTCTTCCATGCAGCCGATTCAAATTCCAGCCCAGCAGGTAATACATTGGTTATAGAAAAGTCCTTTAACCCTTTTTTGTTATATTGGTTAACTGTTACTTTCCATGTAATCGTTTCATTTGGATGGTCATATGAAGCCGAGGCTTGAATCCAGTCGGGTGCTACCCACGTTTCCCGTACTGCGCTGGCTTTTACAGCAGCACTCTCATCCCTCAGTTCAACTTTTGGATCAAAACGCTGTCCATTAGATCGACCGGGATCAAGCCCCACGCCCCGATACTCTTTATAAAACAAATCCTTATTGAACCATGCTTGATACTCAACCTTCGGGTCCACACCAGTTCCCGCTGGGAAGATGTAGCTCAGCCCGCCATCAGCATCTATGGTTGGCTCTACCGTAGTGCCGTTTACCTTGAAGGAGCCCGGTACATAGACCATTCGGTAATCGGCAGGCTTCGTATAGAAAGTCATCCCATCTAGTGGCAGCTTGATTGCTGCATCAAGCACATCAAAGGAGGATGGAGTAGACTGGATGGTCAGATAACCATCCTGATAGGCTGGCACGGTCACATACCACCAAGTCCAGCTCCCATTCTTTGGCCAGTTGTTTCCTGTCAAGCTAATGCTGTACGCCGGCGTAACATCAGGGTTCTTTAGCTCATACGCTCCCCCGAAAATCGAGATAGGCTTTGTATCGCCGTAATTTATGCCCGTTACATCCGAATTGGCAGTGGTTTCAAAGCCGAAGGTAACCGCTTTTCCAACACCATTGAAAAACCAATCGTCGCCATTAAATACAATCTTGATGCTATTTGGGGTGAAATAAGCGGTGCCAAGCTGTTTCACTCCAAAATCAGTTGTGGCCATCAAGGATTTGGTTGCTGTTGGCAGCACCACTTCCTTGAAGTAGGGATCCCTGTTTAGCTCGATCGAGTCTCCCTTCTGAATGTACTTGGTCGTGTCATTTTCATCCGGCGTATTTGCATAATCCCCCTTCACCGGCACCTTGAGGCCCTCTGATTTGAGGGTAAATGCTTGTCGGCCCTGGATTGTACCGCCTGGAGCAATTTCAGCTCCCTGCGTCACCTTCAGTGGAAAGGTTGAATTAGCATCCATGAATACTACCGTTTTGTCCGTCACGGCTGCCGTCATCATTATGGAATTGTTCGGCACACCGTATACTGCCTCAGTTACTGATTGCGGTTCGTCCGCGCTCGGCGCGCTATCCGCATATGCAGGGACTGAGAATGCCACCGTCTGCAAGACAAGCATAATTGCCAGGCAGAAAGAGAGTATTGCTTTACCTATGCTGCGTTTACGTTTCAAGACACATTTCTCCTCCATTCCCGAAACTACTGATATACTTCCACCCAAATTTCGACACTTTCTTTCCTAGTTTAAAAACCTGGACTCTACAAAATCTCTACAATGTATATAATTTCCTTCTCCTTGTAAATTTCAATAAAAATCAACCACTGACAGACTTCAAAGCGTTAAATATAGATCGCAATTATGGCTTCCTAACATCGCATTAATTTTGAGAAACCAAAAAAAATTTGGCCTATTCCTCGTGTGAGTTTTTTCCTTTATATGCATAGTTCGGGGTGTGGAGAATGTGTGATTTATTGTGTTTTTCTAGAAATTTTATTCCATTAGAGGGTGTTCGGAAACGGTACTGTAAAAAGCAAAACGAGCCTGCCGGTAATGGCGCAGGACTCGTCTGTGGCTATGCTGCGAGGAGATACGTCGGTCAATTGTCACTGGTCCGAATCTAGACGAGCAGGCTGTTCTTGTGCAGGTGGGGAATCGTGATGCCGAATATCCCGGGCTCGATTTGAAGAGATTACCAATGATTCTTTGGTTAGGAAGCTGGTACGGAAAGCACCGGGATAAAATGGTTGCCTCCGTACATTTGCCGATTACCGGACGATTTTAAAAGATGAACAGAGGGCTTCCGTCCTACAGTTCGCTGTAATTGGCAGTAATGCCCAACGGATTGCTAAAGTGATTACTCTCATTAACCGAGATTACGCTAAGCCTCTGCGTATTGATGAGCTAGCTAGCAACAACTGCTAGCATGAGCGCGTCTTCCTTGCACACTCATTTTAAAGAAGTTACTGCAATGAGCCCCTTGCAATATCAAAAACAAGTAAGCTTAGTAGCCTCAAATCCGCCCGCTTACGCTTTTACTTACTTTAATATTGTCCTTTAATTACAAAAAACGAGCCCCGAATGGTTCCAGCTAGTTTAGACTTCTGCCTAGCAAACTTAAACTTCCCTTCCAACTCCTTTGGTACCTCCATCCCCTCAGAAAGCTTAAAACCAACGGCCCGCTTCTTAGGGTCATCAACCGTATACATGACATTAACTCCAAGACCATCCTCAAAAAAGACGTAGGTAAATTGGATATTTTCCACTTGAAAACGCGACGTTTCTAAAGGTTTGGCCGTAAACGCAATATCACGCTCTTTCAAAATGCGGTTCACATACTCAAGGTTTTCCTGACTTTCGCTTGCGGGTACGATCGTAAATTCATGTTTGTATTTGTTCATAAAGTAGCGGGCTTCATTAGCACGTAAACCAGCTAGCGCTTCTGCTACAGGTGAAGACTCTAATCCCGCCGTAGATACATTTTTGAAATCAACGATATAGGACATTCTCATCTCTCCAATGCATTGGTTTATTTTCTAACAACAGGAATCCATATTTCACCATAGACGAGGCCGTCTCGCTGCCCCATCTCAACCGTTGCATTGGGTCCACCAACATAGGCAAAAATTTGGGCTTCTGGCAAGACTTGACCAAAGGCAATACCTGTAAGCTTATTGCTCATCTCTTCGGCCGTATTTCCTTCGCCTTTAACGACGAGGTATTGCCCCTTCGGGAATTGAATAACTCTGTGCTCTTCCGGTACCGATGCTTCTGTCATGACACCAGCATAATACATCATTTTGTGATTTACAGCTTCGTTCACGGCAAAAATGTAGTCATTCATGGCAATGGCCTTTAAAGCGTTAAGCCTTCCATCCTGCTCCACTGCCCGCCAAAAGTTTTCCTTTTCCTTATTCATGCCGGCATAATCTGTGTAATCGCTCTTCAACTCCGTGCCAATACCTAGAACGATAAAGCTTTCTTTTTCCTCAAGGGTATACACTGCCATGATCAACACTCCTTTTTTTGAATGAACTAAATAATTTGTTTTTTCACTTGATACGTTTATAATAGCTATAAATCATGTCAAAATATGATACTGTTTAGAGGGACACATGAAAAAAGTTGAACGGATTAACATCATCATGCGGTACATCAACAACCGCGCCCACTTTACTATTTCTGAAATCATGCGAGAATTCAACATCTCTCGTTCGACGGCGATTAGAGATGTCAGAGAAATTGAGGCGATGGGAATGCCGCTTGTCGCCGAAGTCGGGAGGGACGGGGGTTATTTTGTCATGAGTAACTCTGTCCTACCCACTGTCCGCTTTACCGATAATGAAATTAAAGCTCTTTTTATTGCCTTTATGGCCACAAGAAACCAACAACTCCCCTATCTTAAGAGTCGCCAATCTTTAGCGGAAAAAATACTCGGCCTCATCCCGAAAAACCAGCAGGATGATCTTGTTCTGTTAAATCAAATTTTGCTGTTCGAAGGAACCAACCCCCACAATCCCGACCTGCTTGATCTGACAGATCTGCCCCATCCTACTTTAGAACAACTCATCCAAATTCTTCTTATTGACAGCTATTTAGTGGTTTCCGTCGAAGAAGGAAGAGAACTAAAGTCTTATCCCATTTACCTCATGCATCTATATCGTGAAAAAAGCTCATGGCAAATTGAAGGCTTTGACTTAGATGAGGAAAAGAGGCGGATCATTCCTGTCGACAATCTCACCGATGTCAAACCATACCCTGAGAAAAAAAGAATAAGCAAGAAGATGATTGTCGAACAACTAAGCAAGCAGGAAGAAGCCATCAACCTGGTCCTCGAACTCGGTCCAAAGGCGATTGCCCAGTACAAAAAATACTATCCCTTACATATTTCCATTTCATACACAAATCCTTATCAAACTACAGCTGTTCTAAAAACATTTATCAATGTTCATCATGCGGAGGAATTGGCTGAAATAACAAATTGGCTGCTTTTTCTAGGTGGTGACATCAAGGTTAGGAAGATGCCGAAAGAGGTTTTGGAGATTTTGCAGGAGAGGGTGGATGTTTTAGGGAACAGTTGAAAACCATAATAATACCTCCATCTAACAACGAAACAACACGAGTGCATAGCGCACTACGTGTTGTTTTCTTTATTCACATCGAATAACCCTAACCGATCGTATGGTTAGGCATTTTTGAAATGCATGTCGACTTGGGGTACTTACAGTGGGCAACCTTATAGTGGTAAAATATAGATAAGAAATATTGGAGGTGAAGGTATGTATGGCTGAGTACAAAGATAGTAGGAAGTTAAACTTTCTATTACGGCACCTAGAATATCATTATACCTACAATAAAACGTTCAATAATGAGGAAGAAAAGGGGAAGAAGCTCCCCCATTTTATAGTTGATCATCCCGGCCGTGTCACGGTGAATCCCCCTCCGCCGCTCAGGGCGCGAGTATCTTCCTCAGGAGGGCGACGCCAATGAGGGATGCTGCGGAGGGTCAGCATAAGCACGGGCAGCATGCACATATCGAGATGCTGCCGCTGTTCTCCACCACGGATAAGAACGGACGGATGACTATGCTCCGGCCGGGACATCGCGTCGGACGCGCGGCTCCGTTGATGCCGTGGCTGCTTACAGCTGCTGCACTGTGGTCGCTGACAGGCTCCGTGCCGTTCGGTGCATTGCTCGGCATGGCGCCGACACCGGCAATCAGCATGCTCCTCGGTCATCCGGTCACAGTCGGCGTCGCCGTTTTGCTGTTGTTCGTCGCGATAGGTACGAGCGGCGGAGTGTACTCGCGATCGATTGAGCAGTTCGGACAGACCAGGGTGGCCGGCCTATTCGCGACGCTATCGGTAACAGGAGGGCTCGCAGCAGTCGCGGGAGTCCTCCTGTTCTGGACGCTGACAAGCGACCTGTCTCGCCCCTTTGACCTCGAGGCTCTAGCGACATCGCCGACGATCCCGCTAGAGCTCGGAGCAGTCGTCGGAGCTAGCTTCGCCCTCTGGGCCGCCATTACGCTTCTGCGGTTGCCCGGCTCTATCGCCCATGCCCGGCGGCGTCAGGCGGACATCGAGCGACTCCGCGTGGAGGGTTCGTCATGCACCGGGACGTTGACCGCCGTGAATTTTACTAACAGTTGGCTCTTTAATTTCCCGTTGTTCACGGTTGAGGTAAATTATATCGTTGACGGTGCTTCTCGTGTCGTCTCAGCACACATGCGCACCAGCGCCGACCGCGTTCCCCTCGTCGGGTCGCGAATGATCGTGCTGACCGACGGTCGCGGAACCACCCATGTGGAGCTGGACCTGGCAAGTGGAGCGGCATTCGAGCCGGACGTGGAGAAGTATGCCCCGTCGGACGGTTGATTTTGCAGCCCTGAACAGCTGACATCATTGGAATGGTATGATTTTATTCCATATCTCCCTCGCTTTACTTTAATTGAAGGGCTAATCATTAATTTTTCGCCGTTACTTGTAATATGGTTCTCCGCGCTGTCTGTAACAGCAAGATTTAGGATCATCCTCTGAGGGATGGCCCTTTCTTTTTTTCTCGCTTTATTCAAATATCGTACCCATACGCAACAAGATTACACTTAGAACTTTTTCTTTCTTGCCCTTACGAAAAAGACTACAATCACCGCAAGTATTATTGCTATTGCAACTACGATATACAAATCGATATCTTGTTCAAACATAAACCACATCTTGTGTTCTAAGTTTACTTGTTGTTTTGGTTGAACTCCTTCACCGAATAGTTCAGTTGCTTGGCTCAGGTTATTCATTTCGATTGTCGAACTGCACGGACTACTGCTTAATTCGCCATCCACTTCGCTAACGTATATTAAGTATTTTTTGCCTTCCCTGAATTCAAAACCCCAATTGTAGTCAGTTGCGACAATGATTTGAGAGTCAACTTCAATATTCCAACTTCGTTCAACTTCTACTATAAGATGTCTAATTTTTTCTTTTGTCCCCGTAAACCCCTCTTGCTTCAAGTCAACCTTTATTTGCTTAACTTCACCGTAAACGGCTCCACTATATATCTCTAATGCTTCTTTGGGACTTCCCACTTCAGCACAGGACAAAGCTTTAGCCTCTTGTCCATTTGAAACAAAAAATACGGTAGTGAAAAAAAATATTAACTAGAATCATTAAAACAGGGCCGGACATTGTCATTTTGCATCGCGCGGAAGTGCTTCCCTGCGGCGCTCCGCTACAAAAAGAGCTTGCCCTTATTTATGATACGGTTCAGATTAATGTGGCTATTGGCAAAAAATGCGAAAGGAGCTGCCGCCGACAGCTCCTTTGCTTCAATAATTCTGGTGCGAGTATATCATTTCCTGGCCCGTTTACCCACTGGAATACTCTGAGCAAAACGAAACACATTATGAGGATCGTACTTTCGTTTCACCTGCTTCAATCTGCCAAAGTTCACGCCATAATACGCCTTGGGCCAGTTCTTAATCTGCAAATCGGGAAAGTTCACATAATCCCCCTTTACAAAAGGACGTAACGCTCTGCGGAACCTTTTCACCCACTGAATATTCCGCTTCTGCTCCCCGTTGTTCCTCCAGCGTGCTGACAGTTCGTAGATGGTCTCAGCTTTCCGATGAGGATAAGCCGTTGCAGTAGGCGATACCCGACTCACCGCGCTTCCTGGCCCACCTAAGCTTTGACTCCACACGGAAGAATGCCTGTTGGGTGCTTTGGATAAAAAATCACGTATAATTCGTACTCCTTCACGAGGCAAAGGTTGAAACCCGTAAGCCCCGCTTATTTTAAATTTCGGCTCCAAATTTAGGTCCGATTCAGCGAAAAATTTGGTTGCTTTAATAAATGGCACTGTCTTCACCAGCACCTTCACCGGAGTGCCTGCTCGCAAGAGCGGTCTAATCAATCGACGCAGCTCCTCTGCACCGCCAAGTAATTGCCCGGTAGACTCAATCGTTCCCACCTTCTTGGAAGCCACCTCAATGGTTGAGGTTAAGCGGTTCGTGACAGATGGGGCCCAGCGCTGCCAAACCGGCAACACCTTCTCCAAATCGCCCCATTTCCAAGTGACGCTGTATATAGAAACCGTTGAAATGGGTCTAACCCGAAAATTATAGGCTGTAGCAACTCCAAAGTTTCCTCCCCCGCCGCCTCGTGAGGCCCACAATAGATCGGAATGTTTCCTCTTGTTTGCCACAATCGTCTTTGCTCCATACCGCCCCGAAGCTACGACCATCTTCACTTGTTTCAAGTTATCGCACGTAAGTCCATATTTGCGGGACAGAAGTCCAATGCCGCCTCCCAGGGCAAGCCCGGCTACGCCTACGTCGGGCGCTGTCCCAGCCGGAAGTGCCACACGCTTATTCCACAGCTTTTTGTACACTCGGGCAAGTGGATTTCCCGTCTGTACAACGGCCACCCTATTTTTTCGATCAACCTTAACCTTATTCATCTCGCTTACATCGATAATAATACCGCCATTTACAGCCGAAAAACCTTCATAGCTGTGCCGCCCGCTGCGCACTCGCAGCCGTACACCATGCTCACGAGCCCATTTTACTGCGTTGATCACATCCTGAGTTCGTCTGCAAAAAACAATGACCTTTGGAAATTTGGAAAATCGCCTATTGAACTCCATTCTGGCGGCATTATATGACGGATTGCCCGGGAATACGAGCCTCCCTGTTAATCGTGTCCCTCTCTTTTTCCGGTTTTGTGTCATCCACGTTACACCATCCCTGTTCATGGCATTAGCCTTTCTCATCAGCTTATGTAGGGATACTTGACCTAGTAGCGGCAAACGCCTTGTTTGTATCGTAAAATAGTTCAAATCGCCGTTACTTATGGTATGGTTATCCGCGCTGTCTGTAACGGCAAGTTTTAGAACCATTCTTTGTGTAATTCATTGCTCCCTGAGCGTTAGAAGCCAACTTCGAGCCTGTTTCTCTAATTGAACAACTGTCTCTTCGAATTTTATTATTGGACGGTAGCCCAATTCGTTTCTTATTTTATTGTAGCTATATGCCATTCTTATTGGGCTATCATCCGGTATGATGTGCGTTTTATTTAGAGCATGCACAATACGTACACTAAACTCACTTTCTGTATAGTTTCCGTCCACCGCATTGTAGGTCTGATTTACTGCCGCAGCATGTGTTGCTGCTAATACGCACATCTCAGCTAAGTTATCCGCATGTACCCAAGGTGTTAGATCGTCAGGATGAATCCAATCTATATTATCTGCCGCAGCAAGCTTGGCAATCAGCCTGTCGCCCCAGTGGGAGTTATTTTCAGCACATATAATGCCTGGACGCAAAATGACGCAGTCTAACCCTCCAACCATTGCAGCTCGTACAATTCGTTCCGATTCACATTTTGTTGAAGTGTACACCTCAGAATGACCGTATGCTAATTCACTTGCTTCATCCAGTTCCACCTCTCCTTCAAGATGACCATAAACGGATACAGTGGAAATATGTACGAGGCGTTTAACTCCTGCCGATATAGCCTCATCAACCAGAATTTGGACCCCTTGAATATTAGATTCCTCAGCGGTAATCTTATCGCTACCAAGATACGCTGCAGCGTGAATGATGACATCAACATCTGCAAGAGCTTCCTTTATAACTTCTCTATCCATTAGATCGCCGATTATAGGGACAATGCCCAGATTATAACAAAGGAGAACTTGCTCTTTGCTTCGTATAAGCCCTTTAACTTTTGCACCCTCCCCGAGGCATCTTGTGACTACCTTGCCCCCTACGGTCCCCGAAACACCGGTAACAAAAACAACCTTATTACGAAGCCTCATTATAAATTCCCCTTTATGACATTAGACTTTGTTTTTATAAAATGACTCGAATTCAGCCACAGAGTCGAACTGATTCAAAGGTACACCTTCTGTTTTAAGTTGGTTTTCTAACTTTTCAGTAAGCTGTAGAACGGCTAATCGCAATGGCTCAAAATCTGTTGGATCCAAAAGCCCAACAAGATCTGGATACCCATATTGGACGTAGAACTCGCGATGCTCACCTAAGTCAACATTGCCAGGCCAACATCCTTTTTCTGCTGCATACAAATTTCGGGCTAACCCGTCCTGCACACCAATAGCAACGAAAAAGGCTGTTTCATAATCGCCTTTCTCGCACGCGGTTAAAAGTTTATTAAGCATCCCTTTTTCCTCTTCATAATACCCCTTCATTTGCACAGTATAAGAGCGAAGCTTTTTTTGACTGTTTTGTCGCTCCGATATAAGGCTAAGTGTAGCCGTAATTAGTTTTTCACAAGCTAATATCACTTCGTCCGGAGTACGGCTGAACATGATGGTATCAAGATATTGATCCAGCTGGTCCGGCTTAATGGGGAGGCTTCTGACTTGCTCGCGATAGTGACCCCACATGCGCTTATAATAAATTTGGTTCAAGAAGCCAAGCGATTTAAAAATTTTAACCATAATCATCTGAGCCTGTGTGCGACAATAGGACAACTCCTGTGAGTTGCCGACAAGCTGCATTTTAGCCATGTTGAAAAAGCAATCCTTTACTACTAATTCGGCTTTGATGGTCAATTCAGTTGCTTTGGATTCACTGCCTATGCTGGCAATGGTCTCACGAAGCTCCATGAACCTCGCAAGGTCACCTTCGGATCGGATATATAACAGCTCACAGTCTGCTATAATCGTCGTATTCCACTCCTCGAATGCTGCCATTCTCTCCGCACGATCCCACCCGATTGGCCAGAAATCAAAGCTAATGCCGTCGATTATAAACTGGCACCCTGCTTGTCTCCCTCTGGCTGTAGCCGGAATAAAAAAGAAATCTAAATCCGATCGCTCGGTCGCTCGACCCTGCTGGTATGATCCGTAGTAGCCGACAATTGCAACATCCTCCGGGTAATAGGTCTTTATATGCTTAACAATAATGTCCGCCACAGCAAAAACATCAATCATTGAAAAATCTCCTTATTATAAACCAAGTAATATGTGCTTTGTTTTTATCCCTATAGTAACCATGCTGGAAGCTTAAATATATATAATAAATACTTAGAAACCATTTATTGCATAAGGCTTTCTGAATGATGGGCTGCTACATGTGCTCCTCGTTTTCAGCTTGTTTGGGGAAAAGAAAAAGCCACACAGGAATTCCTTCCAATGTGACTTTGCGAGATTATTTTTTTGAATACACGATTTTCTTAATGCTATCGCAAGAAAGGCAAAATTGTTCGGATAGTTGATCAATTTTTGCACCAGCTGAAAAGTTTTTGCGTATTTCGTCATTTCTTTGATTTAAGTATGTTCGGCCACCTGAGTTTTCGCCCCATTTTTTACGCGACTGCTCAGGAGTAGGTACGTATATCATTCCACCTTGGACATACTTCTGCACTTCCTTTAGTAAGCTTTCAGGAAGGATAATATCGGCATTTACATATTTCATAATAGCTCTGCCCCTTAAAATAATTTTTAAGTTTTAAGGAAGCAAAGTCTATCCTACAAATAGCTCCATCATGCCATGATGTCAGGCGGTAAATGATTTATTCGCTCTATACAACAACCGCCGTTGTTTGTAGTCTAGACTTCGCATAGAGCAGATTGCTAAAAAACCAGTCATCTGCAACCCTCCTTCATAAAAGATAGATTAAAATTTTATTATAACGGTAAACCGCTTTCAAAAATATGCAAAAAATAGTTTAGAATCATTTATCTTTATTTATAACTGGAACTCTACTGAATTCGACATTATCAACGTCAAAAATTCTACAAAAGTATTGGCTACTTTTTCAACCTCTTCAAATTCGGGCTCACATCCTCGTACAATAGCACCACTATCATGTGTTAAATCAATCGCATAGAAGGAATACCCGCCATTAACTGACATCACTATTGGCAAATAATTATCCCACCATACCGTTATTTCGGACCTATACACAGAATTATCCCCCGCTGCTTCTAGGCTGAGTAATTCATATTCATTCCATTTAAACGCAGCATCCGAGCTATTATTATACTCATTCTCACAAATAAACCAAGCTTCCCCATTTGGTATAACGCATTTTTCGACCACATTTAAAAACTCTAAATATTCCTTTGGGATTTCTTTATATCTAGAAATAATGCTGCCACTTAAATTTATATGAAGCCTAGACTTTCTGGTTATATCCCAGCCATTTTTATTAGCCCATATAATAAATTGACTAATTTTTTCATTTATATTCATCCCCATATAATCGCCTCCTAGACATTTCCGCTTAACTACCCTGGATTTTAGTTGACATTATTATCGTCGGTACTAATGTCTTGACCATTATCGATACCTAAGGGAACTACCAAACAAGCTCTCTAAGATTGAATCTGCACATTCCTCTGAAGAATTCAGGTGAGTATTGACCGTGCAGTTATACTGTATATTTTTAGCCATTATTTTATTCTGCCACTCAGATTGATCTTCGGTTCGATCTCCACGTTCAATATTTCTTTGGCGACAAATTTCCAACGGACAAAAAACCTCAACAACATAGAAAGAATACCTGGCAAATATGTCCTTCACTTTTTCATAATGCGGCTTTAACTCAGGTCTTTCTACCAAAATGCCATCGATTAGCACATTCTTTCCATGATCAGAAAAAAGTTTAGCGGTATAATACATCATTATTATTGCATCACTTAAATATTTCCAGTAATTTTCACGAAGATAATGATCGCCAATTGTATTCTCAAAAAGATCATTTGCAACAACGTAAAAAAATTCATCCGATCTCAATTGAATAGCATCTACTATAGATGTTTTCCCAGCGCTAGTTACACCGTTTAAAAATACGATTTTACCCTTTTCCATTTCAGTATCCCTCTCTGATTCATGCTTTCCAAAAAATTATCATTACCACGGTGACAGCTCCCTTACAGTATACTTCCTTCGTCCAAATTTAGTTAGGTAGAGAACTTTTATAATTATAAATTCCTACCCTTTAATACCGTTTCAATCGATTTTTGATACTTATATATTCGTAACCTAAAGCAAGCCCCCTTATCACGGGAGCACTTTTCTTTATTCAACTCAATCAACTGCTTTACCACTATTTGCAATACGGCCTAGCGTATCATCTATAAGGCGAGATTATTGGTTGTTTTTCTACTTATTTCGATCGTGCGAACTCAAGAGGCACCCTGTTTGGGTGCCCTTAGTGTCCTTCTAAGCTTTGTTTGCTAAGCGACTCTATCCAGCATTATCGCGGCTTGCAGTGTGTCAGCTGGTAAATCGTTGGAAATGTTGGAACTAGGTGGCATCCTGCTGCTTCAGCCATCTCAATATCGCCTGGTTTGTTTCTTCCGGCTTTTCTTGCTGGATCCAATGACCGCAATCCAAATTGACCACTTCCACATTGGGCACGAATTTTGCCAAAGTTTCGGATTTCTGGATTGCATCCCGGTCGCCATAAATCATGAGTGCGGGTTGTTGGATGACAGGATCCACGTCCGCCAATAGGCGCCAGTTGCGGTCAAGGTTTCTGTACCAGTTTATGCTGCCTCTGAACCCTGATGTTTCAAAGGCGGATACGAGGACGGCCAGCTCGCTGTCATTCATTAAGGGCTCGCCGAGCGGTGTTTCCGCGTTGGCAAGATTGATCATCGCCATACCTGGCTCAGGTGCTCTGAGATGCTCGTTCTTGCGGTACAGGTTGCGAAGAAACCGAAACGTATTCTTATCCAATATGGCGTCCGCGACACCTGGCTGTCGATTGAAGTGGACAAAATAGTAGTCGCCGCCGAGTATTTCCTCCAAGAACTCAATCCAAGGCTTTTCTCCGCGTTCCTGGTAGGGCAAGCTCAGATTTATCACCTTGTTCACGCGGCTTGGATGCAGCAAGGTCAGTCCCCAAACGACCATCGCACCCCAATCATGACCGACAAAGGTAGCATCCTCGTATCCATAGTGATCGAGAAGGGCGACGAGATCGCCCGACAAGTGTTCAATATCATAGTCTGTTACTTCGGTCGGACGGGATGAATTGCCGTAACCCCGCTGGTTTGGGACGATGACATGGTAGCCCGCTGCGGCAAGAGCGACCATCTGATGACGCCAAGAAAAGGCATGCTCTGGCCAGCCGTGACATAGGACTATGGGTTTTCCGGCATTTTGTCGGCCTGCTTCAAAAACTTCGAGTTCCACACCGTTGACTGAAATAAGGGTGGGATTGGGAAAATCGGTTGGATTAAACATTAATCAAAACCTCCTTCTTGTGATACATGTAGTATAATGGACAAAAGGTGACATCTAGGTGGCACCGTTCTGAAATTATGTAGAAAAAAAGAGGGCAATTATGGATAAAGTGGAGAGACTCATTTCGATTATTATGATATTGCTGAAAAAAGAGGTTGTTTCTACAAAGGAATTCTCACAACTATTCAATGTATCCAAAAGAACGATCCTTCGCGATATGGAAACATTGAGCTTATCGAACATCCCGATCTACTCCGTCATTGGGGTCAAAGGCGGCTACGGCATAATGGATGAATACAAGGTTGATAAACGCCTTTTAAGCAGCTCCGATTTACAGAATATATTAACTGCACTCGGCGGATTGGAACAAATTCTCCTTACTGAAGAAGTTGAAAGAACGATTAAAAAAATAGAGGCAATGGTTAGTCCATTGTCTCTGAATCGTACCATTCAACTGTCGTTTTATGATTGGGAGGGTCGGTCCGAGATTCTTGAAACCTTAAAGACATGTCAAGAATCCATTTTAAAGAGAAGGCTGGTTTCATTTGATTATACAGATAAAGATGGGGCTGCAACGAACAGAATGGTCGAGCCCTATGAACTGCATTTTAGCGAATCGAGTTGGTACTTGAAAGGATTCTGTTTACATCGACAGGGATATCGAACATTCAAGTTATCTCGAATCGATCCTATTACTATGGATGAACGCGCGTTTCATCCTAGAGACGATTGGTCCGAGCAAAGACACGAAGCAAGTTATGTACCGCAATTCGTCACGATTAAGGCACGGATATCGCCCAGCATAAAAGATCAAATCATCGAAAGGTATGGTCGAAGAAGTATTGAAGACCATAGTTCTGGATTTTTATTAGCAACCCTTTATGTCCCTCAAAATCGTACGGGATTTCAATTATTAGCAAGCTTCGGCACTCATCTAAAAGTTGTAGAGCCCAAAACCTATGTTGAAGACTTTCGAAATTATTTATATCAAATGATGGAGAACTATTCCTGATCAAGGTCTCGTCTCGGCCTATATGACCGATTCCACATGAGTTGGGTCTTTACGCGCTTCTTCATAGATTTAGCATCGTAGCTTCAATCCTCAACTCAACTTTTCGCCGTCACTTATGGCACGGTTCTCCGCTCAGTCTGTAACGGCAAGTTTTCATACTAAAACAGATTGTAGTGGACAACCCTTCAAAACATTTGCAGGAAGCCCTTAGTCCGGTACCGCTGGTACTCCGACTTCAACATCAGGCCCATCGTTTACGATGTACACTACTAAAGAACCATTAAGTTCTATTGTCGGACGTTTCGTTTCCCACTCTTCTAACCGCAGCTTTAATTCTGTTGATGACTCCGGAAAAAGAGTAAGGGAAGATGCCTCAATCTGAGCAAGCAAACGACCCACGCTATCTGTTTCAATAATGAAATGAAAGGTGGTCATGTGTTTGGCGAACGTTTTGAAGTTTACGATCTATGCCCCTGTATCCTAGATAACATTCTTTGCTGCGTCGATGGCATCATGACGTTCAAGAAATGCCGAACATTTTAAACTGATTCGTTTAACCATGTTTCCGTTCCCATCTTTGATGCTATTTTAGAATGTTTTTCTCCAAGTGTAATTGTCGAAGAAACAAAAACAAGGGAAGACCCAGTGAAGGACCTACCAGTAGCGTACCTGCAATCGGCAACCATAAATATTTCATTTTCTTTCTGGTGCCTTCTAACAGAATAAATCCCATAAGCACGATCACGGTAACTAAAACATCCATCCATGCAAAAGCTCCGATACGCGTACTGGTTATGGCTTCAAATAGGAGAGACAAATCGAGGCCGTTGCGCACGACCCAAGGGATGAATTGCGAATAGGGCAAGACGAGTCCCAAAAAAGATAATACTCCGTAAAAGTACTTCATTTATAACCCTCCATTATTTTGTAATTTGCAACTCCAAAAAGCTCGCAAAAGTCCGTTTGCTCCATCTTCGCTGCTGCGCGTGACCGCTCTTCAACCCATGTCCTTCAAGGCTCCGTTCCAAGCCCTCAGCGCGATTTTTCAAAAAAACTTGCCCCTACTTATGGTACGGTTCCCCCCGCATAATCTTAAACACCCGATAAACCTGCTCCGTCAGCACAAGGCGAAGCAGCTGATGCGGATACGTTATCCTTCCAAAAGAAAGCTTCATATTAGCGCGGCGCATGACTTCATCAGCGAGTCCCAAGCTCCCGCCAATGACAAAAGCGATCTGGCTTTTCCCATACGTACCGAGCTCCTCGACATGCTTCGCCAATTGCTCCGACGTCCACATCTCGCCTTCAATTGCCATTGCGACAACGTACGTATCCTGCTTAATATGACTCAGTATCCGTTCGCCTTCCTTCGCCTTTACCTGCTGCTCTTCACTCGCGCTAAGCTGCTCTGGCGCTTTCTCATCCGCCACCTCGACCAGCGTTAGCTTCGCATACGGAGCCAAGCGCTTAGCGTATTCCGCAATCCCTTGCGTTAAATATTTCTCTTTCAGCTTGCCCACTGAAATAATCTGTATTTGCACTGACAACTTCTCCTTTATTCGCAGCCTGTTTATCGGCCTGTCCTATTAGTACCCATCATACCATCCGTCCGCAGCAAAAACACATTAATAAGCCCAGAAAAAAAGGCCAACCAGAACACGCTCCGGCTGACCTTAAAATCAAAAACCCAGACACACTATCTTCGCGTGCCCATCATACTCACAAGTCACTTATAATCTTCTCAAGCTCGCCATTTCCTAGCGATCGCTTCAATCTGCTGCGGCGAAGTCCGGCAGCAGCCTCCAATAATACGAGCGCCGGCTTCATACCAGCCTTCCGCCTCCTCCAGGAAGCTCGGGCAGCTGCCCTCCCCATGCCAAGTCTTCGTCTCCGGATTATAGCTTTCCCCGGAATTCGGATAAACAATAACCGGCTTCTGCGAGTGAGCGCGAAGCACCTTAATCGCCTCCGTCACGACAGCGCCGGGGGCGCAGTTCATGCCGATCGCGGCAATCTGCTCGCTTTGCGCGAAGGCAGCCGCGCATTCCGCCAGCGGAGTACCTTCGCTGATCGCCGTTTCATTTTTCAATGAGAACGACAACCACGCATACACGCCCGGAAATTCCTTCAGCAAGGCATCCAGCACTCTGGCTTCCTGTAGAGAAGGAACCGTCTCGAACGCCAATAGATCCGCGCCAGCCTCAATAACCGCCGCCATTCTTGGACGGTGGAACTCCGTCAGCACTTCATCAGTCACGCCATAGTTGCCGACATACTCCGAACCATCCGCCAAATAAGCGCCATATGGCCCGATGGATGCAGCAACAAGCGGTTTAGGCCTGTTAGCGTACTGAGCGCCCCGCGCAGAAGCCTGATCACCATTACCCTCCTTAGCAGCACCTGTACCCGCACCCTCTTGCTCCCAATAATCATCACGCGCTTTCCGCGCCAGCTCGACCGTGCTTTTAATCAGCTTCAAAGCTTCCTCTTCACTAAGCCCGCGCTTAAGAAAACCATCCACCGTCGCCTGATAGCTCGACGTCGTCGCACAATCCGCTCCTGCGCGGTAATAATCCAGATGCACCTGATAGATCAGCTCAGGCTGTGACAGCAGCACTCGCGCGGACCAAAGCGAATCATTCAGATCGCAGCCATGACGCTCCAGCTCCGTTGCCATTGCGCCATCCAGCACCATAATCTCATGCTTCTGCAAAATATCCTCTATTACATTGTGCGTAGCACCATTAAACTTTTCCATAACACTTCTCCTCCCTTTTCCGTTCTCTTTTTCTTTTTCTTTTTCGTTCTCTTTCTTTTTTTCGTTCTCTTTCAGCTCTATATTTTCCGTCACTTCACGTCACGCCCTGCCTAACTCGCTACTTCTTCACACGATAAAACGAATAATAGCTAATGTAGCACAGCGCAATAAACGGAACCCCGCAATACAGCGCAATCCGCTGTGTCGGATCGAACGCAATACCGATGCAGGACGCAAGACACAGCACGAACGAAGCAATCGGCACAAAAGGATACCACGGCGTCCGATAAGCCAGCTTGTCCACCGAGTTCCCCTCGCGAACATACTGCCTGCGGAACATAAACTGCGAAGCGCTAATGCTCATCCACACAACGACCACGGCAAGCCCTGATATCGAAACTAGAGCAATGTACACCGTATCCGGCGCGACAATGCTGGAGAGCAGCGCAAGTCCGCCGCCCATCATACTAAGAATGACAGCATTCAGCGGCACACCATGCTTTGTCAGCTTGGCGAACAAAGGCGAAATGGTCTTCTTGTCGGCTAGCGACCACAGCATCCGTGACGACGCATACAATCCGGAGTTAGCCGCCGACAAAATCGCTGTCAAAATAACAAAGTTCATCACATCCGCCGCATACGGCACGCCGACCCGCTCCATTACCGTGACGAAGGGACTTTCCGTTACCCCCGCCTCCGACATAGGCAGCAGTGCCGACAGCACAACAATCGTTCCAATGAAAAAAATAACGAGTCGAAACAGCGTCGTGCGAATCGCTTTCGGTATCGTCCGCTCGGGATTCACCGATTCTCCCGCTGCAATCCCGATCAACTCCGTGCCGGAGAAGGCGAAATTCACCGCCAGCATCGTCAATAAAATGGCAAAGGCTCCATTCGGGAACCAGCCTGCGCTCGTAATATTGGTCAACAAGGGCGCTGGAGCCGCATCCGCCATTGGGACAATGCCGAAGATCGCTCCCGCTCCGATAACTATAAACAGCACAATCGTCAAAACCTTTACAGACGAGAACCAAAATTCCGATTCCGCGAAAAACCGCACCGATCGTGCATTTAAGACAAAGATTAACGCAGCGAATAACGCGCTCCAAATCCATACATTAACCGAAGGGAACCAGCGCTGCATGAGCAGCCCAGCCGCCGTAAATTCCGAGCCTAACGCCACCGTCCAGGTGAGCCAGTACAGCCATGCGACGGTATAGCCCGTAGCGGGACCGAGATATTTTGCCGCATAGCTGTGAAAAGCGCCTGTCTCGGGCATATGTACCGACAGCTCGCCCAAGCACAGCATCACGAGATACACAGCAATAGCGCCAACCAGATAGGACAAAATCGCGCCAAACGGGCCTGCCTGCTGAATCGTATAACCGGAGCTTAAGAACAAGCCCGTCCCAATAACACCGCCCAGCGAGAGCATAACGATATGCCGCGTCTGCATTTTCCGCCTAAACTGCTGCTTACTTCCATTGTCCACGTTCATTCTCCTAAGTGTCATATTCGGACAAATAAAAACACACTCCCTTTTGAAAAAGAGTGCGCTGCTAACGAATCCGCATAAGCAGATTTCAAGTTTTTTTCGCCCCTGCAACAAGTTAACTTCAATATATCGGGCTGTCAGGTTCATGTCAATGTTAATATTGACCGACAGCCTGACACGCAGAGGAACACATTTTAAAATCCGCAAAAAATCGCTGGGCATATAGATACGCCCAGCGATAGATGAACACTATTCTTATATCGGTTCTTCCCTTATACGACCAAAAACAGTGCCCCATCATCGCATAAATCGCATTTGCGCGGCGGGTCCCAGTCTGCAAATTCCGTTTCCTTCAAATCCACGATATCCGGCGCGTCCTCATACTCATCAACGAACTTATCGATCGCTAGCTCCACGTGTTTTTTGCATACACAATACATAGTTGGTTCGCTTCCTCTTCTGCTTGATTTAATCAGGGTGTTGTCCCTTTGCCTTCCGTTAGCATAACAAACAACCTGCATATTGTGAAGCCCGCACCTTTCCGTCCTAAGAAAAACGCCTGGCGGCGTCCTCTGACAGCGCGGCGCGTTTCATTCCAAGAAATATAGAGAAAGGATGGAAACATCATATACTTTCCTATATTTTAAAGAAAAAAAGAGCCGCCGCAACAGGCTTCCTCCTGTCCACGACCGCTCTCCCTAATAGGATGACGATATTTTATTCTTCCACCTTATCGGTTAACGAAAGTTGCGCCGTCGTCAGCTTGCCGTCCCGGTAGAAGGTCACTTCTACCTTGTCGCCGATATGCTTCTTGGAGTACAGGTACTTCCGCAGCTCCATCGTGCTGCCAACCGCTTGCTTATCGAGCTTGACGATCACATCGTTGAAGAGGAGACCAGCCTCCTTCGCTGGACCGACCGCCTCCAGCACAATGACGCCCGCACGGACATCCTCCGGCAAAATAAGCTGCGCCGCGCCTTCAGCCTCATCGTCGCTGCCATCTGTCGAACTGCCGGCTTTCCCGCCAGCGCTGCCGCCCTGCTGCGCAAAATATTGCGCCAGGTCCATCGTGTACACGCCCAAATACGGACGCGGCACATAACCTTTTTCCAGCAAATCGTTTACGATTGGCATCGCATTATTCGTCGGAATGGCGAAGCCGAGGCCTTCCACGCCGATATCTGCGATTTTCATACTGTTGATGCCGACAACCTGGCCGTTCAAATTAATGAGCGGTCCGCCGCTGTTGCCTTGGTTGATGGACGCATCCACTTGAATAACCTCTTGCTCCCAATCATAGTTGCCATCCTGGTTCAACGATACAGGAACGATTTGCCGTGTTTTGCTCACGATACCCATGGATAAGGAATCGCCCAACCCGAGCGGATTGCCGATGGCAATGACGAATTCAGCCGGCTGCAAGGCAGAGGAATCGCCAATTTCCGCAACGGTATCAATGCCCTTGTCGTCGATTTCCAATACAGCCAGATCAGAAATTTGATCTTCGCCAATCATTTTCGCCGCGCGCTCTTCGCCGCTAATGAGCGTCACTTTAAGCGCATCCGCATCGACGGTGACATGGTAGTTTGTCATTATATAGGCTTTGCCATTTTCTTTTTTGAAAATAAATCCTGAACCAACGCCGGCCTGCTGCAAGCTGTTCTTCTCTATACTGTCTTTGCTTTCATTCTTGCTGCCATCGCCTTCATCATTCGGAACGCCCATGCTGAAAACCTGCCGCTGCTCATTAATAACGCTAACGACAGCTGGCCTGACCTTCGCTGAAGCTTGAATCGTCTTCATTTCCAGCGATTCGCTGTCATCGGACATCTTCGCCGTAGAAACCGCCTGCACTTTGGCGCTGCCGCCAACCCCGCCATTAAAGAACAGCCCGAACAGCAGCACAGCCGCTATTGCGCTTGTAGATGAAGAGATAAAGGCAATGCGCACACTGGACCAATTCCGCCTCGTCTGCTTGCTTGACAAGATGCGCCGCTCCTTGCTGAAGGCGCGTGTGCGTCTGGATACTTTCGTCGAATAGAAATCGTCATCGAATAATCCCATATCTATCTCTCCTCTCGATGTCCGGCCGACATCAAGACTATTTGGTATATCTCTCGATCGAAATAAATGCTGCTAGGAATAATTTCGGAAGATTGGACTACAATAATAATAGATTACAATCCGCAGCTAGAAAAATTTTTTGTTAAAAGATGATTTGCTTTCCACTTCATTGCCAAAGGAGCTTGATTTTTAATGAAAAAACCTACTTCCATCCCATCCGCTTGGGAGCATGTGCAGCTCGGCGCGATGCTCGCAGATCTGAAAGAGGAGCACTATCGCACCGTTCTGACCTTAAGCGCATTGCTAGAGCTTCTGCTAGAGAAAGGCATTGTTACAGTAGAGGAATTACAAGCCAAGACTAGCCAGCTTGACGGGCAAATGGATGAACAGCTGCACAAGCTTATTTCTTCTTCACTTCGTCCCATTCAGTAGGCTTGTCGTGATACGTGTGCCGCAGGGGGAAGTCCTCTTTTTTGAAGAAAATCCCGTTGTCTTCTAATATGTTATTAACGGTTAGCATCGCTAAGTCCATTAAATTATGATCAAGGCTAAGATGGGCCAAATACACCCGTTTTGTCCGGTCAGTCAGCAGCTCGCAGAGCGCTTCCCCAGCCGCTACATTGGATAAATGTCCGACGTCGCTTAAGATGCGCCGTTTCGTATTCCATGGATAACGCCCCATCCGAAGCATCTCCGTATCATGATTGGATTCCAGCACCAGCACATCCGAATCAATGATCGCCTGCTTCACCTTATCGCTCATATAACCAAGGTCGGTCGCCAAACTCAGCTTAACGCCCTGATCGACGAAGGTGTAGCCCACCGGCTCCGCAGCATCATGCGAAATCGGAAAAGACTGTATTTGCAGCGAACCGAAGTTCAGCGTATCTCCCGTCTCGATTACAATGCGCTTATCGGCATCGATTTTGCCCACATGCCGCTCCATCGCGCCCCAAGTCGCTTCATTCGCATAAATAGGCAGCTCGTGCTTGCGCGCAAACGCGCCGAGCCCTTTAATATGATCGGAGTGCTCATGCGTGACGAACAGCGCGTCCAGCTGATGGCCGAACACTCCGCGCTCCTTCATGAGCTCCTCCATTTTTTTGGCGCTTAGTCCCGCATCGACGAGTACCATCTTGTCGCCATTATTAATAATTGTGCCATTCCCCGTTGAACCGCTTGCCAGTACTGTAAACCATAGTCCCATTTCCGCCTCGTCCTATCCTTTCTCCCACTTGAGCCTGTCGCTGAATAACTCTGCGCCTTCTCCTACTGCTCCTTATCCTGGGCAACCTCACCGCTTACCGCATGGATATAATAAGGGCGGTCCGCATCCTCCACCAGCACACGCCAATAGGGCGCGGATACCTGCATCTCCGTATCGAACGTCTGTCCATGATAGCCAAGCTGGATATCGGTAATGACCGAGCCATCCGGCAAATTCCGCTCAATGAACGGCGCTACCGCTTTCGCTGCAGGCAGCACCGTCTGCTGCTTCGCATCATTGCTCTCCAGCACCTCAATGCGCGACTGCTTAAAACCTGTAATTTTCTGATTGCTGTAATACAGCTCCAGCTTGACCTCGAACAACGGCCGGTTATCGACCATCCGGTACAAGACGAATACACCTGCCTTGCTGCCCAATGGATCGAAAGCATACTGTTCAATGTCGGGAATTTGATCGCCTAATGCGGTCAGCAAATCCGCTTGCGAGAATACAATTCGTCTATCCACTGGCGTCTCCAGCTTCACAACTTCCTGCTCCTCCAGACTTTGCGACTGGAGCTGGTACGTTAAATCACGCATGCTTGGCGTTTCAAGCGGCAAGTTGGCGTTCAGCTCGATGCGCTTCTGCTTCATGACCAGGGCGGTGTCCGGCGGAAGCTCCGCGGAGTGATTGTTGATGTCCAACTGTTCCCGCACCTCTAGCCATACCTGATAGCCAAGCAAAATATTAAGCAGCAGGAAGCTGCCGATCAACACACTTTTCGCTCTGCTCCAATCCAAACGCCTCTCACCTCCTACTTCGCCGCTCCAGCCGTTCCTTCAGCACCATTCGTTGCTTCCAGCGGAATGTAGCCCGTTGGATAAGCCTCCATTAGCACTTCCTGCGTCCCATCCGCAAGCTTCACGCCCCATACGGGGACAAAATCCAGCTTGCTGCCTTCCTTCGGCACCGCCTGCAGTGCTGGGAACATACTAACGACCTCCGATAGCCTTGCATAACGCTCCAACGCATTGCGCAGATCATCGCCACCCGGCAAATAACGCGGCTCCCTCGATTCTGCCTGATCGCCAAGCGTAATCAGCGAACGGTTATACTCGGTCACCACGCCCTGCTGCAAAATCAGCCGAATCCAGCCGTACTGAAAGCCTGCCGCCTCCAACACCGGATATTGCTCCAAATATTGCTGGAACAGCACCGTTCTGCCCAGCTTGCTGTCCGTATCCAGTACAGGATTAACGAAGCGATGCGTGCCATCCCAGCCGCCATGCTGATTTACAAACTCCACTGCGGCGTACATATTATCGCTCAATATATTATCCGCGCTCTTCGACGCTGCCGGATCGGTATAAATCATCCAGTTGCCGCTTTGCTCCACTTGAAGCCCGCGTTTGCCATCGGTATAGATTTGTGCGCCGCTGCGATCCTTGAGCGCCTTCGTCGTTCCTGGATCGAAGAACAGATTGCGCTGCACCACATCCGCAGAATAAACCGTATACGGATAAACCATTTCCACCGACTGCAGCGGCTTATCCGGGATATACAGATCGCCGTCCGCATACTGGTAATTCGTCTGATATTCCCCGAACCCGACGTAATCCTGCACATCACGAACCGTCAAGTCGGCCTGAACCGATTCATAGACGATATCGCCATCAGCGCTAAAGAAGAAGGTCCGCACCTCTTCCGTATTGCTCGTTTTGAAAATCCAGATGCGGTCAATCGTCTCATTCAAAAACATAATGTCGCCCTGCACCTTAAGCAGCTTGCGCAGCAGATCAACAGGCACGCCATTCTGGAAGCGCAGCTCAACGCCGGCATCCTTCTTCCGCACCTGCTCCCAATCCATTACATCAATCGGGCTCCGCTGAAACCCTTTAAACTCGCGGCCCTGTATGCGATCCTTAAGAATCATGTTATAGAAGGTCATACCTGGATACAGCACCGTGTGCTTGTCCCCGCCGAAGTGGATAATCAGCTCATCGGGAAAAATAACGTTTTCCACCGTCGTCTCCTCGCCAAGCGGCTCCGCATTGATGTAGTCCTGCTCTGTGCGTACCGTAGCGCCAAGTCCAGGCATACTATAAGCGAGAAAATAGCTCTGCATGAGGCTAAAGGCGACCAAAAAAATTAATATCATCGTTTTCGCCCGTTCCATTAGCTCCGCTCACCGTCCTCTTCCAGCATCGGCAGCGTGAACGTAACCGTCGTCCCGACATTCAGCTCCGAATCAAGCGAAATCGTGCCGCCATGCGCTTTGACGATTTCCCGGGCAATGGACAAGCCGAGTCCGGTTCCGCCCATATTGCGCGAACGCGCTTTATCTACGCGGTAGAAACGGTCAAAGATTTTTTGCAAATCCCGCTTCGGAATGCCAATTCCCGTATCCTTGACGCTGATTGCAATTAGCGATTGCTCCTGCTTGCGGGCGCTCAGCTGAATTTTGCCGCCGTCCAGCGTATATTTAATCGCATTGGAAAAAAGATTGTCCAGCACCTGATCAATTTGATCCCGGTCCAGCCAAGCCTCCGTCAGCTCGCTATCGACCTGAATAGAAGCCCGAATCGACTTCTGGCGCAGTTGGAACGAGAACCGGTCTGCCACCTCGTCGAGCATATCGTGGATATTTGTCTGCCTGCGCCGCATAGGCGCCTGATTGGAATCCAGCCGCGATAAATGCAGCAGATCGGTTACGAGACGAATCATCCGCTCCGTCTCATTGCTGATGACGCCAACGAATCGCTCCGACAGCTCCCGCTCTGCTAGCGCTCCGTCATTCAGCGCCTCTGCATAGCTCTTGATCGTCGTCAGCGGCGTCCGCAGCTCATGGGAGACATTCGCAACGAACTGCCGGCGCGACTGCTCCAGCTTCTCCTGCTCGGTGACATCCTGCAGGACGACAATAGTGCCGGTCGTCCCTTTATCCCGGCGATGAATGGGCGTAAAGGTGACGCGCATAATCCCTTCCGCCTCATCCATTTCCGCTTCCTCGCCCCGGTCCAGAATGAGCGTCTGCTCCTTGCCCTGCCGCAGCTCGTCCAGCCGCTGCTGAGGCAGCGCAAGCAGCTCGGTCAGGCTGCAATTTTCGCAGCTTTTGCGATCAAGCATTTCCAGCGACCGCCGATTCCAGACGATGACCTTCCCATGCTCATCCGCTGCAATAACGCCATCGCTCATATTGGAGAGAATGGAATTCAGCTTCTCATTCTCCTCCTCATTGACCGACAGCGCCTCCTTGAGCCGGATCGTCATATCGTTAAACGCCATGCTGAGCCGCCCAATTTCATCATCGCCAAGCACCGGAACCTTGAAATCGAACTTGCCTTCAGCGACCGCTGCCGCCTGCCGGGTCAGTCCTTGAATCGGGCTCGTGATCGTGTGGGCAAGCAAAATGCCCAGCACCCCCGTCAGCCCCAAAGCAATAAGCGTTCCTGAGAAAAAAATCTGATTGACCCGGTTCACCGTGTCATACAGGCTGTCCATCGACGCGACCATGTAGACCGCGCCGAGCACATTGTCATTGTCGTTGTCCGTTACCGGCAGCGCAATGATCTTTTTCCGGACATTATTTTCGTCAATGATCTCTTCCTCGTTCTCTGGAATGCCCACCAGCGCCCGGCTCACGGCGAGCGACGGGTTTTTCTTGCCTACATAGGATTCCGGCACCTGAACGGACGTCGCAACGATTTTGCCGTTCGCGTCGAGCACCTGCACCTCTGTGCCGCTAATGCTGAACAAGTTGCGAACGACGAGACTGAGCCCTTCCGCGCTTTCCACATTCGTATCCAAATCCCCGCCGGGCTTGATCGATAAGTGGCGCGCCGCCAGCTTGGACAATATATCGGCCTGCTCCTTGAGGTTGTTCGTGAAGCTGTCCGTCAGCGACGTCTTAACCGTGCTGATGAAATAAACGCCAATTAACTGCATCGCTACCAAAATCAGCAGCAAATAAATAATGACCAGCTTCACTTGGATCGTGCGAAAAAATCGCCGCCCCATCATACGTAACCGTAACCTCCTGGCTTCGTGCTTCGCATCATATAGCCAAGCCCGCGCCGTGTCATAATGAACTCCGGCCTGCTCGGATCATCCTCGATCTTCTCGCGCAGCCTGCGGATCGTCACATCCACCGTTCGCACATCGCCAAAATACTCAAAGCCCCATACCGCCTGCAGCAAATGCTCACGCGTCATGACCTTGCCGCTGTTGCGCGCCATATAATACACAAGCTCGTATTCCCGGTGCGTCAAATCAAGCGGCTGATTGTCCTTGTAGACGACATACATGTCGGTATCAATGAACAAATTAAACAGACGCAGACCCTGCTTCTCCTGTTCAGCGTCCTGTCCGCCATCCGAACCGTGCACGCCTGCCGCACTTACCGTAACCTCAGCCGACTTCTGCTGCCGTCTTAGATGGGCCTTCACCCTTGCCAGCAGCTCGCGGGTGCTGAACGGCTTCGTCACATAATCATCTGCGCCAAGCTCCAGGCCGAGCACCTTATCGATTTCCGTATCCTTCGCCGTCAGCATAATGATCGGCATATGCAGCTTTGCGCGAACCTCGCGGCACACATCCATGCCATCCTTCACCGGAAGCATCAAGTCAAGCAGCATTAAATCCGGCTTCTCTGCGAAAGCAAGCTCCACAGCCTGTCCGCCGTCAAAAGCACAAATGACCTCGTAGCCTTCTTTCTCCAAGTTGAACTTCAATATATCTGCAATCGGCTGTTCGTCGTCGACCACTAAAATTTTACCGTGCATCGTCACACCGCCTGTCGCTTCCTAATTCTTATCTGTTTAATCTTCCCATACTTTAGGGTATAACTTTATACACATAGCAATACTATCTTACCATACTGCCATACCTAGTTCCCAATTAAAGTTCCTTCATGCGACTGGGCCAAGGTGAAACGGCTATCGCCGTCCTTTGGCGGCGCGGCGCGTTTCAGTCCGAGAAATATAAGCCAATTTATAGATGTGAAACTTATAAATGCTTATATTTTTAAAATAATAAAGGGAGCGCCGCCGCAAGCTTTCGCTTCGGCTGCACTCCCCCTGATGGTATAAGTCCGATTATAAATATTTCAACGGGTTTTGAAGCTCTCCGTCTTTATGAATTTCAAAATGAAGGTGGACACCGTAAGAACGTCCCGTGTTGCCCATAATACCCAGTGTATCGCCTTTTTCTAATATATCGCCTACGCTGACGCTAATCGAGTCAAGATGCCCGTACAGCGTTTCATATCCATTCTTATGATCAATGATGACTACATTGCCGTAGCCGTTCTTCGTGCCTGCAAAAATAACAACGCCATTGTCGGCTGCTGTAATCGTTTTGCCGCCCGTCATGTCAATCCCTTTATGCAATCGGCCCCAACGCGTTCCGAACGTACTGGACACCGAATAGCCCGATACGGGAGCAGAGAATAATCCCGTTCCTTCGCCCAAAATGACCTTCGTGCCCTTCATCATGACCGTTGGAACAGCTTCCTTAATGACCTGCTGGTCTACCAGCTCTTCGCTGATTAGGTAACCATTCTCTTTCACGATTTTGTAGGTCAGGCTCTTGGAGCCGCTGACGCCTGCACTAATCAGCTTGGATTCTCCAACACGCATCTCGTCGTTTTTCTGAACCTCGGTTGGCGGGTCGATCGTCACGATCTCCGTCAAATTCTCGGTTGTCCGGACCGACAGCTCCGGCTGGCGAACGGTAAGATCAAGCACATCTCCAACCTTGATCATATCATCTTCAATGCCTTTGTTATTCTCGTAAATCACTTGCGGTGAAATATCAAATTTCTGCGCGATACAACCGACGCAATCGCCTTGCTGTACCGTATATTTCGTTGGCTTAATCGTGCCCTCTACGAGCAGCTTGTACATATCATTGTCTGAAACGATGTCGCTAGGCGAAGTCGATACCGCATCCGTCTCCACCTTCTCTACGAAAGCAACATCCGTCAGTTCCTTGCCTGCCTTAGGTGTATTCTCGTCCGCCTTTTCTTCCTCTGGTGAAAAAGCGAGTGCGCGAACCTTCGTTGAATCCTTCTCCGTCTTCTCCTCCGGTGCATATTTGCTCTGCACGCGTGCCAGTACGGCGTCTGCTGCTGCTTGGCTCTTCACAATACCGATTACTTTGCCATTTACCTTCACCTCTACGCCAATAGCGTGGGTTGTAAGCAAGCCTTCCAGCTTCGCAAGCGTCTGCTGCGTATCTGGGTTGCCTTTGTAAGCACTTGTACTCGTATATGTAAGCTGACCTGATTCCACCATAATTGGAATATCTGGCGTTTCCTGCTGTGCTTCAGATGCCTTCTGCTCAAGCAGCGCTCCAACCTCCAGCGGGCTGCCGACCGTTCCTACTTCGGTGCCGTTCATATATAAGTGATAATAGTCATTCGTGTTAGCCTTAACGTATTGTATACCGCCAATTCCGACTGCTGCCAAAATCGCGATTATTCCGCCTGCAAGGATGATAGGTTTTTTATAGTTAGTAGCTGCTGTAGTTGTCGATGTCGCTTGCACTGCTGCGGACGGTTGTTGATTGATGCCTTTCGAGTCTTGTGTTCGGAATTGCCGAAAGAACTGAATGGAGGTATTCCACGCCTTTCGGATCCGACCCGTTGCCCTAAAATCGGTCATGATCGTCTCCTTCTCGCCTTAATGCCGCTATCTTAATTAGGTCTTCCGATTCATATCAGGGCCCTTTGTCCCGACAGAACACCCGAATATTACTTTAACATAGCCTTAATACGAGGAGCAACCTCTCCGAATACCGCTTAATATTAATATTTCTTCAGAATACTCATAATTTGCTCGTATTCTTCCTTGCTCAAATGCTGGGCAATGACCTGCTGAAGCTGGGTCAGCTCTTCATCTGTAAGGCCATTTTCCATGTAGCCGGATATCGTCTGCCAAGCTTCCTGGGGCAGCTTGGTCATTAATAATCCGAACAGCTCCGTCTTGTCCGTGTCGCTCATTTGGCTTTTGACCTGGTTCAGCTGATCCGTCGTAACCGCTGTTTCCGTACCGTCAATGGAGGAGCTGCCTGTGCCGGATTCTGATTCCGCTAAAGGCTGCTCTCCGTCCACTGCTTCCGCATCCCCGTTCGTCGTGCTGCCTTCTGTACCGCTTTCTGTGCTGCCCGCTCCTATGCCTGAGGCCGCGCCGCTATCCGCTTTCGTCCCGCCGCCAATGCCAATATCGGTAAGCGGCGGGGCCGTTTGCTGCCCGAAAGCATCAATCGCAAGCGGGGAATCTTCCCCTGCCCCTGCGTCCCCGCCTGAAGAAATCGCTCCATCTGGCTTCTGCACCCCCGTCTCTCCTTGCTCAGTCGAGCTGCCGCTGCTTGCCCCTGAGCTATCCTTTCCAGTCTGCGAGGCGCCAGACTGCCCTTTAGAGCCGCCTGTATCCGCCATCAGCGGATCAGCGCCCCACATTTTTCCCCATAATCCAGTTAGCGCCATCGGCTTTACTTCCAGAGGCAAATTATATTGCTTCAAAATCGTATCCAAATAACTGCTCACAATATAGCCCGTCGTCCAAATCGACAAAAAGCTTATAATGATTCCTGCTGCGACCGTTTTCGCCAGCCAGCCCGTCATCTTCCACATGCTCTCCACCATACCCTTCCTGCTTGACCCATCCGTATAATGAGACCTGCTAGCTCATAACATTTGAATGGTTTCTTTTACCATTATGGACAAGAGAAAGAGTGCATAACCGCTGCTTGGCGCGATGAATCTATAAAGCTTTGGAATGGGGCTTCCCCAGACTAGCCAGCATGGCGAGCAGTTGCTGCTTCGTTTCTTCATCCGTAATGGCGCCTTCTTTGCTCATCTTGAGAGTGATATGCGGAATCATCACTACGCCGTGATCTACGATAATAGCATTAATCATATTCAGCGTGAGCAGCAGCGAAGCATTGGCTTTATCCCCGCCCATCGGAGATGGCGATGCGGTGACGACCGCTACCCTCTTGTTGACGAATTCGCCAGAGGACACGATCCAGTCGAGCGCATTTTTCAAGGAGCCTGGAACGCCATTCCCGTATTCCGGTGTACAGATGAGGACGCCGTCTGCCTCCTTTAGCTGTCTCCGCAGCTCCCCAACCGTTGCTGGCCCTTCCTCTACATCCAAATCCGGATTAAAATGCGGCAGCTCGCCCAGCCCGCTGTAAACGCTGAAACGTACATGCTCCTCAGCAAGCACGATAATAGCATTCATAAGCGCAGTATTGGAAGACTTCTCACGCAAGCTCCCCGAAATGGCCAAAAGCTGAATCTCCTTCTTCATCCCTCATCATCCCTTTTCATTCATTATTGTGAAAAAAAAGAAAGAAGACAGCATTCGCAGCTGTCTTCCCCTTCTATATCCGTCTAACGGATTCGTCTATTCGTAAATAGCTACAACCGGATTTGTCTGCTCGCGGTTGCGGCCGACTGAGAAAATCGCAATCGGAATACCTGTCAGCTCCGATACGCGGTTCAAGTAATTGCGCGTGTTCACTGGCAGATCATCCAGCGTTTTTGCGCCAGAAATATCCTCGGACCAGCCTGGAAGCTCCTCATATACCGCTTCGCATTCCGCAAGCATTTTCAGGCTTGCTGGATAGTGCGTAATGATTTCGCCCTTATATTTGTAGCCAGTGCAAATTTTAACCGTTTCAATGCCCGTCATAACGTCAAGCGAGTTAAGCGACAAGCCTGTAATTCCGCTAACACGGCGAGCGTGGCGCACAACGACGCTGTCGAACCAGCCTACACGGCGCGGACGGCCAGTAACTGTACCGTACTCGTGGCCTTTATCGCGAATCAAATCGCCGATTGCATTGTTTTGCTCCGTTGGGAATGGGCCATCGCCTACACGTGTTGTATAAGCTTTCGCTACTCCGATAACTTGCTGAATTTTCGATGGGCCTACGCCAGAACCGATACATACGCCGCCAGCGGATGGATTGGACGAAGTTACGAATGGATATGTACCTTGGTCAATATCCAGCATAACGCCTTGCGCGCCTTCGAACAGCACCTTGTTGCCAGCATCAATCGCATCATTCAGTACAACGGACGTGTCCGTTACATACGAGCGAAGCACTTCAGCATAAGCGAGGTATTCCTCAACGATGCTGTCTGCATTCAGCGGCTCGCCGCCGAATACTTGCTCAATCACTTGGTTTTTCTCAACAACAAGACGGCGCAGCTTTTGCTCAAACTCTTCTGCATCCATCAGATCGGCAATCCGAATGCCGTTGCGAGCGGCTTTATCCATGTAGCAAGGACCGATGCCTTTGCCCGTTGTACCAATTTTATTATCGCCTTTACGCGTTTCTTCCAATGCATCAAGTACGATATGATAAGGCATAATGACATGGGCACGATCGCTGATTTTCAAGTTCTCAGTCGAAAACCCGTTTTCTTGAATATAGTTAATTTCTTCAATTAGCGCTTTAGGGTTAATAACCATACCATTACCGATGACACACACTTTATTGTGATTAAAAATACCCGAAGGTACCATCGTTAATTTATATTTCTTATTGTCAATGAGAATAGTGTGCCCGGCATTGTTACCGCCTTGATAGCGAGCGACGACGTCGGCGCCTTCAGCCAGATAATCGGTAATTTTGCCTTTTCCTTCGTCTCCCCACTGCGTACCAACCACAACAACCGTAGACATAAACATACCCCCGTCCGGTGTATAGACACACCGAAATTTACTGTTCTTCTATTGCACCGGTTTTCCCTTTCGTACGAGAACAACGGGTGTCACACGAAGACAGCAATATTAGTGTAGCAGTACCCGAAATAGAAGTCAAACTAAAAACGAACAATTGTAGAAGTAGCTCTACAATTGTTCGGATATCATTAAGATGCCTGCGATGGATCCTCATGAGAACGGTCCAAGCTGACGAATTTATTGAAATTTTTCAGAAACACCAGCTCTACCGTACCAACGGGTCCATTCCGCTGCTTGGCGATAATGATCTCGATAATATTCTTTTTCTCCGATTCCTTATCATAATAATCATCCCGATAAAGGAAGGATACAATATCAGCATCTTGCTCAATCGAACCGGATTCCCGAAGGTCGGACATCATCGGACGCTTGTCCTGACGCTGCTCAACGCCCCGGCTGAGCTGCGACAGCGCGATAACAGGCACTTCAAGCTCACGGGCAATCTGCTTCAGGGTACGGGAAATTTCCGATACTTCCTGCTGCCGATTTTCCCCTGCCTTGCCGCGGCCGGAAATGAGCTGGAGATAATCGATCAAAATCATGCCAAGCCCGCGCTCTTTCTTCAGACGACGGCATTTCGCACGAATATCGGCAACCGTTATGCCGGGCGTATCATCAATAAAGATTTGCGCCTCGGATAAGGCACCAATCGCCATCGTCAGCTTTTCCCAGTCGTCGCCCTCCAGATAACCTGTCCGCATCCGTCCTGCATCCACGTTCGCTTCTGCACAAATCATACGCTGCACAAGCTGGGCTGCCGACATCTCCAGACTGAATATGGCGACGGTCTCGCGTGCGCGCACGCCGACGTTTTGGGCAATATTCAGCGCAAATGCTGTCTTACCAACGGAAGGACGGGCTGCAACGATAATAAGATCGCTGCGCTGGAAGCCGGACGTCATTTTATCCAAATCGACAAAGCCCGATGGAATGCCTGACGTACCGCCTTTGTTCATATACAAATGCTCGACCTTCTCAAACACTTCCATCAGCACGTCGCGGATAGATATAAACCCGCTGCTGGAACGCCGATTGGAAATTTCGAGAATTTTCTGCTCCGCATCGCCGAGCAGCGCACCCACCTGCTCTGTTCCGGCATAACCTTCGGTTACGATATTCGTAGCCGTGCGGATCAGACGCCGCAGCAAGGATTTCTCCTCTACGATCTGCGCGTAATAATCGACATTCGCTGCCGTTGGAACGGAGCTGGCCAGCCGTGCCAAATAAGACACGCCGCCAATTTCGTCGAGCAGCTGCTGATCCTGCAAATGCGCAGTCAGCGTGACAAGATCGATCGGCTGATTATTTTCAGCCAGCTCAATCATCGCTTCATATATGCGCTGATGGGGGCCGCTGTAAAAATCTTCACTGCGAAGACGCTCCATAGCTGTAATCAGCGCTTCCGCCTGCAGCAGTACGGCACCGATAACGGCTTGTTCCGCCTCCATGTTCTGCGGCGGAACGCGATCAAACTTCAGCTCTGTACTCATCATTTCCCCCTATAATCTATTATTCCTCCGTTGTTTGAACGCGCAGCTTGGCTTTCACTTCAGGATGCAGCTTCACAAGCACTTCCGTCATGCCAAGTGTGCGGATCGGTTCTTCCAGCTCAATTTTACGTTTGTCGACCTTAACGCCTTGTGCAGCAAGCTGCTCGCCGATTTGCTTGGATGTGATGGCGCCGAACAGGCGGCCGCCTTCGCCAGCCTTCGTCTTCAGCACGATCGTCATTTCCTCCATCTTCTTCGCAAGCGTCTTCGCATCTTCCTTCTCCTGCGCTTTACGCTTCTGCTCGGAAGCATTTTGCACTTCGAGCGTCTTCAGATTGCCGTCTGATGCTGGCTTTGCCAGTCCTTTAGGAAGTAAAAAATTACGCACATAACCTTCGGATACGTCTTTAACCTCACCTTTTTTTCCTTGTCCCTTAACATCTGCCAAAAAAATTACTTTCATTCAAATAACCCCTCTTCCTTATCAATTTCTTTTAGTACCGCTTTAAGCTTCTCCGCAACTTCACTAACGGTGCCTTCAAGCTGGGCGGCAGCGTTCGTTAAATGCCCGCCTCCGCCCATTCTTTCCATTACGACCTGCACGTTCATGTCGCCAAGCGAACGCGCGCTAATACCAATTAGGCCGTCTGTGCGCTCGCCAACGACGAACGATGCCAAAATATCGGTCATATTGAGCAGCGTATCTGCTGCCTGCGCAATCAACAGCTGGCCAACCTTGCGGCCCGGCTCGGTAACCGCAATCGCGATATGCTCATAATGCACGCTCGCATGCTTAATAATATCCGCCTTGCGGACATACTCTTCCAAATCTTCCTTCAGCATCCGCTGCACCAGCATCGAATCCGCACCGTTGCGACGCAGGAACGATGCCGCCTCAAACGTTCTCGCACCGGTACGAAGGGAGAAGCTCTTCGTATCTACCGTAATGCCAGCGAGCAGCGCGGTCGCTTCCCGGACATCAAGCACAATCCGATCCGCAATGTATTGAAGAAGCTCGGCAACGAGCTCGCAAGTGGAGGACGCATACGGCTCCATATAAACCAGCAGCGCATTCGCAATAAACTCCTCGCCGCGGCGATGATGGTCGATGACCACGATTTTCCCATGCGCTCCAATGAGCCGCGGTTCCTTCACCATCGATGCCTTATGGGTATCGACGACAACCGTCAGCGTCTTATTGTTCGTCATGGACATCGCCTGCTCCGGCGTAATGAACCGTTTGGAGAAACGCTCATCCTCGCGCAGCATCTCCATCATTTTCTGAATCGAAGGATTAATGCCCTCCAGCACGATAAAAGCTTCCTTGCCGAATATTTGCGCCGCCTTCGTAATCCCAATAGCTGCGCCGATTGCATCCATGTCCGGCATCTTATGGCCCATAATAATAATATTGCCGCTTTCCTTAATCAAATCTCTAAGCGCATGCGCCACGACGCGAGCCCGAACGCGGGTCCGCTTCTCGACCGCATTGGACTTGCCGCCATAGAAGGACTGCCTGCCGCCGATTTTGACAGCTGCTTGATCCCCGCCGCGCCCAAGGGCAATATCAAGGCTGGATTGCGCCCACTGTCCCAGCTCGACGATGCTCTCTGCCTCGGCTGCAAAGCCAATGCTGAGCGTTGTTGGGATTTTCTGATCACAGGTCAGCTCACGAACTTCGTCGAGCAGGACAAACCGCGATTGCTCCAGCTGTCTAAGGGTCTTGAGGTCCGTAATGAGCATAAACCGGTCTGAGGTAAGTCGCTTAATATGAAGCTGATAGCGCTGCGCCCACTCGGTAATCTCTGTCGTCACCTTGGACAGCAGCGCCGAACGCTGATTATCGTCCATGCCCTGCGTCACTTCATCCAAGCTGTCAATCATGACGATACCAAGTGCCAGCTTCTCTTCTTCATATTTCTTGGAGAGATGCCAGAGCTCCGTAATATTTTTCACATACAAAATACGTTCTTCCGGCTTGAAAATCAGTTGAAAAACATAGTTCCCCACTATAACCTGCTGCTCTGCCTCGCGTTCCTTGTCCTTTGACTGGTGCAAGGAGGGGAACAGCTCTGCGATGGTCTGGCCCACGACAGAATCATGGCCCAAAATCTCAGCAATATAAGGGTTATGCCATTCAACCGTCTTGTCTTCATTATACAATATAATACCGAAAGGAAGCTCGCTAATCACATCATTGCCAGCCTTCTTTACCCGGTAAGAAATCGTACCTAAATACGTTTTTAAATCTTTGCGGAACGCCCGCTCCGCCAGAAAACCATATACGCTGAAACCGATCATAAACAGCAGAGCAATAAGCCCGATTCGCCATTCGAACCAAGCAAGTGCTGTCGTCATAACCGCCATAATAGCGAAAGCCGCCAACTGATGCATGCCATGCCAGCGAACAACTAAAAACTTTGGCATTTCCTGATCGCTCCTGTGCTAGGATTTCTTCGTAAATGACTTGCGGATGGGGAAAGCAGCATCAAGCACACCGATTAAGCTAAGCGGTGAGAAAATTAGTACAGGTATTGCAATCAGCACCGGGATAGCCGGGTTCCATTTGCGTTCATGAGCCAAATAGAAGAAGAAACCGACGGCTTGAATTGCAAAAGCCAGCCTCAGCAATGGCAGCAAATTAAGCACTGCTACTCCGATGAAGGATTTGCTGTCAGGACTGACAAACAGGCTTAGAATGTAAACAATCACATAATAAATGACTAAAACCCGCGGCAGCATCCAATCTTTCGCCAGCGGCATTCTCGGCACCTCAATGCCTGAAGAACCAAGCACACGCCGTGAAATATACTGGGTAACAACAGCGTAAAAGAACGATACGCTAATAACAGCGAGCGGAATCGTATTCAGCATCATTTGAATGAGCATCTCGGTATACTCATCGCTCCATTCCACAGGAAGCAAAGGCTGCAATTGTGGATCATTAAATACGGAGCGAACAAAATTGCCCATTTCGCTAGTCAGAGACAAATCTAAAATCACTTCAAAAGCTGCAAATTCCATCAAAAACAGTACAAGCAGCGTAATAACCGTTCTTGACAGCACTTTATGTGCAGGCAGCTGCTTCTTGAACATATGCCCCATCACTATAGAGGGAACAAGGAAAAACAAACCGATAATTAACGCTGGAGCTCCTAATATGAGGAAGGACAGCACCCATACCGGCAGCATATGCAGAATGAACCCACGCGCGGGAAGCGCTGTGTACAACACCACATAAGGAACCATAAGAAACAATATGGTCAAAATATTAAGAACAGGTACAGCTATGGACAATAACAGGAGCAGTGCTGCCGCGCTCCATAAAACAGATTTCATACCGGTCTTCAAACCGTTCACCTCTTGCACATGTATATTCGTAATTCTTGCCGCCATGCTTGCCAGACCCCATTATATCATAAATAAGCTTCACCGCATCCAACAAGCGTAAACGGCATTGGCATACTTTGTGGGCAATGCTCGTTTCGCGATGAAATAGAAGCTTATTTATATAGACAAATTTATAATACCTTATATTTCAAGCGTAAACGGCTTTACCTTACTTTGTAGGCAATGCTCGTTTCGCGATGAAATGTTAGGACGTGTATGCCAACGTAAGCGAGCCAAATGATAATCGAATGTAGCTTCATACGTATTCCTACTCCTACTGGGAATATCACCTATCCTGAATGTGAATCCACGTAACGAAAGGCAATGGCGTACTCTTCGATTAGGGGCTTTATGCCTTTACATCTTGAACAAAGATAAACTTGGCGGACACAGCAGCAGCTATTTCAACAGAATCGCAGGTTTGGGTACAGCTTGCGGACTCAGGAGCCGCTAATGCGCTGCAAATAGCCATTTTGGCGGGAAAATTAAGACAATAACGCCTTTCCAGTCCGCTTAGAGCCAGAAACCGTATCAAAAGCCAGAATAGCGGAACCTCAGTCCGTCAAAAATGGAGTGAGCCTCCCGAACTGCGTGATCTCAGCAACAGAGGTCTTACATTGATAAAAGGCGAAGAGCTGCTGCTCTCCGCCTTCCTTGAAAAAGACTATGCTTCAATCGCAATCGCGCTTTGCATAATCGTCTGGCAATAATCAATAATTTCACTGCGCCGCACAATGCCAATAAAATGCTCGCTGTCATCGACGACCGGCACAAAGTTCTGCACCTTCGCCAGCATAATGAGGTCTTCCATGTTCGCGTCAATTCGAACCGAGCGGTGATTCAGCCGCAGCGGGACGTCCGCCAGCTTGACTTTATTCGTCATTTCGAAAGTCAGCTCCGGCCTATTTTTCATAAACCATAATAAATCGCCTTCTGTGACAGCACCTGCATATTCGCCTTCGGCATTAATAATCGGTACGGCTGTATAACGGTGATGCTCCATTTTCTCCAGCGTCTGCCTAAGTGTTGCGTCATGCGTTACCGTTACGACTTCCTGCTTGGGCAGCAGAAAAAACGCAATGTTCATCCGTCACTCAACTCCATTTCTTCCTTCGCTTACCGCCATGAGACTGCCTGCAGTCTACTCAGCGTCGCTTGCGCTGGACAATGAGCCAACCGGCTTCTGCACTTTAGAAGCGTACTCATCCGGCATAATTAAATCCTGCTTTGCCGTATCGGGGTTCAGCCAGCTGCCAATCATCGCCTGCGTCTTGGACAAATCGTCTTTATCCGCAAAATAATACCATGCGCCGCCGTTCGTCAGCCTGTGTCCCTCGCCTTTCAGCGTATGGCTGTATATCGTGCGGTTATCCTGCTGCAGCAGCTGCTGTGCCAGCTTGATCATCTGGTCAGGCTGGATGTCCGTACTGAAATTTTCACCCATAATGTCAATCAGATCAGGAATTTTGCTCCATTGGCCGACCTCAGATACTTTATCCAGCAGCTGGTTCAGAAAAATTTGATGTCTTCCCGTACGGCTCATATCGCCTCCGGCATCTTCACGGTAACGAACATAATTCAGCGCATCATTGCCATTATATACATCCTGACCGCCTTTCACGACAAACTTTTCGTGATCGGGATCTTTATTTACTATATCTTCTGCAATCGGCAGGGAAATCCCTCCCATTGCATCAATAACATCTCTGAACCCTTGAAAATTAATAGCGGCATAATAGTTGATAGGCTGGTTAAATAGATTTTCGACCGTCTCTATCGCCATCTTGGCTCCACCAAATGCGTACGCATGCGTAATTTTGTCCTCTTTGTTTTTACCCACAATTTCCGTATACGTATCACGCGGGATGGACACCATGAGAATAGCGCCGTCCTTCGGACGTATGACCGTATAAATCATCGTATCCGATCTTCCCGTCTCCTTGCCGCGCTGGTCAACACCGAGCAGCATAAGTGCGAACGGATTCGTATTCATATTGCCGACCTGAATAGGTTCGCGGCCTTCTATTGGTTTATAGGTTTGCTCCAGTTGGGTAGCTACCTGATCGGAGAGAAACCAGTTGAAGCCCAGCATAGCAAGCGCTCCACGATTGAAATAGCCCGCCGTTCCAAGCACAAGCACCGCTGCGCAGAGCGTATATATCCACTTCTTCTTTTTTGTCCATTTTGACATTGCTCTAACTCCTAACTAGTAAGATTATAGTGCTCAAGAAGCACACTCATCATCATAAACGACAACACTAAGCCATAAGTTACAAAACTTTTACAAGACTTTGCTACCAAATGATGTATTCTAGCGAGTTTTGGCAGGAATAATAGCGGGTAAGGAAGAATATAGTGTAACGCACATTCATTTTTAGAATCAGAAAGGATGACCTACACAAATGCAACAATTTAATCAACCTGATCAATCCTCAACTGGGCTCGATCCTAAGGTCGCAGCGCTGCTTTGTTATGTTTTGAGCTTTGTCACTGGAATTATCTTCCTTGTATTGGAGAAAAACAGCCGGTACGTGAAATTTCATGCAATGCAATCGATTATTACATTCGGCGGCTTAACCGTGGTCATGATGGTGCTGAACATCATTCCGTTTATCGGGTCACTGATTAGCGCCCTGCTTGGTATTCTCGGCTTCGCTCTCTGGATCTTCCTGATGCTTCAAGCTTACCAAGGCAAACAATTCAAGCTGCCTTACGTTGGCGACATCGCCGAGAAGCAAGCTGCACAATTCAAGTAATTTGGTCAAGGTGAAACGGCTGGCTCCATCCTTTGGTGGGACGGCGCGTTTCATTCCGAGAAATATAGAGAAAGGATAGCGTTTCGATATACTTTCCTATATTTCAAAAATAAGGCTCCCGTCCGCTTTAGGATAGGAGCCTTATTATTTACCCGCCTTGCGCACACTTGCACAGCCGGTCTAATCGGACAGGTCCCCTGCCGCATCATTACCGATGCAGAAACAGGGTAGCATTCAAATACCGGCGAGCCAGCGAGTGGAAATACGCCGTCTGGATCGAAATCGCCGCAATGAACAAAATATTGCGGAGCGCCTCCGACTGGTCGTTCGTCAAATCCGGCAGCTTCTGGGCAAAACGGTCCGCCGATGCTCTAATCGCATTTTCCGTCAATGCATCCTGCTTGCTGCCGCCCTTCACATGGCCAAAGGTATCTAGAAGCTGGTCATTATTCGCATCCAGCTCTTCAAACATGGCCGAGTAAGACGCATATAGCTCAAGCGGGCCAATTAGATCGGCCGATTCATCCTCCGGCTTGATGAATAAAATCTCAAGCAGCTTGCGAATCGACTCAAAATCGAGATTCGACTTCAAATCATCAATGACGAACAACAGCGCCGCTTGATTCAGCGAATATTTTTTGCCCATTTTTGGACAATTGAAATACGCCTTAAAATCGCGCTTCACCCAATTCTGCATAGAGGTAATAGACATGTTGGAATACTCCACCATATGGCCGAGCGTAGCGATTTCCTGCAGTGAGAAGCCTCTCACCTCATTGCCTTTTATCATCTTCTCCAGAATGGGGGGAAGGGCCGTGGATAAGAAGGCTGGCAGGGAAGCTCCAGCTTCCAATGCATTGCGGTGCGTCTTCTTCCAGGCATCCTGCAGCACCTGCAAAGGACGATGTCCATCCTGTCCATCCAGCGCCATCAGCAGGCAAGCCATTTCTTTTCGAGTAAGCGTGAAAGACTCCATATCGCTTTCCTCCTACTTGTACTGAACCATTTCAAGTTCGAATGAACTTATCATACGCCCGTGATATAGGAATGTAAAGATGAGATAATAGCCAATAATATCAACATTTTTCGCATTTTTGCCTGTAATTTGCCTCATATGGCCTGCTAACAACGAATGGCGAGATTGCATATTGACCCTTGAGTTCGGTATATTAGTTCATAAGAACTTAAAATTCATTTAAAAAGGATAGTGAAAAGTAGACATGGGTATAGGACTTAATCTGTTATTGATTGCATTATTAATTGTGATGACTGCCTTTTTCGTAGCAACGGAATTTGCTGTTATCAGGCTCCGGGCAAGCCGAGTCGATCAATTAGTGCTTGAAGGCAAGAAAAACGCTCTTGCCGTACAACAGGTTACAAGCAATTTGGATGGTTATCTGTCGGCCTGTCAGCTTGGTATTACCATTACAGCGCTCGGGTTAGGTTGGCTAGGTGAACCGACAGTGGAGAAAATCCTGTTCCCTCTTTTTCAACAGCTTAGTATAAGTAGTGAAGTCAGTCACGTATTGTCCTTTATTATCGCTTTTGCTTCCGTAACCTTTCTGCACGTCGTTATTGGTGAGCTTGCTCCGAAGACGTGGGCGATTCAAAAAGCGGAATTCATCAGCTTTACAGTAGCAAAGCCAATCATCTTGTTCCACAAAATTATGTATCCTTTCATCTGGGTATTGAACGGTTCTGCAAATGCGCTTGTGCGCTTGTTCGGACTAAAGCCGGTGAAAGAGCATGAAGACGCTCATAGCGAAGAAGAAATTCAGATTATTCTGAATGACAGCTACCAGAGCGGCAAAATCAACAACACGGAGTATGGCTACGTGAGCCGCATTTTCGCTTTTGACGAAATGCTCGCGAAGGAGATTATGGTGCCCCGCACCGATATGATCTGCCTGTATTCCAATAAATCGTTAGTTGAAAACATGGAAATCATTCATAAAGAACAATATACACGCTTTCCTGTCGCACAAGACAGCAAAGACAACATTATCGGCATGATCAATACGAAGCAAATGTTTTTGCAATTTCATCATAATAAAGAGTTTGATTTCAAAAAGCTGATCCATCCTGTACTTACGGTTTCCGAAGTGCTGCCTGTCAAAACGCTGCTCAAGCGCATGCAGCAGGAGCAAGTGCATATCGCCATTTTGATGGATGAATACGGCGGAACGTCAGGCCTCATTACGATTGAAGATATTTTAGAAGAAATTGTTGGCGAAATTCGTGATGAATTTGATGCTGACGAGCGCAAGGACATTGAGAAGCTTGCTGACAACTGTTACCTGCTTGACGGCAAAGTATCACTCGACGAATTGAGCGAGCTTACAGGGGTCAATCTGGAGCATGAGGAAGTCGATACGGTCGGCGGCTGGCTGTACAGCGAAATTCAAGATCCGCGCATCGGCAAAGAACTTCATCATCATAATATGCGATTTATTATTCGTGAGATCGGCAAGCACCGAATTAAGAAGGTTGAGCTGATCATTGAAACGGATGAAATAGAGACTCAGGTCGAGACAACGGCCTAAGGCCAATAAAATAAAAACGGGGTGCATCTCTTAAATGAGAGGCGCCCCGTTTTTTCGAATGTTTTGTTGCCCCTGCCTCATGACGGAGACCATGTACGATGAAGCCCTGAAATGATAGAGATTACAACGAGCGAGCAGACAAGCGAAAGCGGAACAGCGCTGCCCGTTAAATAGCAAATACCCCCGATCAAAAGGCCGCCTGCGCCGTTAAACAGAATAAACTTAGTAGCTGCTCTTGCCCTTGTACCGCCTATACGAAATGCAGCATAATGGATCGCACACATAAGGACATGTATAACGTATAAACTAGCAAAAAATATAAAGAACACAGCAAAACCGAAATCCCCATTGATGTCCGTTTCATGCGATAAAAAATAGTAATCCGCTTTGATCCATACAAAGCTGTAAATCGCGCTTAAAATAAAGGACACTGCGCTGACATTGACGATAAATTCTTTTTGCAATTTCCCCATAACCGACTCCTTGTCCCTTGCATGAGTTAGTTAGCTGGCTGCTCCCGCTTGAACAGCTGCTTCATGAGCGGCGGGGTGACTAACGTTGTCACCATAATAACGAGTACGACCGGGGTAAAATAAGCCTGCGGCAGCAGCGCCGACTGCAAGCCGGAAGCGGCGATAATGAGCGCTACCTCGCCTCTAGATATCATTCCCGCCCCAATTCCTATGGACGAGCGCATATTGAAGCCTGTGAGTCTTGCTCCGGCTGCGGCGCCGAACAGCTTTGTCAGTATCGCAACAACGGATAACAAAGCGATAAACCCTATTTGCTCGCCGATTCCCGCAAAAGTAACGTTAAGCCCAATGCTGATGAAAAAAACAGGTACAAATAGCGAATAGGCGATCGGCTCGATCTTCGTTTCAACCGTGTGGCGAAGCGGCGTTTGCCCAATCGCAATCCCCGCAGCGAATGCTCCGATAATGCCAGCAACGCCCATAGCGTCTGCGAAATAAGCGAAGCCGAAGCAGATAACCAGCGCAGCGCTTATCGCTGCCTCTGTAACTGGGAAGCGGGCCAGCCGTTTCATGATGAACGGCACCAGCCACCAGCTCGCGGCAATAATAACAGCAAAGAACAGCACTTTTTTCCCTAGCAGCAGGGGTATCGATACATCTCCTCCTGATCCAAGCAAGCTCATGACAACAGCCAGCAAAACAACGACCACCACGTCATCTACAACCGCCGCTCCTAGTATCGTCGTGCCTTCCCTGGAGCTCAGCTTGTTCATTTCCTTCAACGTTTGCACCGATATGCTGACCGAGGTGGCGGAGAGCAGCAGCCCCAGAAAGATCGCCTGCGCGGAGGACAAGCCGAACAAGACAGCAGCCCCATATCCTCCGGCGAATGGCAAAATAATGCCCCCTAGCGCCACTGAAAATGACGCTTTCCAGTCTTTACGCAGCTGCTCCAGATCCGTCTCAAGCCCTGCGATAAACATGAGCAGCAGCACGCCGATTTCTGAGAAATGAGCCAGCCAGTCGCTATTGTCTACCCACCCAAGCAAGGCGGGACCAACGACTATACCTGCAAGCAGCTTTCCGAGTACAGCAGGCTGGCCAGCCTTGACGGAAAGTGCCCCTGCTATTTTGGACACCGCGATAATTAGCATTAACGTTAAAATAAATTCCATTTTATTTCCCTCCTTATTTGCAGCAAAAAAATAAAAAAAGAGCCCGCATATATACGGGCTCTTTACAAGCAGACAGAGAAATCCCGTTGTTGACAGACTCCTCCGAAAAACTTCTTTTTATTCAATTAAACGCTCAATACTTTTATTATACCTAAAATGAGCCTCGAAAACCATACTTTCCGCCCATTAACTGCCGCTCAAGCTCTCGCGTACCGCCTTCGGAAGCGACTTTACAACCAGCTCATAGGAGTGGGTGATCATGCTCTCGACCTCGTCTTGCCCCAGGCTGCCGTCCAGCAGCACCGTATTCCAGTGCTTCTTGTTCATATGGTAGCCAGGGATGACCGCCGCATGCTGCTCGCGTAAATTTTCAGCAATGATAGGGTCGCATTTGAGCGATATCGATTTCCGGTCGTCAGAAATCAAGGCAAACATCTTCCCTTCTACTTTCATAACCAGCGCTTCCGGCCCGAAAGGATAATCTTCATAAGCGCCCTTCTTGCCCAGGCAATATTTAATATAATGCTCCATAGCCGTGTCCCCTTTTCTCCTTATCGTACCATCTTCGAGGGAACAAAATAAAGTCCTCGCCCAAACAGCTGCTGCCGTTTAAACGAGGACTTATTATGGTTATTAATGAATTAAATTAGTAAACGAGCGAGAACAAGCCGTTAACATGCGACAGGTAACGAACGTTACTTGCTTCTTTCATCAGGGAAGCTGTAGTGCCTCTCAGACGAAGCTGGCTTGCGCCAACGGTTCCGATTGCATCTTTGCGGCCAAGGCTCGCAAGAACGCCGGAGTTAACGAATGTAAACGATTTTTGTGGCAAGCCTTTGGATTGCGCGAACAGGTTGTAGCCGATTGCTTCGCCCATTTGCCATGCGATTTGTGCACTTGGCGGATATGGACGGCCGTCTGGGCTAAATACAACTGCGTTGTCGCCAGCCAGGTAAACTTCAGGGTGCGAAGTCGATTGCAGGAACTCATTGACTGTAGCGCGGCCACGGTTTACTTCAATACCGCAGTTTGCTACGACAGGGTTGCCTGTAACGCCGCCAGTCCATACGAATGTGTTAGCCACAAGCGTTTGACCGTCTTTCAAAATAACTTGGTTGCCTTTTACTTCTGTAACCGCAATACCCATCAGCAGTTGAACGCCGCGTTTTTCAAGGCTTGCTTTCGCACGGTCAACAAGCTCCACAGGGAAACCAGCCAGAATCGACGGGCCTGCTTCAACATTGTATACCGATACTTCGCTGATGTTAACGCCGTACTGCTCACACCATTTTGGCAGCATGTCGGCAATTTCACCGATCAGCTCAATACCAGTCAGGCCGCCGCCGCCAACAACGATCGTTGCGTCAGCTTTGTCTTTGGATTTTGCATACGCAGCAAGGCGCTCTTGAATGTGCGCGCTCACGCGGTTTGCTTCCTCAACCGATTTCAGCGTCAGGCTGTTCTCTTCAAGGCCTGGGATGCCGAAAAATGCTGTTTCGCCACCAAGAGCGATAACAAGCGTATCGTAGGAAGTTTTTGCACCGCTGGAAAGGTGAACTTGCTTCTGGTCCGGATCAATTTTGTCGACTGTGTCGATAACCAAATTGATGGATTTATCTTTGAACAGCTTCGTCAGCGGCAAAGCAACGTTGTTCTCATGAACGCCGCCAACGGCCAGACGATGCAATTCCGTTACGATTTGGTGCGATGGAATACGGTTAACAACGGTAATGCTTGCTTCCTCGGGGGACATATATTTGCGAGTTGTCAATGCGCTCAGCAAACCGCCATAACCGCCACCCAAAATCAAAATATGCTTAGACATACTGATCCTCCGTTCTCATTCTGATCCGATCTTAACGCTGTTTGTTGCGCTCTGCCAATACATCCAAGAACGATTGCGCGAAACGCAATGTTTGTTGGACCTGAGGATCTTTCAGCATTTTGAGAATGCCGAACAGACCGATTGTCGTAGGCTCTGCATGTGCACGATCATTAGCTTCTACAGCAGCCGATGCAATGCCTTTTGCTTTGTCCGTAATTGGCTTAACGAATTCTTCGATACCATGCTTCATGTCGCCCATAAGCACTTGGTCATTCGCTACAGTTGTTGCCACATCATAAGCTTTGGTCATCAAAGTAACCATTTCAGCAAGCTTAGGCAAGCTTTCTACCAGCTGATTCAGCGAGCTTTGGATTTCCGGTTTAAGCAATTGCTCCAGAACGTCCAGTTCACTACGTACAGATCCCGTCTGTACTTCTTGCTCTGTTAATGTTTCCGACATACGAAAAATGCCTCCCTTGCGTTGATTGTTGCATGATTAGTTAAACGCCGTTACAACTGCAAGCCGCCTCTGAAAAAAACCTGAAATTGTGAAATGTTTCACAATAAGGATGCATCATTAGAGGGACTTGACCACACTCATGTTCATTTTATTCCTTTGCGACAAAAACTGCAATTACAACTTTTAGTTACTTTTGAAAAGTTCAAACGCAAACGGCATTGCAGCCCCTTGAAGGCACTGCCGTTACGCGTTGAAATAGAGGAAAATGTTATGCAGCCAGATTATACTTCCTTATATTTTAATAAAAAGACTGCTTTTGCAAGCAGCCCTTCGTTTTATAATGCTTATATTATAGCTTAAAATCATTATCCGCATTCACTTCCTCCGCTGCGTAGAGCGGCGAACGGGCCTGCAGCCAGTGGAAGAAATTCGTCGCAATAACTTTCAGCACCGCATAACCTGGAACGGCTAAAATAATGCCCGCCAATCCAAACAAATTTCCAGCGGTCAAAATGACGAAAATAATCGTAATGGGATGAATATGCATGCTTTTCCCCATAATTTGCGGGGAGATAAACTTCCCTTCGATAAGCTGGACAATCGTCCAGATCACAAGCATTTTCAGCAGCATGACGGGTGAGGTTACCATCGCAACAATGAGCGCTGGCGTAATCGCGATAGCTGGGCCCAGATACGGAATGATGGCTGTACATGCGGCAATCAGCGCCAGCACCAGCGAATATTCAAGCCCAATGATCAAATAACCAATATATAGCAGCACCCCAATGCAGAAGCTTACAATAATCTGGCCTCTTATGTAACTGCTGATTTGGCCGTTCATTTCGCCCATAATGCGCTTCGTGTGCGCTCTCATGTTCATTGGCAGTATAGCCGCAATATAATCCGGCAGCCTTTTGCCATCTTTTAATAGGTAGAAAAGAATAAATGGCAGCGTAATGACGGCAAGCACGACATCTTTAAGCGCCCCCACGAATGAACCTAAACTTTGCCATACCCCATTCAGCAGCTCCGTCGCCCGCTTCGTAATATTGCCGCTCAAATCCGAAGGGTTAACATTGAGCCACCGCTCAATATCCCGCAGGTCTCCGCTGTGCATCAGCTCATCAAACTTCGTTCGCAGCTGATCCCCATAGCCCGGCAAATTATCGACCAGACTGACGATCTGTGTAGTTACAAGCGGAATGACCACCGTCAGCAAAATCGTAAGCAGCCCTAAAATAACCGCAAAAATCACAAAGATGGAATAAATACGCGGAGCCTTCTTCGTCTCCAAATAATCTACAATCGGATTCAGCAAATAATAAGCTACACCCGCCAAAATAATCGGCAGCAGCACCGTCTTGAACAATACAGCGAGCGGCGTGAACACGTAGGAGATTTTGCTCATGACAAAAATATTCAGACTAACCAGGAGCAGCACGAGCAAAAATATGACGAATTTATTATTTAAAATAAACTGTACAAACCGTTCTTTTCCTGTTTTAAAATGGTCCATCCGCTGTTCCTTCTTCCTGCTTATGATGTTCTCAGCTTTCTGCAACGATTTCCCCTGTACGGGTCAAGTCATACCCTTCGATGGCTCCCAGTTCCTGCTTGAAGCTTTGCGACCGTAAAATGCGAATGACCGCATTAATGAATAGTTGATTGTCCGGCTTCTTCAGCATAACCAGGTCGTATTGCTCCTGAACGAGTGGTATATAGGTAAGGCGGGAGACGATCGCTGCAGCCCTCTCCGTTCCAATACCCACATCAGCCTCGCCTGACGCAACCTGCGCCGCTACTGCAAGATGGTTCGTCTGCTCCTGGTCATAGCCTAGTATTGAAGCTGCCGGAATACCGTGCAATCGAAGCTGCTCATCCAGCAGCACGCGCGCACCGGCCCCACGCTCCCGATTAATGAGGCGAAGTCCTGGCTTCGCCAAATCGGCCCAGCTTGCCAGCTTTAGCGGATTGCCCTGCTGCACGAACAAGCCTGCGCTCCTCGTCAGCATATGAACAACGATATAAGGTGCCCCAATCAATAGTTTACGAATATAGGGAACGTTATATTCCCCTGTATCGCCATCCAGCAAATGCGTGCTGACGATGTCTGATTCTCCTCTATACATCGATATCAGGCTGTCCATGCTGCCGACATAGGAGCGCAGCGGGCGCAAGCCAGGTCCCTCCCGCTCCATATGCTTGGCCAAAATATCCAGGCTCATATCTTGTCCGGTAATGACGATCGGGCGTCCCCCGCCAGCTGTTGACAAGGCAGCGTTTCGGTCCGATAAATCCAGCGCGTTCGCGTATGGAGACCCTTGCTGCTGGGAAGCCATTGTCTTGCCGGCAGGCGCACTGGCTTGGAGGCCTTTTGCCCGCAGCTTGTACGCTTCCAGATCGGAAGCGTCAATTCGCATCTGCTTGCCTACCCGATAGGAGGGCAGATCTCCTTTTTTAATCAAATCGTATACGGTTAGTTTGGAAATCTTTAGAAGCTTGGCAATTTCTTCAGTTGTATATGAGATGTCAGCGGACATATAGAATCTCCTTAGCCTCGTTCAGCCCAGGTTGAAGGTTGAATTCGGTTATTATTTTCATACCTTTAATTGTAGCATAATCTATTTCAAACCTCCCATCTCACTTTACAGTCGAATTGACACCAGTCTATAATGATGTTTAGTTATAAATAGATATAATAAACTATATTTGGAGGAGAGTTTATGCTTACACCTTTCAAGAAACCTGCTGCACTATTTTTCATGTTGGCTGTGCTGCTTGTATGCGCGGCGTGCGGGGCGAACAATACTGGAACGGCTGCCTTAGACACAAGCGCAAGCAGTCCCAGCGCTGCTGTTGTAGAATCGGCATCTCCGCAGGCGAGCGAGGCTCCTGCACCTGCCGAGAAAGTAGATTTAACGATCTCTGCTGCTGCCAGCTTGACCGATGCCCTTCAAGAACTCAAGCAAGCTTATGAAGCTGCGAATCCATCTATTTCCTTAAACTTCAACTTCGGCGCATCCGGCGCATTGCAGCAGCAAATAGAACAAGGCGCCCCGGCTGACCTGTTCCTCTCTGCTTCTTCCAAAAACCTGAAAGCACTCGTTGAAGGAGGCTTTATTGCGGAAGACCAGCAAATAAAACTTCTGGCTAACGAACTCGTTATTGTAACGGGAGCTGACAGCAAAGTGGAAGTAGCCGCTATTGCCGACCTCAGCCAAGATACCCTTGGCAAAATCGCAATCGGTATTCCAGAGAGCGTGCCTGCTGGCAACTATGCAATGGAAGCTTTGACGAACGCTAAGCTGTGGGACAGCCTGCAATCCAAGCTTGTCCAAGCGAAAGACGTGCGCCAAGTGCTGCAATATGTAGAAACAGGAAATGTAGACGCCGGTTTCGTCTATCGTACAGATGCACTGACTTCCGATAAAGTGACAATCGCTGCTGCTGTTGATCCAGAAACTTATACGCCAATTGTATATCCAATCGGTATTGTGAAAGAAACGAAGCATCAAAGTGAAGCGGAAGCTTTATACGCTTACCTGCAAACCGAAGATGCCATGAACGTATTTACTAAATACGGGTTCTCCGCGGCGAAATGATTGGGGCAGGCATAGATTGGCCCGCATTTTGGACGCCGATCCGGCTTTCTCTACAGGTTGCCTTACTATCGAGTGTCGTAACCCTTTTGCTTGGAGTCCTTATTGCAAGATGGATGTCGAAAGCAACGTTCAAAGGCAAGCTGCTGCTTGAAACATTATTTATGCTGCCGCTTGTACTGCCGCCGACGGTCGTTGGTTTTCTGCTGCTTGTGCTGCTCGGCCGCAGAGGCTGGATGGGCAAGCTGATCGAGTGGGTGTTTCATGCTCCAGTCATTTTCACCTGGTGGGCGGCGGTTATCGCCTCCATAGTCGTTGCCTTCCCCCTCGTCTACCAGACGATGAAGGTTGGCTTCTCAGGAGTAGATCGTAATTTAGAGGATGCGGGCCGCTCTATGGGCGGCAATGAATCGCAGATTTTTCGCTACATTACGCTGCCGCTTGTATGGCCTTCTCTCATCAGCGCTTATATACTCGGCTTCGCCAGAGCGCTCGGCGAGTTCGGGGCAACACTCATGATTGCTGGCAATATTCCGGGTGTTACCCAGACGGTGCCAACCGCGATCTACGTCGCTGTAGACGGTGGCAACATGACGATGGCTTGGGCATGGACGATTGCCATCGTTCTCATTTCCTTCCTTATGCTGGCGCTCACCCGAAGGAAGGCCGAATAACCGTATAGGAAAAAATAAGCATAGAACAAGCCGTGTTTCTCTGCAGCAGAGAAACACGGCTTGTTTTTTTACCTTTTGCAGCAAGCTTTATCTAGCGTATAAAATGCTCCAGCGCCTTATTCAAATCCTCCAGCGTTTTCTTCTCCCCATGGTGAATGGCATCCACCACACAGCTTTCCAGATGATCCTTCAGCAGCAGCTTGGCCGCATTATCGAGCGCCTTGCGCACCGCTGCAATCTGCAGCAAAATATCAGAGCAGTCACGCCCGTCAGCCGTCATTTCCTTCACGGATCGAACATGCCCCTCAATACGGGCCAATCGATTAATAATTTGTTTGCGATGCTTATGCTCATGCATATGCGTGTGTGTATGATCCTGCTCCAATGCACATCCCCCTCTACTCGACTTGAACGATCGTCTGTTTCGCATTCATCCGAGACTTGAAGCGCTGCATCAAATAAATGGAGCGCATCAGTTGATCAATCGCGCTGACCAGCCAGACACCTGCGATGCCCATCTGAAAATGCAAGCACAGCACATAAATGCCGAGCACTCGTATTCCCCATATACCAATGATTGTACTATACATTGGACTCTTCGTGTCGCCTGCCCCTTGAAGAGCGCCTGCAAGGACTAGACTCATCGCCAGAAACGGCTGGGCAAATGCATCAATGCCGAGCGCAGTGCGGACCATTTCAACGATGACGGTCTCGCCCGTAAACCAGCTTGCCGCTATACCTGATCCAAGCCAGAAAACGATGCCGATTATGGTCATGAACACTACGGCTATCCACGCCGTCAGCAGCCCATATTCATAGCTATCCCGCGTTCGCCCCGCCCCCAGTTGCTGGCCAACCAGCGTTGTAGCTGCTACTGCCAAGCCATAACCCGGCAGATAAGACAGGGCAATCACATTGCCTGCTATTAAATGCGCAGCGTATACTTCGGTACTTATTCGAATGACGAGGCCCAAATAAAACATTTGTCCGACACGCATAATCAACCGTTCTGCCGCAGCCGGTAATGATAAATTTAATAGCGGGTATGTGTAGCTCTGCACAGATTGTTTTTTCAATAGGGAAAAAGAAAGCTTAGATTGCTGTATGTATTTGTACAACACCACAGTTCCAATGACGCGGACTATGGACGTCGCCCAGCCTGCTCCGGCAATTCCCCAGCCTTCCCAGCCGCCAATGCCGAATATGAGTACATAATCCAACACGATATGAATGAGATTGACCCATATGCCAACAATCATCGGCGCTCTTGTATTGCCCGCAGAACGCAAAATGCTTCCGAAGATCGCCATAAGCGATATAAACAAGGAAGGCACCGCAACAATTTGAAAATAAATAACCCCCTGTGCCAGAACATCTGGAGCTGCCCCCATTAAACGCAAAATGGACTCCGCAAAAAATAAGCTTACAATGCCTAATGCTAAGCCTGTAAACGCCGATATCCATGTCGACTGCCTGGCTATGGCCGTAGCCTTAGTGAAATCCCCGGCGCCTACTGCTCTGGCTATTAGTGAAGAGGTGCCAATTCCTAAAGCTGTAAATAGCGCAATATAGACCGCTATAACCGTGTTGCCCACCCCAACGGCAGCTACTTCATTCAGACCGATTCTAGAAACAAATAATGTATCGATAAATCCAACTATCGTGAGCAAAAAGTTCTCAATCATTGTCGGCACAGCAAGCGCTAATATGATTTTTATTTTTTGCCGCCGTGTTGTCATTCCGGCCTGTTGAGCTTCCAGCATGGCATCCCAGCCCCCTGATCCTTTAAGCTTAATCCCCTCATTATATCCCCCCATGGGGGATATAACAAAGAAAATCTCATCTCAGCATATCCTGAAATTAAAGCTTTACTAATCAGGGGCCAGTATGTTAGCCTTATTTCTACAGATATAGAAATAGCAATGGAGGAGGGACTACGCATGGAGGAGCAGGAAGCCATTCAAGCAGCCGTTAAAGTTTATAAAGCGCTCGGAGAACCGACCCGCTTCAAAATCGCCCAACTGCTTGCCAAGCAGCCTGATCAGTGCTGCAGCACGCTTGGACAGCAATTAGAAATGGTTGCAAGCTCTACGCTTTCCCATCATTTGAAGCAGCTATCAGAATGCGGCCTGTTAAAAATGCGCAAGGAAGGCACGTTTATTTACTACAGCCCGGATATGGACGTTATACAGAAATACGCTCCTTATTTGCTGGCATAATTTTTTTAGTTTATATTTCTATATTTTTAGAAATATAGAAATATAAGTGGAGAGGACTATCATCATGCTGTCGAACACATTGAAAATTTATTTGCTTGCCTTAATTAGTTTTTTGGTTGGAACATCGGAGTATGTCATTGCTGGGATATTGGATAAAATTTCGGAGGATATTGGCGTATCGGTCAGTGCCGCCGGCCAGCTCATTACCTTTTTCTCGCTTACTTACGCGCTTGGCACACCTATTCTGATGGCCCTGACGGGACGGATTGAACGGCGCAAGCTGCTGCTTTACGCGATGTTTGTCTTTGTGCTTGGCAACTTGCTTGCCATTGCTCTGCCAGGCTTCGGCTTGTTCATCGCTGCGCGCATCATTATGGCGCTTGGAGCAGGCGTCGTCGTCGTAACCTCACTAACGCTTGCTGCAAAAATGGCCGCTCCCGGCAAACAGGCCAGCGCAATCGCCACCGTCGTCACCGGGTTTACTGCCGCGCTAATCATCGGAATTCCGATCGGCCGTATGGTAGCCGCATCTTATGACTGGAAAAGCGTCTTCGGTGGCATTGGCGTGCTCGGACTGCTTGCCATCATTATGATTGTCTTTGCCATTCCGCGATACGATGGCGAGCCTTCTGTACCGCTGCGCGAGCAGCTAGCCTTGCTTAAGACACCAAAAATTGCTGCTGCTTTAGGCGTCACTTTTCTATGGATAGTCGGCTACTCGATTCCTTATACGTATATATCGCCCTACCTCCTGCAAGTGACCGCTATGAGCGAAAATACACTAAGCATCGCCTTATTCGGATTTGGGGTAGCCAGCCTGATCGGCTCCAAGCTAGGCGGCTACAGCACAGACAAATGGGGCGTGAAGCGTACATTAATGGGTGGCATGCTTGTTCATGCCGCTGCCCTGCTGCTCATTTCCTTCAGTGCCAGCTCCTCGGCTATTGTTTTCCCGCTGCTTATGCTATGGTCATTTGCTGCTTGGTCATCCGGGCCTACACAGCAATACAATTTGCTGACGCTTGCGCCAAGCGCATCGAGCATTATGCTGAGCCTGAACACTTCCGTGCTGCAGCTCGCTATGGCAGTTGGGGCAAGCGCAGGCGGACTAATCGTCGCCAAAGTCTCCTTGCCTAGCATTACGTGGATTGGCGCATCCGGCGTCTTGCTCGCTGTGATTCTGATTGTCCTTTCACGCAAGCTGACCAGCAACCGCGAGCCAGCAACCGTTCCTAGTGTCGCTCCACAGGCTTGAAATGACATGAATTGACTTGCAATGATTAGTAATGTATTTGCAAAGTTCTCTTCATCTTGCTTTAATAAACAACCTCTATACTAGTACTCAACCCCCCTTTTAATTAATATAAATGTTTAGACCCACGCTGTGGGTCTATTTTTTTGCCGTTTTTCAGCTTGCCTGCCTGAATCAGCCATCGTAAATAAGCATAAAAAAAGCCTGCCGAGACGAATCTCAGGCAGACTTCTTTCGAATAGAAAAATCTATTCTGTAGTGTACGGCAGCAATGCTACTTGGCGCGAACGTTTGATCGCGATAGTCAGCAGGCGTTGGTACTTTGCGCTTGTTCCAGTTACACGACGTGGCAAGATTTTGCCGCGCTCGCTGATAAACTTTTTAAGCAGGTCCGTGTCTTTATAATCAACTTTAGTGATTTTGTTCACGGTGAAGAAGCAAACTTTACGGCGTTTGTTACGTCCGCCTTTGCGGCCGCCGAATTTGCGTTCTGGACGCTCTCCGTCTCCGCCTTCTCTTGGCTTAAAGCTCATTCGAATCCATCCTTTCAATTAAAATGGCAAATCATCCTCAGATATATCGATCGGTCGACCATCATCCGAGAACGGATCACGGTTGTCGTTACGTGAGTTGTTACTGGAGCGGCCGCTATTGTTATTGCTGTTGTTGTTGTTGCTGTTATAGCCGCCTCCGCCTCCTCCACCGTTACCGTAGGAAGAACCGCCTCCGAAAGAACCGCTTCCGCCGCTCATACCACCGCTATCTTCACGCGCTCCGCCCGCATCCTTGTTGGATTCCAAGAAACGGACGTTGTCAGCGATTACTTCCGTCACATAGACGCGCTTGCCTTCGTTGTTCTCGTAGTTCCGAACCTGAATACGACCTTCAACCGCTGTTAAGCGGCCTTTACGCAAGTAGTTGGCGCATGTCTCGGCTAGCTGACGCCACGTGACTACCGGAATGAAATCCGCTTCACGCTCGCCCTGACCGCTCGTAAACGGACGGTCAACTGCTATTGTAAATTGCGCTACTGCAACGCCAGCAGGCGTGTAACGCAATTCAGGGTCTCTCGTCAATCTACCAATAAGTATTACACGATTCAACATCGTCTCTGACCTCCCAATCGATCAATCCTTGGCTTCAACTAAGCTACGTCTCTGACGACCAAGAAGCGGATAACTTCATCCGTAATCTTCAGGATACGGTCAAGTTCGTTAACGACTTCCGTAGTTCCGTTGAAATGAACCAGAACGTAGTATCCCTCACGAATCTTGTTGATCTCATACGCAAGACGGCGTTTACCGCTAACATCTTGTTTCGTAACTTCTCCACCATTGGAGATGATGCCATTAAATTTCTCAACGACAGCTTGAAGAGCTTCTTGCTCAACATCAGGACGAACAATGTACATCACTTCGTATTTGCGCATTATGTTTCACCTCCTTTTGGACTAACGGCCCCATAAATGGAGCAAGGAGCGAGGTTCTTACTCGCATCCTCTAACTATACCAAATATATAGCCCAAAAACAAGCTTCTATTTCCTCCCGTTATCTGGTGTTCATGAACGCCCGCCCCCCGGCTCATATTAAGGTAGCGGGCAGCTGAACTCATACTGCTTGCAGGCTTATGCCATTACGGCATAACTGCTTAAGTGGCAATCTACATCATATACAGGAGGTAATTTAAGATGGGCGAAGGAACGTTGTTTTCCGCTGGTGATAAGGCGCCGAATGATGGCACGTACATCGAGGATGGCGTCAATTCCTTTCACCAAGGCATTCAAAATCCGCAGAAGGTGAAACTGAGCAAAGGCCAGCGCTTCCCGGACAACACGAACCATGAACGCAAATGGAAGCGAATGGGCCACTAATATTTCAAAACGCATGTATAGCTTTCGCCCAGCGTGGGCATTCTAATTTATGACGGTGTGAAGAGAGGTGTGGTTCCGTTGGACTTTTTAGTGCAAGGGCTGCTACAAGAGGAATTTGTCCACTGAGCTTTAGAAGCGGAGGGTTGTGCCAAAGACAATGTCCGTAACACACGCACACTTGTCCATCTCCAAAAGTAAAGCGGTATATGCCGCCTGCCAAAAGAATGGACAGGTCAGTTAACGAATACGCAGCAGCGGAAACGTTGGTACTGATTGAACAGTGATTGCTCCCATGTTTCTGTTGCAAAGTAGTGTGAAAATGTACTCAATCGATCAAACACCGTCAGGAGAAGGAGCTCGCAAGAGCTCCTTTTTTGCATGCTTATTTTTTTCATTATAAAATGCTCGTTCCATGGTAAAGTAATCAGAGTATGTCGTATGAAATTGAGGGTTTGGAATTTAGGGTTTGGATTATAATTCACAGCAATTGATTTGCACAAAGGTGGGTATTATCTTGCATTCTGTAACGACGAAGCAGCATCCTTCCTCTGCTTCCTTTATTCGCTTGTATGTTTTGGCCTTTTTCTTTTTCGCCGCCAATTCTGCTTTAACGATTATTTTGCCGCTCCGAAGCGAGGCGGTGGGCATGAATCAGGCGGAGATTGGTTTAATTATGGGGGCCTATATGTTTACCTGCATGCTCCTCAGACCCTTTGCTGCACAGCTCATTGGACGTTATGGGCCGCTTTCCGTTATGAAATGGCTGCTTTGCGCCCATGCTGTCCTCCTTCTCCTTTATACCGTTAGCGGAACGGAGCAATACATATGGCTTAGAGCTCTACAGGGAGCTATAACGGCTTTTTTCTCCATGACGATGCAGGTGGGGATCGTGGAATCGTTGGAAAATAAAGATCGCGCCCAGGGGCTGTCCATGTACACGTTATTTACAATGGTCCCGTCACTCGTTATTCCGATCGCCGCTTTACAAATATGGCAAAGCAGCAGCGAGCTGCTATTCGCCCTGCTGATGATCGTACTGGCTGCCGTTCCTCTGCTCATTTTCTATCGTACGGCGCTTCCGAAACGGACCTTGCAGGATAAAACCTATACGCTCCGCGATATGGCTGTATCACTCGGTACGATTTGGAAAAGCCCGCCCATGCTCATTAGCAGCATCGTTATGCTGCTGGCCTCCTGCGTGTTTGGAGCCACTGCTACCTTTCTTCCGCTATTTATGCTTGCCGCTGGCTCAGGGGATGCAGGCATATATTTAACGATACAGGGCCTGGTCGTCATCACCTGCCGCTTTGTTTTGCGCAAAAAAATCCCGTCCAATGGCAGCTGGAATACGTGGCTCATGGCCGGGCTGCTGTTGTCTGCTGCGCTTGGGAGCCAGTTGTTAGCCATGCTGGACATCGTAGGCGCATTTGTATATGTGTCAGCCGTATGTAATGGCTTTGCCGTGGCGCTGCTCTATCCGACGCTGACGACCTATCTCTCTTTTATTTTGCCAGAGAAAAGCCGCTATGTGCTGATGGCGATTTTTTTATCGTCCTACGATCTTGGTTTTTCCCTTGGCGGATTCGCAATGGGCATTCTACTGCAAAGCAGCTCCTACCCTGCCATGTTTACGTGCTGTACCCTATTGTCAGTTACAGCGGCGCTTATTATTATCCTGTCCAAAAGAACGATGGAAGCGAAGCCAGCCCCTTAAGGAGCTGGCTTCATTCAAGTCAAGCACAACCAAAAAAGCCGATTCCCGTTTCAACCAGGAATCAGCCTTTTCATATCAACTCTATAGTATTACAATCGCCGTTACAGCGCATATGTGCGAGAATGGCGGAGAAGGTGGGATTCGAACCCACGCACGCTTTGACACGCCTAGCTGATTTCGAGTCAGCCCCCTTGGGCCTCTTGGGTACCTCTCCGCATATAAGAAGATCTTATCATATTTGCCGCCCCGATGCAACTAAAACCTCTTATATTTTTATGCCGCTTGCATGCAGCCGATTCGTCCCTATTTGCATTTGCTGCGTGCGAGCTTGCCCATAGCGATATTCGCCAATAAAGGTGGAATGCCACACTGCGAAAATATATAGTGCCCATAGCTTCCGCGAGTAATCGCCCTTGCCTTCCCGGTGCTGCATCAGCATGAGACGCGCAGCATGGACATCAAACCATTGCGGCACAACGCTAATTTGCTCCAGCATTTGATCCCCGAACTTACCATGCAGCCACTTGCGCAGCGGGATCGGAAACCCGAGCTTAGGCCGCTGCAATAACGGCTCTGGAAGAATGCCTCGCATCGCTTCCCTCAGCACGTATTTGGTCGTGCCATTTGCCAGCTTGTATTCGGCTGGAATTTTGCGGGCCACCTCAAACACCTCTTTATCGAGAAAAGGAACGCGCAGCTCCAGCGAATGCGCCATGCTCATTTTATCCGCCTTCATCAAAATATCACCCGGCAGCCAAAAGTTCATATCAATCAGCTGCATACGAGTCAGATCATCCAGATGGCGGCTGTTATAATAAACGTCGCTTGTTAATGAAGCCGAAGGCAGCATCGCCTCCAAACGCTCGGAGCCAAGCAGCGCGATTTGTCGTTTGTCTGATTCATTGAACAGCTTAGCATTTCCATAAAAACGCTGTTCAATCGGCGAGAACCCCCGCAGCAAATAGTTTTTCCCGCGAAAAGCGAGCGGAACCCGCTCCACCATGCGATGCAGCCGCGACTTCATGCCGTTTGGCAGCCATGATACAGGGCGCAACGAGCGCGGCTCGCCATAGATGCCATAGCCGCCGAACAGCTCATCCGCTCCCTCCCCTGACATCACGACCGTTACCTGCTTCCCGGCCAGCTGAGATAAGCTGTATAACGCAATGGCTGACGGATCAGCAACGGGCTCGTCCAAATGCCATACTGCCTTCTGCGTATTTGCAAAAAATTGCTCAGGCGTGATTTCCTCCTCATCATGCATGGAGCCAATCGCCTTTGCCGCTGCCCGGGCATACTCATTTTCATTACCCTCTCCTGCAAAGCCTACCGAGAACGTTTTCGTTAACTGCTCCTGCATCGATAACGCCGCAATCGCTGACGAGTCAATTCCGCCTGATAAAAAGCTGCCGAGCGGCACATCCCCTTGGCGATGCAGCTTCACCGAATCGCGCAGCACGGCTCTGATTTCCTCGATAAACGTGCCTATCGGCCGCTGTTCGGGTTCAAAAGCAGGCTCCCAATATCGCCGCTTAGTTACCCTGCCCTCCCGATCGACAAGCATAAAATGTCCCGGCTCCAGCTTCTGAACCCCTTCAAACATCGTCTGCGGCTGAGGGACGTACTGAAAGGTCAAATAGTGCATCATACTGGCATAATCCACTTGCGGCACTTGCCCGCTTACAGCCAGGAGCCCTTTTAATTCCGATGAAAAAAGAAACTGGTGCCCCTCCTGCGCATAATAAAACGGCTTTATCCCAAAATGGTCCCGCGCAGCAAACAGCCGTTGCTCCGCCCGATCCCAAATGGCAAAGCTGAACATGCCTCTCAAATGGTGCACGCAGTCTATACCATATTCCTCATAGAGATGCACGATGATCTCTGAATCACTTCGATTGCGAAACTGATGGCCTTTGCTCTGCAGCATGAGTCTCAGCTCTTTATAATTGTATATTTCTCCATTAAAAATAAGCCAAACCTGTCCATTTTCATTGGTCATCGGTTGGGCGCCATCTTCAATATCTACAATAGAAAGCCTGTTAAAGCCTAATCCAGCTCTATCCATAAGCTGTATGCCGGATTGGTTAGGACCTCGATGTCCCATCTGCTCCATCATGCTGCTGATCTCCCTATCCGTTGGATCACTTCCATGGCCATATCGGATGATTCCGGAAATTCCACACATCGGCTTCTTTCCTCCACTCTCCTGATCGGTAATATATAGTATTTCTAATGTCAAAACATACTATACGGAGCAAAAGTATCCGAAAGACGCCCACCTTGTTTCCAAGCTGTAAACAATGAAAGTGCCAAAAAACAACAAAAAAACCTCCATCGCTCTTAACGATAAGGCTGGAGGTCATTCATTCCCTTTATCATTCATTCCGTAAACGATCTTAAATAGGGTCCGGCTCAGTCTGGGCCGGCGCTTGCCCGCCATCAGCAGAAGCGGTGGAACGCAGCACCTTTTTCATATTTTTCTCAAATTTAGCCCGCGGTATTAATACACTGTGCTTGCAGCCTACGCATTTAATGCGAATATCCATGCCCATTCGAATCACTTCCATTTCATTCGAACCGCAAGGATGCTGTTTTTTCATCTGGACGACATCGCCAAGCTCAAATTGCTTACGCTCCATTTCTTTCTCCGCTCCTCTCATCACGATGATAGGTAACCATGCGTGGATACGGCGTATCCATACCGTTCTCAACCAGCGCTTTCTTCACCTGCAAATTAATTTTTCTGGCCAGCGCATGCTGCGTATTAGGCAAGCATTCCGCTATAATACGAATTTTCACTTCCGTTGCGCCCATTAGCTGAATGCCGAGCACCTCCGGCGGCTTCGCAAGATTTTCATCTTCCAGCTTATCGACCGTCGCTTGAATTATGCTCGTTGCCCGATCTACATCTTCCTCATAACCGATCGAAACGTCCACGACGGCTACAGAATTTCGCAAGGAGAAGTTCGTCACCTCATTAATCATGCCGTTCGGAATGATGAAAATCTCCCCTGTCCAGCTCAGCAGCCTGGTCGTCCGCAATCCAATAACCTCGACCGTCCCTTTGAACTGTCCAGCCTGAATGACATCCCCTACTGCAAACTGATCCTCCAAAATAATAAAGAATCCCGTAATAATGTCCTTCACCAGGCTTTGCGCGCCAAACCCAATAGCCAAACCGACGATTCCGGCACCTGCCAGCAGCGGCCCCAGCTGAATGCCCAGCTCCGACATCAACAGCATGCCGCCAATTAGATAGCAGGCGTACATGACGATATTTTTGAGCAGCCGTCCTACCGTGACCATCCTTCTAGTCTGCATCGGCAATCGACTCGTTTGTTTATTTGATAATATACGATCAATCGATTTGTTGACAATCCATATAAGCAAATGCGTAATAACAATAATGAGCGCTATGCGAATCGCAGATTCACCGAAACGCTGCCATGTCTCTATATTCGTCAACCACTCCATGAAGTTTTTGTACATGTTTAGTGTTTTCAAGAGCTATTTCCTCCTACAGATTCACTTGTTCATATCCCGAACGAATAGGTTTAAAAATCCCTCTTATTTCAACCTTCTCGGACACAATGACCTGCTGCACTGTCTCCAAATCATCCTCTGGAAAATGAATGGACAAGGCGCAGCCCGCCGTAATCTCTTTAGGGGTCGGACAAATATCTATTTCAATTTCTGCATATTCGAGCAGCATTTCCGCTCGCAACGCCTGCTGTGTGGAATCAAAAGCAATCAACATAAGCCACTTTTCTCCTCTCCCTCTTTTTACGCAACGTAATCAGTGGGTTTATGACGTATAAAATGGTTGTCCTATCCATATACTAGATAACATATTAGCTATAACGGAGGGATTCTATGAAACTTTCTTTTTTGAAAGAAGTGCCGTTGAAAGTTCCGCATACCGATACCAACGCCATGACGTTAATCGTAAACCGCCTCTCCCTTATGCTCAACGAGCTTGCAGGCGCCAGACCGCTCATCATTGTATGCGTGGGCACTGACCGTTCAACGGGCGATTCGCTTGGCCCCATTATCGGAACCTCTCTCGCAAAATACAACAGCCCTTACTTTACTTTATACGGCACGCTGGAAGAGCCGGTTCACGCGATGAACTTGACCGATACACTGGCACTTATCCATCAAAACCATCACAATCCATTCATCATTGGCATCGATGCTTGTTTAGGACAAGTTTCCAGCATCGGCTCTGTTCATATCGGGACGGGTCCGGTACGCCCTGGCGCCGGCGTTAATAAGGAGCTCCCGCCTGTCGGTGATATGCACATAACCGGTATTGTGAATGTGGGCGGTTTTATGGAATATTTCGTGCTGCAAAATACTCGTCTGCATCTTGTCATTAAGATGGCCGACCTTATTGCTTTCAGCCTTTTCTCCGCTATAATGGGCAGCAATCGTGTTATGCTTCAGGCTAGGGAACAAGCTGCATCAGCCGAATGATCCAGTCTCCAGCTTTTGGCTCATCCTTTTTATTTCGCTTTAGCAATTGCCTGCAGCTCTTCCGGTGTTAACGGATACGTTGATTGTCCGGCCTCTAATGGCTTGGCATACACATATGCACTATCCCTGCTATGAATACTCGACACGACGACTCCGTCTTGCGCCGCATTTACAATCGCGATGGAGAAGCTAAGGTCGCTTCCTTGCTCCGAGAATGCATTATAGCGAATAACACCCAAGCGTCCCTTCTCCTCAAGCTGGCGCCGTTCCAGTTGTTCCAGCTTCGCCTCTACTACTCTCGAATGCCTGGCATGCTCTGCTATTTCCTGCTTCAACCCAATAACGACTTCTTCAATGTTCGTAATACCCGTATCACCCATAACCTCTACGTACTGCTTGCGTAATTTTTCAAGCCTTCTTCCAAGCCTTATGACCCAAATTAAAATAATAAAAAGCAGCACTACCAGCAATGCCAACAAACCGTATAAAGGGTTGTTCATCCAATCATTCATGTAAACCTTTCCGCCCCCAGAAATAAATCAAATTTTATATTGCGCACGTATTTCACGCACCGCATCAACGAGCGCACTCACTTCCGCTTCCGTTGTAAAATAACCCACACTCGCTCTAACCGCTCCTGTAGCCATCGTACCCGCACTGGCATGGGCAAGCGGCGTACAATGAAAGCCCGCACGTACAGCGATTTGATAATGCTGGTCCAAAATAAAAGACATCTCCGAAGGATCAACGCCATCCGCTACAAAAGAAACCATGCCGGTCCGCTGCTCCCCAAGCCTCGGTCCAAGCAGCCTGATTCCTTCTACCGTGGATAACCCCTCCATCATCTGCTGTGTAAGTGTCCATTCCTTAGTATGGATTTTATGAACCGTCTCATTCAGAACATATTCTACGCCTGCCTTCAAACCTGCCAGGCCGGGTGTGTTTTGCGTCCCTGCTTCATATCGATCCGGACGCACATAAGGCTGCTCAGTTGCCTCAGATTGACTTCCAGTTCCTCCATGCAGCATTGGGACAAGGTCTAGCTCCGGATGGATGTACAAGCCCCCTGTGCCCTGTGGGCCGAGCAACCCTTTATGTCCAGGGAAAGCCAGCATATCAATTCCCATTGCTTCAACATCAATTTCCAAAATCCCCGCACTTTGAGCCGCATCCACTAGCAGCTTTACACCTCTTTGGCGGGTTAGCTCGCCAATCTCAGCTAAAGGAACAATGGTTCCGAGCAGGTTTGAGCTATGACTTACGATAACAAGCGTCGTCTGTGGCATAAGCGCATCTCGCACTTGATCTACCGTTATGTTCCCCTGTTCATCTGCCTCAACATAGGTAACCTTTATCCCGAGCGACTGCTTTAGAAATTCTAACGGCCGTCTTACGGAATTATGCTCAATCCCAGTAGCAACTACATGATCGCCTTCTTTTATATACCCTTTTATCGCCATATTCAAAGCGCCTGTTGTATTCCCTGCAAAGGCAATATCATTAGGGTTTCTCACCTTAAACAACTTAGCTAGCTGCTTTCGTGTATCAAACAACACACGACTAGCACGCACAGCCATGCGATGACTGCCTCTCCCCGGGTTAGCCGCGTCATGCATCATAGCATGCTGCACCGCTTCAATAACCGAGTTAGGCTTCGGCCATGATGTTGCAGCATGATCTAAATAAATGATTTCCTCACCATTAGCCTTCATCATTCATCCACTCCCACCATCACTTACGTGTCTTCTCATAACAATAGCATACCTTAGTTTAATCTTCAGGATCAAAGATTACACCTCGGGTATGCTATCTTATCAAGACTACGCCATGTATTGAAGCATCTCCAGAAGCCGTTCCAAGTCCTGTTTATTATAATATTGAAGCTCAATTTTACCTTTATCCTTTTGCTGCTTAATTTTCACCGTTGTTTTGAATCGTTCTCTGAGCGACTCCTCTAAACTTTCAATATAAGGATCACGTTTTTTCGCTTTGCTTTTCGCTTGTTTGCCATCATTGCTGTCCTCATCCTTAAGTGACTCAAGCTTTTGAATCGCTTCCTCAAGCTCACGTACGCTCCAGCCTTGATTGATAATGAGTTCAGCCAGTTCCAGCTGCACCTTTAAATCTTTAATGCCTGCAAGAGCCCGAGCATGTCCCATGGAAATTGTTCCACGTGAAACATTATCTTTAATCGACTCTGGCAATGCCAGCAATCTTACAAAGTTAGCAATATGCGATCTGGACTTGCCTACTTTCATAGAAAGCTCTTCTTGAGTTAATTTGAACTTGTCCATGAGGTTCTGGTATGCTATCGCCACTTCTATCGCATTCAGGTCTTCACGCTGCAAATTTTCAATCAGCGCAATTTCCATAACTTGTTGATCCGAGAAAGATCTTACAACTGCCGGAACGGTCGTATTGCCGCAAAGCTGCGAAGCTCTGAAGCGACGTTCACCCGCAATAATCTCATAGCCCTTCATTACAGTACGAACAATAATCGGCTGAATGACACCATGCTGCTTAATCGATTCGGCCAATTCTTTTATCGACTGCTCATCAAATGTTTTTCGTGGTTGGTAAGGGTTCGGCCGCAATTGTGTAATTGCAACTTCAATGACTTTATCATCATCGTTTACCGAAAGCGATGGAATAAGCGCATCCAGACCTCTACCTAGCCGCTTGCTCATACGTAATCACTTCCTTCGCCAGTTCAAGATATACTTCTGCACCCTTCGATTTTGGATCATACGTAATGATCGCTTGTCCATGAGAAGGCGCTTCACTTAAACGCACATTACGTGGAATAATCGTCTGGTATACTTTCTGTTGAAAATATTTCTTCACTTCTTCAATAACCTGAATGCCCAGATTCGTTCTGGCATCAAGCATCGTAAGTAATACACCTTCAATTTGCAGCGTCGTGTTTAAATGCTTTTGCACCAATCTTACCGTATTCAGCAATTGGCTCAAGCCCTCCAGGGCATAATATTCACATTGAATAGGAATGATGACCGAATCAGCAGCAGTCAAGGAATTAATCGTTAATAAACCCAATGATGGCGGGCAATCGATTAAAATGTAATCAAACTGATCCTTTAATAAATGCAGCGCTTTCTTTAAACGAACTTCTCTGGAAATAGTTGGAACTAATTCAATCTCCGCCCCAGCAAGTTGAATGGTAGCAGGGATAATTTTCAAGCCGGGAATTTTCGTATCAGCCAACGCTTCGTGTGGGTCGATATCATTAACAAGCACATCATAAATACAGCTTTCAACATCTGCCTTATTAATACCTACTCCGCTAGTCGTATTGCCTTGCGGATCAATATCAACAAGCAGTACCCGTCTGCCAAGCGTCGCGAGACAAGCACCCAAATTAACTGATGTCGTCGTCTTGCCGACGCCACCCTTCTGATTCGCTATTGCTATAATTTTAGACAAGTCTTTCACCTCTATACTCTGTGTAAAAGCTATTAACAAAGAAGCAATACAAGCGGTAACCGTCCAGTAGCGGGACATCGCCTAGTAGTAATATTAGCATAAATGGATTCGCCGCCCTCAGCAAGCAGCGAGGACGGCAGCAGTTAAATCTATTATCGCATTTAATAGTATCTACATGCAAATGAGGATTTGCGAGCCCCTTTAACGAATCATACGCTTAACGTTTAGGAATGTGAATCACAATTTCATAATGGTCCTCGTGATCCTTCTCATTTGTCTTAATTTGCAAGCCTGAGCCTGACACCATCTCGATAGACTGTCTAATCGTATTAAGAGCAAGCCGAACATCTTTCGTAAAAGATACCCGCTTCGCTTTTTTGGCTTTAACCGTTTCATTCAGGAAAGCAATCCGAATTTCCGTTTGCTTTACATTGAGTTCTTTGGAAATAATCTCTTCCAGCACTTGAAGCTGAAGCTCTTCAGTAGGCAGAGCCAGCAATGCCCGTGCATGACGCTCGGTAATTTTACGCTCCATTAACGCACTTTTAACTACCTCATTAAGTGCCAGCAATCTTAGTTTGTTGGCAATCGTTGATTGGCTCTTGCCCAATCGCTGCGCCAAGCTTTCCTGCGTCAATTGATGCAGCTCAATCAGCTTCTGATAAGCAACAGCCTCTTCAATAGCCGTTAGATTTTCCCGCTGCAAATTTTCAATTAATGCGATTGATGCCGTCTGCGAGTCATTAAACTCACGAATAATGCCTGGTATCGTATCATAACCAAGCTTCGTCACAGCACGCCATCGGCGTTCTCCCGCAATAATTTCATAGCGGTTGTTCCGCATCCGCACGACGATAGGCTGAATAATGCCATGCGTCTTAATCGTCTGGCATAACTCATCAATTCGTTCATCATCAAATATCGACCTCGGTTGAAATGGACTCGTGTCGATTTCATTAACCGGAATTTGTTTAACCTCTTCATTATTGTTGCTGCGTTGGTCATTCAAACCAAACAAACGAGAAAGTTGTTCTTTCATTTATCCACTACCACCCGATCAAGAAACGGCCCCATCAGCAGAGCCAGCTTCAAAGATGTGCTGCCAAATAACAGTCTTGCTTGTATTCTGTTCCACTTCAATCGAGACAATCGGAAAATTTACAGACGGCTACAAATGATTTTGAATGCAAGGTGAAACGGCTGTCTCCTTCCTTGGCGGAGCGGCGCGTTTCAATCCGAGAAATATAGAGATAGGATAACCAAATTATATACTTTCCTATATTTCAAGCGTAAACGGCTGTCGTTGTCCTCTGACGGCAAAGCTGCCGTTTCAAGGGTAAAAATATAAGCTGATTATAAGGGTGAACCTTATAAATTCTTATCCTTTTAAAGGAAAACAATCCATCTGCCCCACTAACGATTTAAGACTTGCGCCTTGAAACAGCTAGCAGATGTTATGTGCCTTGCTTATCTATGCTAACGAATAAGGTGAAACGGCTGTCTCCAACCTTTGGCGGCGCGGTGCGTTTCATTCTAGAAAATATAAGCAGCATATAGCAAAACCTTATGCCTGCTCCTATTTCAAAAAATGTGTGCTGCTCTGCAAAAATACAGCGCATCCTGCTAATTTGTTCTCTCTATTATTTCTACTTGCGCCTAAGTATTTCCTGCTTGACAGCCTTGAATGCCAAATAAAAATACAAGCAGAAATTTGGAAATAGTAAGCAATGTTTCACGTGAAACATCCTAAACTTACCATTTCCATTTATCTGCCTCAATCTTAAAATCTATAAATTGGATCCTTTAAATCTTCTTTATAAAATAGGTTGTTTTAGCGGTGTTCCCGCCTTACGGGGATATTTGCGCGGAGTGGCTTCACGTTTCTCAATCAGCACAATATGCCGTTCGGATTGTTCAAATGGTAAAGTGAAGCTGTGCTCGGAACGAACAGCAGCTTTCAGCTCCTTCAAGCTGGTCCCCGCTTCCCGAACCTCTTCCTCACTTTGCGAACCTTTCATCGCTGCGAACAGACCGCCCTTGCGTACAAATGGCAAGCAAAACTCATTCAGTACATTCAGCCTGGCAACCGCTCTTGCTGTTACCAAGTCGTATGCATCGCGATGGCCTTGCAGTCTGCCGATATCTTCGGCACGGCCATGAACACAGCTGACATCGTCAGCAATACCCAGCTGCTCTGCTAAAGCATTAAGAAACTGGATACGTTTATTCAAGGAATCAACAATCACAATTTTCAAATGCGGGAAGCAAATTTTAAGCGGAATGCTCGGAAAGCCTGCACCGGACCCGATATCCGCTATTTTGCTGACTGCTTCCATATCGATAAAAAAAGAAAGGGAAACCGAATCATAAAAATGCTTTTCATATACGGCTTCACGCTCTGTTATACCGGTCAAATTCATACGTTCATTCCATTCGACCAATAAGCGATAATACGTATCGAACTGATCGAGCTGATGCTGGGATAAGGCTATTCCCCGCTCCTGCATCAGCTTTGGAAACCACTCTATCGTCTGTTCCATCGTTTGTTCTTCTATCCTCTCGCCGCTACAACGCGGTTATAATGCTCCAAATAAACGAGCAGTATGGAAATATCGGCTGGTGTTACGCCAGCTACCCTGGAAGCCTGACCGATCGACAACGGTCTGATATCCGACAGCTTTTGCTTCGCTTCCGAAGCAAGTCCCTGCACGTCGAAATAATCGATATCATCCGGTATACGCTTCTTCTCCATTTTGCTCAATCGTTCAACCTGCAGCAGCTGCTTCTCGATATATCCAGCATATTTAATTTGAATTTCGACCTGCTCCTTCATCTCCTCTGTCAAAGCAAGCTCTGAAGGTGTGATGCTTTCCAGCATCGCATACGTAATTTCCGGACGGCGAAGCAACGATAACGCATCTACTGTAAACGGAATTTCAGCTGATTCCGCAGCTTTTAATACGGGCTGTGCTTCTTCTGGTTTCACTTTTGTTGTACGCAATCTTTCAATTTCCTGCTCAACCAATGCTTTTTTATTCAAAAAGCTTTCATAACGCTCTTCCGAAATCAAACCAATCTCATAGCCAATTGGCGTCAATCTCAGGTCAGCATTATCATGGCGAAGCAGCAAACGATATTCCGCTCGGGAAGTCAGCAAACGATAAGGATCATTCGTTCCCTTCGTTACAAGGTCATCGATCATTACGCCAATATAGCCCTGGGAACGTGCAATAATGACCGGCTCTTTCCCCTGCACTTTACGGGCAGCGTTAATGCCGGCAATAACACCTTGACCAGCCGCTTCCTCATAACCGGAAGTTCCGTTGATTTGTCCAGCTGTGAATAACCCGTCGACAACCTTTGTCTCCAATGAAGGCCAAAGCTGTGTTGGAACGACCGCGTCATATTCAATCGCATAGCCATTGCGCATCATTTCAACTTTTTCCAATCCTGGGATTGATCGTAAAATGCCCAATTGGACATCCTCCGGCATGCTTGTGGAAAGTCCTTGTACATAATACTCCGACGTATGCAGACCCTCCGGCTCCAGAAAAATTTGATGTTTTGGCTTATCGGCAAAACGTACAATTTTATCCTCAATCGATGGGCAGTATCTTGGGCCTGTGCCTTCAATTGCTCCCGAGAACATTGGCGCGCGATGCAAATTATCGTTTATGATTTTGTGCGTTTGCTCTGACGTATAGGTCAACCAGCAAGGAAGCTGCTCATTATTAGAGGAAATTGTCTCATGCGAGAAAAATTTCGGCTGCTCATCGCCCGGTTGAATTTCTGTTTTTGAAAAATCAATCGTATCCTTGTGTACGCGTGGCGGCGTACCAGTTTTGAAACGTACCAGCTCGAAGCCATGCTCCTTCAAGCTTGCAGACAGCTTCAGCGACGGCTGCTGATTATTTGGTCCGCTCTCATACATCAGCTCGCCCATAATGATTTTGCCGCGCAAATAGGTGCCTGTTGTCAGGACAATCGTCTTCGAGCGATAGATTGCGCCTGTTTTTGTCACAAGCCCCACTATCTTGCCTTCCTCCACCATCAGCTCCTCCGCCATTCCTTGTCGCAGCGTCAGCTTAGGCGTCTCCTCAATCGTCTTCTTCATTTCATGCTGATAGGCGAACTTATCAGCTTGTGCGCGAAGCGCGTGAACCGCAGGCCCTTTGCCTGTATTCAGCATCCGCATCTGGATGAAGGTTTTATCAATATTACGGCCCATTTCGCCGCCTAAAGCGTCCAGCTCACGTACAACATGCCCTTTCGCCGGTCCGCCAATCGACGGATTACATGGCATGAAGGCTACCATATCCAAATTTATCGTCAGCAATAGCGTCTCACAGCCCATACGCGCTGCCGCAAGCGCAGCTTCGCTGCCCGCATGCCCCGCACCGATGACAATAACGTCATATTGCCCTGCTTCGTATCCCATTCCAAGTACCTCCCAAAGCGCTGCTAGCCTGATGGATGTTCGTCCGGAGGCTATTGACCGCTTATTATTTGCCCAAACAAAATTGCGAAAAGATTTGATCAATCAATGAATCTCCGACGGCATCCCCAAGAATTTCACCGAGCGACTCCCAAGCAGAGCGCACGTCAATTTGCATCACATCAATCGGAATGCCTGCTTCTGATGCCTCAATACCATCAAGCAGCGACTGCTGCGCCCGTTTCAATAAAGCAATATGCCGCACATTGCTGACGTAGGTCAAATCGCCGGAATCCAGCTTGCCTTCGAAAAACATCCCGCTAATCGCCTTCTCCAAATGATCCAGTCCCGCTTCCTGCAGAACCGACATGCGGACAATTGCCTCCGGGCTAAAGCGCTTCTCGATTTCTTCCATGTCGAGCTTGCCTGGCAGGTCGGTTTTATTAATGACCAATACCACTTGGCGTCCCGCCATACGGTCCAGCAGTTCACGGTCATCGGCATGCAGCGGCTCATTATAATTCAGCACGAATAAAATAAGATCGGCTTCCGCAAGCGCCGTATGGGACCGCTCCACCCCGAGCTGCTCGACGAGATCGCTCGTCTCGCGAATGCCTGCTGTATCCAGCAGCCTCAGCGGGATATTATTAAGCGTGACATATTCCTCTATAACATCACGCGTTGTGCCGGGAATATCGGTCACAATCGCTTTATTTTCCTGCGCCAGCATATTAAGCAATGATGACTTGCCCACATTAGGCCTGCCGACGATTGCCGTCATAATACCTTCTCTTAATATTTTGCCTTCATTTGCTGTTTTTAAAAGCTTAGCGATTTCGTCCAGCGCAATTTGGCTTTGATCACGAATATAAGCAGTCGTCATTTCCTCGACATCATGCTCGGGGTAATCGATATTTACTTCAATATGCGCCAGCAGCTCAATGACCGTCTGCCGGAGTGCTTTAATCCGCTTCGACAGCAAGCCTTCGGCCTGCTTGCGCGCAATGGAGAAAGCGCGATCCGACTTTGAACGAATAAGATCGATGACCGCTTCCGCCTGCATTAAATCGATGCGCCCGTTCAGAAAGGCCCGCTTCGTAAACTCCCCAGGCTCAGCTAATCGCATATCTTCCTGCATCAGCACGACATCAAGCACCTTCTTAACCGCCACTACGCCGCCATGAGCATTGATTTCCACAACATCCTCGGCTGTAAAAGATCGCGGCCCACGCATAAGCGTCACCAGCACCTCTTCAATCTGCTCGCCGGTAGCCGGGTGAACGATATGCCCATAATGCACCGTATGGCTGTCTGCTTCACGCAGATCCGTTCGGCTCTGAAATAGCGCAGCTGTCCCCGCAATAGCATTCGGGCCGCTAATACGGATAATGGCAATGCCGCCCTCTCCAACAGCGGTTGAAATCGCGGCTATCGTATCTTGTATCATTGTGTTCAGCACCTCTCAAATGGAAAAACAGCAATGACCATGGGAGCCATTGCTGCGAATCTGTTCTACCTTTATCACTTCAGTGCAATGACAATCCGCCGATGCGGCTCATCACCTTTACTGTATGTTTTCACACGAGGATGATTTTGCAGCTGGGAATGAATGACCTTCCGCTCATGGGAAGACATCGGCTCCAGCACCACCTCTTTTTTCGTGCGAATCACTCTGCCCGCAAGGCGCTCTGACAGCTCTTCCAGCGTCTTGCGCCGGCGCTCGCGAAAATCCTCTGCATCAAGTACGATACGAAGATGACTGTCCGAATAGCGGTTTGCCACAATATTAACCAAGTACTGCAATGCATCGAGCGTCTGCCCGCGCCTTCCGATTATCATGCCGAGATCTCCCCCGCCTGAAATCGAAAGCTGCGTGCCTTCCCTCGTCTGCTTGCGTTCAATGGATACATCTAGTCCCATTGTGCTCGCCACTTCCAGAAGGAACTGCTCAGCTTCACTTGTTGGATCAGGAATAAGCTCCAGTTCTACTTTCGCTTCTTTCACGCCGATCAAACCGAGGAATCCTTTGGACGGCTGCTCAAGAACAGCCACCCTCACACGATCCTCAGCCACATTTAATTGTGTCAAACCACTTTGTACAGCCTCTTCTACCGTTTTCCCTGATGCAACGATTTTCTTCATTTCGCGAGGGCCCCCTTACGTTTACCCTTACCTTTAGATTGTTTATCGTTGGTGCCTGTATCGTCATTGCCTTTTTTGTCAGCATTGCGCACATACAAGAAATAGTTTTGAATAATTGTGTAAATGTTGCTGTAAATCCAGTAAAGCGGCAGAGCTGCTGGGAAATTAATCGCCATGACGAAAATCAACACTGGGAAAATGGCAAGCATCGCTCCCATACCAGGCATTGTTTGCGTCTGCTGCTTCTGCATCATCTTCGATTGGATGAAAGTTGTCGCCGCGGCGATAACCGGAAGAATGTAATAAGGGTCCTTCTCCCCTAACTGCAACCACAAGAAAGCATGCGTACGCACCTCAGGGTTCATATATATCGCATTATAGAGCGCGATAAATACAGGCATCTGTACAATGAGCGGCAAGCATCCTGCCATCGGATTTACCTGATTGGCCTGGAACAGCTTCATTGTCTCTTCCTGCTGCTTTTTCGGGTCATCCTTGTATTTCTTCTTCATCTCAGCGATTTGCGGCTGCAAAGCCTGCATAGCCTTCGAACTGCGATATTGCTTAATCGTCAGCGGCAAAATGGCTGTTCTTACAATAATGGTAATGAGCAGAATGGCTATGCCATAAGCACCGCCGAACCAATCTGCGAACGTATCAAGCGTAAGCGCAAAATAATAAACGACATTTTTCTGCCAGAAGTTTCCCTTAAGCAAATCCTCTGTACTCGTCGTTTGAGCTACCTGCGAACCGCAGCCTGCAATGACTACCACTGCCATTAGCATGCCTAAAACAAAAAGCCATTTACGGTTTTCTTTCCGAAACAACATGAAAACTCCTCTCTTGAGAGCCGATGCTTCGCCTATCCAGCATAAACGGTTTCGTCGCCATTCAGCACAAACTACGCAGTTTCGCATGAGATAAATCTGCATCGTTACAGACATATTTCTTATACCTTCTCATCCTTTAAACTATACCATAATTGGTAGGACAAAAGAAAGGAAGGTCATGAGGTATTTTCGGTACCTATGTAAACGTTTTTCTAATATGGTCAGGGATAACCATTTCTATTATTCAGGAGCTTCTTTTTCTACGCAAAACGGACGGTTTCCAAAGGACAATAACTCCTTCTACGCTTAGCGTTTAAGGAGCCCGGCCTTCCTTAACACATGCATAATGCTTTTTTCCAGTTGGCTCGTCTCCATCGCTACTGCAGGCTTTCTTACAATAATAATAAAGTCGACCTTTGGAACGATCCGTGCCTCATTGAGCCTGATGATTTCTTTAATGACACGGCGCATCCGGTTGCGAACAACCGCATTGCCGATTTTTTTGCTTGCTGAAATGCCCAGTCGGAAAGGCTCCGCCACAGGCTGCTTCGACCAATATACGACGAACTGCCCGTTGGCGAACGATTTGCCTCCCCGGTAGACCCGGCCAAAGTCGCTACGGTTACGCAGACGCAATCTTCTTTGCACGACTCCATTTCACCGTTCTTTCCTTAATATGTTCAAAAGTATCGTGGGCAAGGCAAAAAAAAAGACCACCCGACGTGGTCTTTTGCTTATGCGCTAAGAACTTTTCTGCCTCTTTGACGACGCGCCGCCAAAACTTTACGTCCGTTTTTCGTGCTCATCCGTTTGCGGAATCCATGCACTTTTTTACGTTTGCTAACATTCGGTCTAAATGTAGGTCTCATTTACTCTGCACCTCCCGTACTTCTTCTTAAAAAAAACAGGTAGTTCAATTAAAGCACGTACCCTTCGGAAAGTCAACTCACCCTGCGCCTTTCAGACAAGAAATCGAAAGCTGTGGATAAATAAATGAAATCGGCGATTTTGCAGAAAATGAATAAGCTGTGCACAACTTTTTCAGCCGACTTACGAACTTTGTCGAAATCTTAACAAGATATAAACAATATCTAGTGTTGTGCGCAACTTTTATACACAAGCTATTGAATATGTGGATAAAATCTTCGAATCCGTTGAAATACAAGGGATCTTTTGCTATGATGAATATGTTTTATATGTGGATACCTTCCCTTTATCCTCAATCTTATTAACAGCCTGTGGATAAAAATGTGAACAAGTTAATCCCCTATTTATAACTCAACCGTTTTCATTTCTTCATATTGTGGATGTTTTCCTTGGAAAAATGACATTCATTCGACAGAATATGGCTTAATTGCGCCGTTTCGGCGATTTTGATAAGGAGTGACGTCTGTGGACAGCCATGCTTATGATATATGGCAGCAAGTGTTGTCAATTATTCAGACGAAGCTGAGCAAGCCAAGTTTTGATACTTGGTTTAAGGCAACTAAGGCTTCGTTCGTGAATGATACTTTGCTTGAAGTTACGGCACCGACAACATTTGCAGCTGAATGGCTGGAAGGCCGTTATACAAAACTAATTCGCACAACCCTGTTTGAATTTCTAGGCAGACAGGTCGATGTGCGTTTTTCCATTGAAGAGGCTCGAAGCGCTGAACCGGCAGCTATGATGCCGCCCAGAGCAATGGATGTGCCCGTCGTACAGGAAGAAAGCCACACGCATGTGCTGAACTCCAAATATACGTTCGAGACATTCGTTATCGGCGCCAATAATCGCTTTGCCCATGCGGCATCGCTTGCGGTAGCCGAGGCACCGGCCAAAGCGTACAATCCGCTGTTTCTCTACGGCGGCGTTGGCCTTGGAAAAACGCATTTGATGCATGCGATCGGCCACTATATCAAGGATCACAACCCCAATACGAAGATCATGTACATCTCGTCGGAGAAATTCACCAATGAATTTATTAACGCGATTCGTGATAACCGTGGGGAAAGCTTTCGCAATAAATACCGGAATATCGACGTTTTGCTTATTGACGATATTCAATTTTTGGCTGGTAAAGACGGGACGCAGGAGGAGTTTTTCCATACCTTCAATGCGCTTCATGAAGAGCGCAAGCAGATCGTCATCTCCAGCGACCGCACGCCGAAGGAAATTCCGACCCTGGAGGAACGCCTTCGTTCCCGCTTTGAATGGGGTTTAATTACGGACATCCAAGCGCCTGACCTGGAGACGCGAATTGCCATTTTGCGCAAGAAGGCCAAGGCCGAAAATCTCGATATTCCCAATGAAGCGATGGTTTATATCGCTAACCAGATCGATACGAATATTCGTGAGCTGGAAGGCGCCCTGATCAGGGTTGTCGCCTACTCCTCGCTCATTAATCAGGATATTTCCTCCCATTTGGCAGCCGAAGCGCTCAAGGATATCATTCCTTCAAGCCGGCCGAAGTTGATTACCATCAACGAGATCCAGCAGAAAGTCGGGGAGTTTTATGGATTGCGGCTTGAGGAGTTTAAAGCGCGCAAACGGACGAAAGCTGTGGCCTATCCGCGGCAAATCGCCATGTACCTCTCTCGCGAGCTGACGGACCACTCGCTGCCGAAGATTGGCGAAGCATTTGGCGGACGGGACCATACGACGGTCATTCATGCCCATGAGAAAATTACGCAGCAGCTTAAAATTGATCAGGACTTGTACAAAATTTTGCAAAACCTGACTGAAAAAATCAAAAATCATACGTAAGCCGTTAAGCAGGACAATTTGCGCTGAAAAGTTATCCACTTTTATACGGAAAACGAACACAAGCCTATGCACAGTCTATACACATGTGGATAGGCTTGATCTATCAGCACTTGTCCCGCTTATCCACATATTCAGGCCCCCTACTACTACGACTACTAAAAATCTTTAAAAAAACATCATCCATAAGCGGAATAAGACATTCGCGGAACATCCACTATGATTCGCTATGTCTCCCTGCGGATATAGGAGAGAAATTATGAAATTAACGATTTCAAAAAATGAACTAAACGATGCGATCCAGCAGGTAGCGAAAGCAATCTCCTCCAGACCAGCCATTCCGATTCTCGGTGGAATCAAAATAGATGTAACTCATCAAGGTGTAACCTTAACGGCAAGCGATACTGAAATATCTATTCAAAGCTTCATCCCGGTAGAACGCGATAATTTATTTATTGCACATGTGGATAAACCGGGAAGCGTTGTTCTCCCTGCTAAATTTTTTGTCGAGATTATTAAAAAGCTGCCTTCCGATAATGTTGAAATTCAGGTTGGCGCTCAGTTCCAGACAATGATCCGCTCCGGCTCCTCCGACATCCAAATGGTCGGTCTTGATCCTGAGGAATTTCCAATTTTGCCGTCTATTGAAGAAAATGGCTTATTTCAAATGCCAGGCGATTTGTTGAAAACGATGATCCGCCAAACGGTACTAGCCGCTTCCACCAATGAGCAAACCGCCGTATTGACTGGCGTATTATGGACGCTTAACAATCAGCAGCTGAAATTTATAGCAACGGATCGCCACCGTCTGGCAAGCCGCAATGCGCATACCGAAACCGATCCGGAATATCGCTTCTCCAATGTCATTATTGCTGCAAAAACGCTGGTCGAGCTGTCAAAGCTTGTCCCTGAGCAAAATGCCCTCGTGGATATTGTCGTCGCCGACAACCAGGTCATGTTTAAGCTTGGAAATGTGCTGTTCTATACACGTATGCTTGATGGCATGTATCCGGATACTTCCAAGATTATTCCGCAGACGTACAAAACAGAACTTGTCGTCGATACCAAAAATTTGATGGATGCGATCGACCGTGCTTATTTGATGTCGCGTGAAGAGAAGACGAATATTGTTCGACTGATTACGCTTGATGACAATTCGATCGAAATTTCTTCAAGCTCGACCGAGCTTGGCCGCGTAACCGAGCAGATCGATGCCAAGAAATTTGAAGGCGAGCCGCTGCGCATTTCTTTCAACTCCAAGTTCATGCTCGATGTGCTCAAAGTAATTGACAGCGAGCAAATTTTCATCGGCTTTACAGGTGCTATGAGCCCGATTATCATTAAGCCGACCGATCATTCGTACAACATGTACGTAATTTTGCCTTACCGGACAACAACGTAGCAGCCTCGCGAGAAGGCTAGCGAAAGATATGAATAGAGCTCGAGAAGAGGAAGGTGGGCAAGCCACGATGAAGGAAGTTGCCATTCGCACCGAATATATTCCGTTGGGGCAGTTTTTAAAGCTATCGGATTGTATATCCACAGGTGGACAAGCTAAATTTTTTCTGCAGGAGAACAAGATTACGATCAACGGCGAGACGGATAACAGACGTGGACGCAAGCTGTATGTCGGGGACCGTGTCGAAGTAGAAGGCTTCGGCGTCTTTACTGTTACCGGTTCATAACGATTAGCTAAGGACCGGGAGGGGCAGCAGACGTGTTTTTAAAAAATATTCATTTGCAAAATTACCGCAACTACGGACAGCTTGAGCTGGAGACGAGTAATCAGGTCAATCTGTTCGTCGGTCCGAACGCCCAGGGCAAGACGAATTTGCTGGAAGCGATATTTGCGCTTGCCCTCACCAAATCGCACCGCACGTCCAAGGACAAGGAGCTGATTGGCTGGGAAGCGGATTCGGCTCGCCTGCAAGGCATGGTAGACAAGCGCTATGGTACGGCGCAGCTTGAGCTGCTGCTGTCGACGCAGGGGAAGAAAGCGAAAATTAACGGGCTCGAGCAGCGCAAGCTGAGCAACTTCATCGGGTCGCTGAATGTGGTCATGTTCGCGCCGGAGGATCTCGAAATTGTAAAAGGCACGCCGGGTGTACGCAGACGGTTTCTGGATATGGAAATCGGTCAGGTGCAGCCCGGTTATTTGCATACCCTTCAGCAATACGGCAAGGTGCTTGTACAGCGCAATAACTACCTGAAGTCTGCATCTCCTGGCTCCATGCAGCAGACGATGCTGGATGTATGGAATACACAGCTTGCCGAGCTAGGTGTTAAAATTATGAAAAAAAGGGAACACTTCATACATAAACTGCAGCGCTGGGCTGAGCAGATCCATTCTGGCATTACGGCTGGCAGCGAACAGCTCACGATTACCTACCGTCCATCGCTTGGCAGCGGCGAGCCGGAAGATGAATCTGTTTTATTTGAGCAATTTATGATAAAGTTAACACAAGTGAAAGAGCAGGAGATTCGCAGAGGGATGTCGCTCGTTGGGCCTCATCGCGATGATTTGGCCTTTTTTATTAACGGCAAAGAGGCATCTGTATATGGTTCCCAGGGACAGCAGCGCACAACCGCACTCTCGCTAAAGCTGGCAGAAATTGAGCTGATTGCTGAGGAGATTGGGGAATATCCGCTGCTGCTTCTTGATGATGTTCTGTCTGAGCTTGACCAGCACCGGCAGACGCAGCTCATAGAAACATTTCAGAGCAAGGTGCAGACGTTCATCACGACAACCGGGCTTGAGAGCGTCAATATTAGCAAGCTGCAGGACGCTTGTATCTATAATGTGCGTGAAGGCCAAGTGACGCGCGGATAAGCGCAAACGATCGGGAGGCGGGGGAGCATGTATATCCATTTGGGCGGCGAGAAAATTATTCGGGCTGCCGAGCTGGTAGCCATTTTCGATATATCCATAGAGCAATCCTCCAAGTTATCCAAGCAGTTCGTTGCAGGCGCTCGCAAGCGCAAGGACGTGGAGACGATTGGCGAAGAGGAGCCGAAATCCATCGTTGTGACGAAGCAGAAAATCTATTATTCGCCAATTTCATCCTCCACCTTGAAGAAGCGGGCTCATCATTTTGTAGCGAATGGCTGACAAGGGCCAGAATAACGTGTAGCAAGAGCAGTTGAGAGGAGCAGTGAGCATTAATGTCTTTGAATCCGCAGCATACGTATGACGAGAGTCAGATCCAGGTGCTAGAGGGACTGGAAGCCGTCCGCAAACGCCCTGGTATGTATATTGGCTCCACAAGCAGCAAGGGACTCCACCATCTCGTATGGGAGGTTGTCGATAACAGTATCGACGAGGCGCTTGCTGGCTATTGTAATCAAATTGATGTCACGATTCATGAAGATAACAGCATTACCGTAGTCGACAATGGACGTGGTATCCCTGTCGGCGAAAATGCCAAGCTGAAGAAGTCGACGCTTGAAGTCGTCATGACCGTGCTTCATGCCGGCGGTAAATTTGGCGGAGAAGGCTATAAAGTTTCCGGAGGCTTGCACGGGGTCGGCGTGTCTGTCGTTAATGCTTTGTCGGAGCGCGTAGTAGCAACCGTCAAGCTTAAAGGGAAGATCCATCAGCAGGCGTATCGCCGCGGAGCGCCAGAATCGGACATTCATGTCATCGGCGAGACATCGCCAGAAGATACAGGAACGACGATTAACTTTAAGCCGGATCCAGAGATTTTTACGGAGACGACGGTTTATGAATACGATATTTTGCAGTCCCGGATTCGGGAGCTTGCTTTTCTAAATAAAGGAATTCAAATTTCGCTGACGGATGAGCGTACAGGGATGACCAATACGTTCAGATACGAAGGCGGCCTTAATGAATTCGTCCAGTTTTTGAACCGCAACAAGGAAGCGCTGCATGAAGCGCCGATTTATGTGGAGGGCTCCAAGGATCATATCCAGGTGGAATTAGGCCTCCAGTATAACGACGGCTATAGCGAAAACATTTATTCCTTCGCGAATAATATTAATACCCATGAGGGCGGAACGCATGAATCCGGCTTCAAAAGTGCGCTCACGCGGGTTATCAATGACTATGCCCGCAAAACGAACTTGCTGAAGGACAATGATTCCAATTTCTCCGGCGATGATGTGCGCGAAGGCTTGACAGCGATTATTTCGGTCAAAATTCCCGAGCCGCAATTCGAAGGACAAACGAAGACAAAGCTAGGCAACAGCGAGGTTCGCGGTATTGTCGAATCGCTGCTTGCAGAGAAGCTTCAGGAGTTTCTCGATGAGAACCCGGCTGTATCCCGCAAAATTGTAGAAAAAGGCCTTCAAGCTGCCAGAGCACGGGAAGCAGCGCGCAAAGCGCGTGAGCTGACGCGCCGTAAGAGTGCGCTTGAAGTCAGCTCGCTGCCAGGTAAGCTAGCGGATTGCTCCTCCAAGGATGCGGCAATCAGCGAGCTGTACATCGTAGAAGGTGACTCGGCCGGTGGTTCGGCTAAGCAAGGCCGTGACCGTCACTTCCAGGCTATTTTGCCACTGCGTGGTAAAATTCTGAACGTTGAGCGGGCAAGACTCGACCGTATTCTCGGCAATGCGGAGATTCGGGCGATTATTACGGCGCTCGGAACAGGCATCAGCGAGGACTTTGATTTGGCGAAGGCGCGTTATCACAAAGTCATTATTATGACGGATGCCGACGTTGACGGCGCGCATATTCGTACCCTGCTGCTGACGTTCTTCTATCGCTACATGCGCAAAATTCTCGAAGCGGGCTATATTTATATCGCCCAGCCGCCGCTCTATAAAGTCGAGCGCAACAAGGTCATTCGTTATGCGCAGAACGAGAAGGAACGTGATGAAATTATTGCTGAGTTTGGTCAAACCGGTAAAATTAACATTCAGCGCTACAAAGGCTTGGGCGAGATGGATGCTGTCCAGCTTTGGGAAACAACGATGGATCCAGAAAGCCGTTCCATGCTTCAAGTAACGATTGATGACGCCATTGAAGCCGATACGATTTTTGATACGCTGATGGGCGACAACGTTGAACCGCGTCGTAACTTCATCCAGCAATATGCTCTAAGCGTTAAAAATCTCGACATTTAGCTTTCCTTGGGATCGTTAATTGCTGAATCATTTAAGTACAGCGGCATAGCTTGCCGCTTGAAATTAAAAATAGTCGTTTCTAGAATGCGTTTTTGTACGGGGCTATGCTCACAGTATGAAGATATGCACTAGTGGCGGCTATTTTCTTTTGTACCGGCCATAGGCAACGGCGTATCGATATATTTTTTTAAACACGGACTTGTCAGGAAGCTTGCGAAAAATAAACGGATCGGGACAAGTATTGACCTCTAGTATCCATGGGCGCAGCTTCGTATCGATTGCAATATCGACACCGATTTCTTTTATTCGCGGATAAGCCTGAAGCATTTGGTGAACGATGGATAGGCTAAGCTTGTTCAAACGCTGTCTATACGCTTGCTGTTCAGATGTTGACAAATGACCATTCATAAGCTGTTCAAATGGCATTGGCGTGCCGCCGCTATGGTAGTTGGTGACGATTTTTGCGGGATGGGCGAGACGGCCGATGATGCCCGTCGCTTCCCAGCTGGCTTTCGGATTTTTCTGCACCATTACGCGGATATCAAAGCGCCGCTTCTGATGGCGAAGCAGGAAGATCCCCCTTTGGATGAGGTAGCGTTTGCCTACTTGATAGCGATAAAGGCTGTTGTACAATTGGTCGAAGGTAGCGAACGTGCGAACTCTGGTTTCAATCTGGTATCGGAAGCCTCGGCCAGGAGCGGCATACTGCTCGACCCGAATGACTCCTTTTCCAAAGGTGCCGTTGACGGGTTTCACATAAACCATGCTGTACTCGGTGAGCATTGCGAGCAGATTTTCTTTGCTGAACAGCTCGGTAGCAGGCATGTATTGGCGCAAATGTTCGGAGCGCAGGAGCACCTGCGTTTTAGCCCATTTGCTAGTAACGCGCTGTATAGACAAGCTTGATTCCCCTTTCTTTAAATCACTGCCTGAGCCTATCGATTCTTATTCCGGCAGGAGACAGAGTTTAGAATGAGTGGTATAATAAAAGTTGGATTTGTTTAGTTTATGGCAATCGGAGCGTAACGGAATACGGTGTTTAACCTATTTTTTCGTCTATGTTCGTGGAATTTAGGTTTAGTATCGTCTTATTTAAGAAAGAACTAGAGAGACAATGATGTTTACAGGTTTGCAGATAGACGTCAGGGAGGTAAAGCATGGCGGAAGAACAATATTCGCAGATTAAAGACCGTGATATTGGCACGGAAATGCGCGATTCCTTTATGGACTATGCGATGAGTATTATCGTAAGTCGCGCATTGCCCGATGTAAGGGATGGACTCAAGCCTGTTCATCGCCGGATTTTATTCGCAATGTCGGAGCTTGGGATGTCACCGGACAAGCCTCACAAAAAATCCGCAAGGATTGTAGGCGAAGTTATCGGTAAGTATCATCCTCACGGTGATTCGGCTGTGTATGAGTCCATGGTGCGTATGGCACAGGATTTCTCAATGAGGTACATGATGGTAGATGGACACGGCAACTTCGGTTCGGTTGATGGTGACATGGCAGCAGCCATGCGTTACACGGAAGCTCGTCTATCGAAGATTGCAATGGAGCTGCTGCGTGACCTTAACAAGGAAACAGTGAATTTCATTCCGAACTATGACGGTGAAGAGAAGGAGCCTGCGGTATTGCCGGCGCGTTTTCCTAACTTGCTAGTCAATGGTGTAACAGGGATAGCTGTAGGTATGGCAACGAATATTCCTCCGCATAATTTGGGGGAAGTCATTGACGGTGTACAGGCGCTTATTGCTAATCCGGATATAACACCGCTTGAATTGATCGATTATGTAAAAGGTCCTGATTTCCCGACGGCAGGTATTGTTATGGGATTAAGCGGCATCCGTCAAGCTTATTTGACGGGTCGCGGAACGGTGACCATGCGTGCGCGGGCAACGATTGAAGAGAATGGCAATAAAGCGCGTATTATCGTATATGAGCTGCCTTATCAAGTAAATAAAGCCCGTCTCGTTGAGAAAATTGCAGAGCTCGTTCGGGAGAAGAAGATCGACGGCATTACGGATTTGCGCGATGAGTCTGACCGTACAGGCATGCGGGTTGTTATCGAGCTTCGCCGTGATGTGAATCCTAGCGTTGTGCTTAACAACTTATACAAACAGACGCAAATGCAGTCCAACTTCGGCATTAATATGCTGGCTCTCGTTAATGGCGAGCCAAAGACGCTGAATTTGCGTGAAGTACTCTATCATTATTTGCAGCATCAAATCGAGGTTATCCGTCGTCGTACGGAATACGATTTGAAGAAAGCTGAAGCTCGCGCTCATATTTTGGAAGGCTATCGGATTGCGCTGGATCATCTGGATGAGGTTATTGCGTTAATACGCGGTTCCCAAACAGCTGAAATTGCTCGTGAAGGCTTGATCACTCGATTCGATCTTAGCCACGAGCAGGCACAAGCCATTCTCGATATGCGTTTGCAGCGCCTGACAGGTCTGGAACGCGATAAGATCGAAGCAGAATATACAGAGCTTCTACAGAAAATTGCCGAGTTCAAAGCGATTCTCGCTGATGAGCAGCTGGTGCTTGCAATCATTAGCACAGAGCTCAACGAGATTAGAGATCGTTTTGGCGATGAGCGCCGTACGGAAATTACGGCTAGTGATGAGGAAATTCTAGATGAGGATTTGATTCCTCGTGAGGATGTTATTATTTCCATCACACACAGCGGCTATATCAAGCGCCTGCCGGTTACGACTTATCGGAGCCAGAAGCGGGGCGGTAAAGGTGTCGTTGGCATGGATACGAAGGATAATGACTTTGTCGAGCATCTTTTTGTATCCAATACGCATCACTACTTGCTCTTCTTCACCAATAAGGGCAAGGTGTACAAGCTGAAAGCTTATGAGATTCCTGATCTCAGCCGGACAGCACGCGGTACGCCGATTATTAACTTAATTCAAATCGAGCAGGGCGAGACGATTAATGCGGTTATTCCTGTACAGGATTTTGACCCGAATCACTATCTGTTCTTCGCAACCCGTCAAGGTGTCGTGAAGAAAACGCCTCTCGATGACTATATCAACATTCGCAAAGTCGGCCTCATTGCCATCTCGCTGCGTGAAGACGATGATCTGATTGGCGTCAAGCTGACGGACGGTCAGCAGGAGATTGTTATGGGTACGGCGGAAGGCATGTCGATTCGTTTCTCTGAAAATGATGTGCGCTCTATGGGCCGTTCGGCTACAGGCGTGAAGGGTATCCAGCTTGATGACAGCGATGCTGTTATTGATATGGATATCGTCATGAATGATAATGATGTGCTGATCGTTACGTCCAAGGGCTATGGCAAACGGACGCCAATGAGCGAATATCGCATTCAAAATCGTGGCGGTAAAGGGATTAAGACGCTTAACGTTACGGATAAGAACGGCCCAATCGTCAGCTTGAAGGTCGTTGTAAATGATGAGGATCTGATGATTATGACTGCATCAGGCACATTGATTCGTACAAGCATGGAAGGCATCTCTACAATGGGCCGCAATACGCAGGGCGTTAAATTGATTAATACCCGCGATGAAGATACAGTAGCAACGGTTACTCGTATTGCCCGCAGTGAAGAAGTGAGCGATGACCTGGAAGAAGGCGAAGCAACTGAATTTGATGCTGCACAGCCTTCAGACAGCGAAGAGAACGAATAGTTTTTATATCAGGGGAATCCAGGACATGGGGAGGGAACCGTTGTGCCAACGGTGACTTTATCACAAGTGAAGTTAGGCGATAAGATTAGTGAAGATGTCCTTACCCCTTTAGGAAGGGTGCTACTTCAAAAAGGCAAGGTTATTGCTGGCCGCGAGCTTGAAATTTTGAGAGCTTTCATTATTTCAAGCGTGGCCGTTGATGGACCAGCTGCTGCTAAAGCGTCTGAAGATGCAAAAGCAGGCGCTGACTCCAAACAAGTGGACGATAAGCCAATTGCTGCATCATCCCTGCATGATGAATATGACAAGATGCTGGTGCTGCTGAGACAAGTATTTAATGATCATGCAGCGCCGGAAGGCATCCCTATTATGGATATTCGCAATCAGATGGAGAATTTGCTGCAGCATATTAAGAACTATCAGATTTTGACGTTTGTGCCGCGCAGTTTTATGGAGCGTGATTATTTGCTTCATAATAGCATTGCTTGTGCGCTCACCTCTTATCTTATTGCGCAGTGGAACGGCTTTCCTCAAAAAGAATGGATGCAAGTTGCTCTTGGCGGCTTGCTTCATGATTTTGGGAATACGCGTATTGATCGCTCGATTCTTTCCAAACCGACTGCGCTAACCGTAGAAGAGCTGGAAGAGATGAAACGACATACCGTGCTGGGCTACCAAATGCTCAAAAATGTAGCATCTCTGAACGATGGTGCCAAGCTGGCTGCTCTTCAGCATCATGAGCGGGTAGACGGAACGGGATACCCTCTTGGCATTGATGCGGCTAAAATCCATCCATACGGGAAGATTGTAGCTATTGCTGATATTTTTCATGCTATGACCTTGAACAAGTCTTATCGTAAGGCGGTCTCGCCTTATCTAGTTCTAGAGCAGATCCAAAGCGATGCTTTCGGCAAGCTTGATCCGACTTATGTTCGAGTGTTTGTTGAGAAGGTTACGCAGTTCCATAATGGAACAAAGGTTAGGCTTAGTGATGAACGGGTAGGAGAGATCGTGTTTTCTGATCATGTGCATCCAACCAGACCATGGGTTTCCATTGAAGGATCTATTATTAACTTAACGGTAGAGCGGCATCTGCATATCAATGAGGTTATTCCATCCTAAGTATAGATGGGATAGATTAAGCTTTATAAAGCTACTATTATTGAGAGTATAGGTCGTCAAAACGTAAAAGTAATAGTAAAATAAAGCCGTCCAGAGTATGTGCTGGGCGGCTTTATCCCTTTATATATAAGGGATTCAGGGCTTTGAGGTACAAGGAAAAACACTATTAAAAAAAGAATTGATATTTTTTGAAAAAAACACTTGCAATGGTATAGGCACCCGTGATATATTATATGAGTCGCCGCTGAGACATACGGCAGACACGAACGAAACGCAAGCAAGAGAAATTGTTCTTTGAAAACTGAACAACGAGTGAAACTGCC